>JALYGJ010000131.1 GCA_030777155.1 Chloroflexota bacterium | reverse complement strand
GTCAGCGAGCGGGCGCGACGGCTTGTGGTGCACGAGACGGTCACGTTCCTCGAGGGTGACACGCCATCCGTGCGGCTGTACCGGCGGTCGGGGGGGCGGCTGCGTGCCGAGTACGTGCACCTGCAGGGCGCATCGGAAAGGAGCCGGCGCGACGTAGACTAGGCTCCGGCGGGAGGCAGCCGGTTCTTGGAGATGCAGGTCGAGAGCGAGGTCATCGGCCGGGAGCAGGAGCTTCGTCAGCTGCTTGCGTTCCTCGACGGCCGGCCTGGAGCCTTGCTGCTCGACGGACCGCCGGGCATCGGGAAGACGACGTTGTGGCAGCGCGGCGTCGACGAGGCGAGCCACCGTTCGTTCCGCGTGCTGCGCGCAACCCCGCGGAGCAGCGAGCTGGAGCTCTCCCTCGCCGGCTTGGGAGACCTGCTTAGTCCGTTCGTGGAGAGTGTCCTGCCGGCGTTGCCCGCACCGCAGCGACGCGCCCTGGCCAGCGCGCTCCTTGTCGACGAGACCGATGCCAAGCTCGAGCGCACCGCACTCGCCGCGGCCTGCCTCTCCAGCCTTCGGGAGCTGGCTGCCAGCGGATCGGTCCTCATCGCAATCGACGACGTCCAATGGCTCGATCGCCCCTCAGCCCGGCTGCTGGGATACGCGGCGCGGCGTCTCACGACGGAGTCGGTCTGGTTGCTGCTCACGCGCCGGCCGACGGCGCCAGGCGAGCCACCACCGCTCGATCTCGACCGGGCGCTCGCGGGCCGAGACCTGGCCTGCCTCGAGGTCGGCCCGCTGAGCCTGGGTGCGCTACAGCGCCTCCTCCGACTGCGACTTGGCGCCACGTTCTCCCGCCCGATCCTGGCGCGCATCCGCGAAGCGTCGGGCGGGAATCCGCTCTACGCGCTAGAGCTTGCCCGCTGGGTCATGCGCCGCGAGGTAGCACCGCGTCCCGGGCGTCCGCTCTCCCTTCCGCCGTCGCTGAGGCACCTCATCGGAGACCGGCTCGCCGCCCAGCCCCAAGAGGTGCGTCGTATGCTAGCGACAGTCGCCGCGCTCTCCCGTCCGACCGCCGATGCGATCGGAGACGAGGCTGCGCTGGCGGCGGCGCGTGAGGCCGGTCTCGTCGAGCCGCAAGGAGACGAGCTCGTCTTCACCCATCCGCTCATTGCGGCTGCCGCCTATGACACCCTCGCCCCGAGTGAGCGGCGACGGCTGCACGGCGAGCTCGCAGGGCAGGTTGCCGACGCCGAGGAGCGGGCCCGGCACCTGGCGTTGAGCGTGGTCGAGCCCCGGGCAGACGTGGCAGCCACCCTGGAGGACGCCGCCCGGCAAGCCGCCGGACGTGGAGCTCCAGACGGCGCAGCCGCGTTGATGGAGCTCGCCGTGGAACTGACGCCATCCGGCCAGGAGGCGAACCGGATCAGCCGGAGGTTGGCGCTGGGGGAGTACGTCAAGGCGGTCGGGGACCACCTGCGGGCTCAAGAGGTGTTCGCCGCGCTGGTCGCCGACCTCCCGCCCGGACCGCTTCGAGCCCGCGCCCTGCACGGTGCGGCTGGAGGAACTGGCGGCGTGGTTCGCAGCCGCACGCTGCACGAACGGGCGCTGGCGGAGGCCGGGACCGATGCGGCGCTGCGGACGAACGTCCACGTGACGCTGAGCGTCCTGAAGCTCGTTGAGGGCGATCTCCAGACCGCCCGAGACGACGCCCGCAAGGCGGTGGCCAGCGCGACTGCGACGGACGATCACGGCGTGCGGGCCCGTGCCCTTGGAAATCTCGGCCTGCTCGACGCGCTGGCGGGCAACCGACACGACGACGGCTGGTGGCAACGCGCGCTGGCGGAGGAAGCGGCCGCGACGGAACCGATCGCCTACGGGCCGCGGCAGACGTATGCCATGGCATTGATGTACGCCGATCGGCTGGACGCGGCCCGACAGCTGATGGTGGAGGCCCGCCACGACGCCATCGAGCACGGCCGCGTGAACGTCCAGAGCTCGCTCGACCTGCATCTCGTCGAGCTCGAGTGCCGCGCCGGCAACCTCGAGCCGGCGCGCGAGTACGCGGAGGAGCAGTACCTCCTGGCGCTACAGCCAGGCGTGGGACAACCCGAAGGCGGCGCGCTGTACGGGCTCGCCTTGGTGTCCATGTACGAAGGCCAAGTCCAGGAGGCGCGCCGGCTTGCGAAAGAGGGCCTCGTGAAGGCGGACTCGTTCGGCGACCACATCTTCCGCGCGCAGAACCTCGCGGTACTTGGCTTCTTGGAGCTCTCGGTCGGCGATCCGGTGGCGGCGTGCTCGCACCTGGAGGGCCTGGCCGACGAGCTGCTGGCGTCGGGCCACGGGGAGCCAAGCGTCTACCCGGTCCTGCCGAACACGATCGAGGCTCTGATCCGCGTGGGGCGCCACAACGAGGCGCGGCGGCTCCTCGAGATCCTCGAGGAGCAGGGGAGACGGCTGGACAGCACATGGGCGTTGACGCAGGCATCGCGCAACCGCGCGCTGCTCACTGCCGAGGAAGGCGATCTCACGGCGGCGATCCAGCACCTCGCATCCGCCATGGTCGAACACGAGCGCCTGCCCGTGCCGTTCGAGCGCGGTCGGACGCTGCTTGTCCTGGGGCAGACGCTGCGACGGGCAAAGCGCTGGCGCCAGGCGCGCGACGCGCTGACGGATGCTATGGCTATCTTCGAGCGGATCGGAACGCCAATCTGGAGCGAACACGCCCACGAGGAGCTGGCGCGGATCGGCGGCCGACGCGCTCAGCTGGGGCTCACGCCGACGGAGCGCCGCGTCGCAGACTTGGTTGCCGACGGCCTGTCCAACAAGGAGGTCGCCGCGGCGCTGTTCGTGACCGTCTCATCCGTCGAGCGGCACCTCACACGGATCTACGACAAGCTCGGGGTCGCGTCGCGCGTGGAGCTTGCGAGCCGTGACCGCGGGAGGCGGTGACAGAGAGGCTCACGCCATCCGATCGGTCTGATCCTTTCGGCTCTGGTTGGCGCCGGTCCGCCGCGAAAAGTGTGGGGCTTTCCGCAATTGCCGGCGTCCGTCGGCCACTCCTACGTTGCGCTCAGTTTCGTAACACGGGAGGCACTGATGAACAGATTGCCAAGGCTGGCCGGAGTAGCCCTGCTCTCGACGCTATTGGTCGGCTCGCCCGCGATGGCTTCGAACGCACCAATCCGGATCAGCTTCGACAAGTCGATCGTCGATCCCGGAGGGGTCTGGGAAGGGACGGTGTCGGGGGCCGTCGATGGTGACCTGACGACTCACCTGCTGGCCGCTCCGGACGAGACGGGTCAGGTCTGGCACGTCAGCTTCGACTGGGTGGTCGTGGCTGACGATCCCGACTACTCGTTCGTGGCGCTGACGGAAGGGATCCTCAACTTGAGGACCGGCCGCGTGGTTATGAACGGGACGGTGGACTCGGGCTGGATGGCAGGCGCCCGCGTCCACGAGGAGGGGCAGCTCATTGACGCCGCGAGCCTCCGGTTCCAGGGCGAGATCACCATCCTGCCGGCGACGAGATAGCCGCTACCGCGATGCGATACCTCGTGGAGAGCTACCACTCCTCAGCGGCCGATGCGACGATGGCTGAGGAGTCCGCGCGGGCCGCCGCGGCGGCGACCGCAGGCTCACCGAGCCTCGTTCGCTACGTCGAGTCGATCTTTGTTCCGGGCGACGAGGTCTGCTTTCACCTCTTCGAGGCTCCGTCCTTGGCCACCCTGCGCCAAGCACTCGAGACGGGCGCTGTCGACTTCGAGCGCCTCGTGGAGGCAAGCGGTCAGTGATAGAGAACTGCGCTCCAGCGATCCACAACGGTTGTAGCAGAGGAGAGGACGTCTGACATGGAGTTCACGATTGACATTCCGTCACCCGCGCGTCGCATGCGCCTTCGGATGAGCGCCATGCGAACGGCGAGTGTCCTCGCGGCGGTGGCAGTCATGGCGTTCGCCGCGGCGACCGTCCTGGCCGGCCACGAGACAAACACCATCCACGCCTGTGCGCAGTCCGGTACCGGACAGCTGCGTCTGGTGGCCGGCGCCGACGACTGTAGGTCAGGCGAGCGGGCGGTGGAGTGGAACGTTGTCGGTCCGCCCGGCCCTTCTGGTCCTCCTGGTCCGGCTGGTCCAGCCGGTCCTGCCGGCCCACCCGGAGAAGTCACGCCGGGGTCCATCACGGTCGACGAGATCGCGGACGACGCCTTTCCAGCGGCCAGAGCCTTCGTCAATGCGACCCGGGTGGTGGGGGATGGAACACCGGTAACCCTCGCCCCTCTGCTCCGCGACTTCGACAACGCCGAGATGCTCAGCGACACGGAAACGGATCGCATCTTCGCGCCGGTCGACGGCATCTATCTCGCCTGTGCCGAGGCGCATTGGTACGGAGGGACGATTGTCGTCGGAGGCTACATGGAGACCCGAATCGCGCGCGTCTTCCCCGATGGGAGGGTATCCGCGCCGGTTGCCACCCTGCGGTCCGCACAAATCGAGAACGTCGAGCGATCGAATGTGCAGAATGCGTGTGCCCTTGCCCGCCTTTCCAGCGGCCACGCGGTCCGTCTCGAGGTCGCGAATTGGGCTCGTGACCAGTTCGTGGACGGCTGGTTGTCGCTACATCTCGTCACTCCAGGCCTCGCCCTGGAAGCGCCATGACGGGACGGGAACCCAAGATGCGGTCTACCGTTCTGAGCTCGCTAGCGCTCACTGCGTCAGTACTACTCGTAACGCCGACGCCGGCACTGGCCGCCGGCTTTGTCGTAACCGCGGCCGACAACTTCGACGATGGGACGTCCGCGCCAGCACCCGGACATTGCAGTCTCAGGGAAGCGATCGACGCAGCCAACGCCAACCCCGCCGCCGACACGATTACGTTTGCAATTCCCGGTTCCGGGGTACACCTCATCCAACCTTCGTCGCCCCTACCGGCCGTCACCGAGCCGCTCTCCATCGACCGCTACTCACGGTCCGTCTCGAGCCCGAACACCGATCCGCTCGGCATGCGATGGCTCTAGGTGGCTCGCGGCGACGAATGTCACCACGAATGCCAGCGGTCAAGCTGAAGTCTCGCTCTCCGTGCCGAGATTGTGCCGGTTGGTAACTTCACCGCCCGCTCAGGTGCTCGACTACAGGCGGCAAAGCTTGCCAGCCTCGCTCTGCCACGGCGATGTAGGAGAAGCCAAAATCGGCGCGCAGTTGCTCCAGCTGTTCGCCGATCTGGGCAACGGTACCGATGAGCACCTGGGGCGACTCCAACACTTCGTCGCGAGTCATGCCGAGGCGTTGACCGATCTCGCCGGCCTTGGCCCGCCGCGTGTCGGTGACAGCCGCGTCGATGACAGCCACGTTCAGCTCGAGCTGGGCGAGGCGATCTCCCGCTGCGGCGCCGAGGCGATCGACACTCTTCTCGATAGCTGTCCGCGTGCGATTCCGACCCAACGAATGGGTCCATCGTCAGTACGTTGGTTAGAGCGCCTTTTCGGTACAGGGGCCGCCACATTTGGAGGTCATCGAAGCCCACGATGAGCCCAATAGCCTTTGGCCCGCGGCGATAGGCCACGACTTGACCACATCGGCGTGCACGTTGACGGCGCAGCCGCAGAGGCCAAGCGGTTGGTGGCCCGCGGGTTGGTGTTGGAGGCCGAGTTCCTCGATCCACAGAGGGGTGGCACGGGTCGCCACATCTCGCGTCAGGTTTTCTACCTGCGCGATCCACTCGGCTTTCGCATCGAAGTGGTCGACGTCTCACGACGCCCGTACCTCGAACGCTGGCTGGCCGGCGAGGCGTATCCCGCAGCCTAAGTCGCCGCGTTTCCACGGGCTCCTGGCGAGAGCCGTAGTTGCTCCAAACCGCCAAAGCACCGTTCGCAAGGCGTCGCGAGTCACAGTCATTGTTCGTCCGCCGAGCCCCCAGCAGGCCCGGTGCGCACATCGCGCCCGTAGGTCAGATGACGGCGCAGTCGGCATGGTGACGTGTTCGGGCGACACGCCGGCGCCGTTATACCGCTCTTAACCGCTCGCGAGCGCCAGGAAGAACGTGTCGGGGATCTCAGGCGCGGCTCATAGGGCCGTGAAGGATTTGCTTACGGGCCAGCTTCAACGCAAGCGCAGACTGGGCGCTGAGAGTCACGCTGAGAGTCACGGGCAGGGCAAATAGGGCTGCGGAGAGTCGGTTGAAGGGACCCAGGAAGGGCAAGATTGAGCGTGAAAGTGGCTCCGGCGGCAGGACTCGAACCTGCGACATGGCGGTTAACAGCCGCCCGCTCTACCGACTGAGCTACGCCGGAGCGAAACCGGTCGCCGTCTGGCGACCGCGGCGACGGTCAGAACGACGCGCCGGCCACCAGCATAGCATGGCCTCGCTCAGGCCCTGTGGGCTACGACCCCACGGCGAGCGTCATACTCAACGGATGGCGCTGATATCGGCCGACCGACTCGCCGGACGCATCGGCGACGAGGGGCTGCGCGTCGTCGACGTGCGCTGGTACCTCAATCGGCCGGGCGCCGGGCAGGCGGCATACGAGGCAGGTCACATACCGGGCGCGATCTTCCTCGACCTCGACGAGGACCTGTCCGACGTGCATGGCTTCGGCGCACCGGGCCGTCATCCCCTCCCCCACCCGTCGGACTTCCGCCGGCGCCTCGAGGCGGTCAGCATCGGCAGCGATCACTTCGTCGTCGCCTATGACGACAACGCTGGGGCGAGCGCCGTCCGGCTGTGGTGGATGCTCGACAACCTGCGCCATCGCGGTGGCGTGGCCGTGCTCGATGGCGGCCTCGACGCCTGGAAAGCGGCGCAGCAGCCGCTCAGCGCCGATGTGCCAAGCTACGCGCCGGCAAGGCTCGAGCTGGACCGGCGCTGGCGACGAGTGATCGACCGCGAGCGACTGAACGAACGCCTGGGCGAGGTGCGCCTGCTCGACGCTCGCGCGCCCGAGCGCTACCGCGGAGAGTTCGAGCCGATCGACCCGGCTGCCGGCCACATCCCGACAGCCGTCAATGCGCCGTTCACCGGCAATCTGGGCCCCGACGGACGTTTCCTCGCCCCCGCCGAGCTCCGGCGCCGGTTCGCCGGGCTGGGCGCGGACGATGGCGCGGTCGTGACCTATTGCGGCAGTGGTACCAACGCCTGCCACAATGGGTTGGCGATGCGACTTGCCGGGTTGGACGACCCGATCCTGTACGTCGGCTCGTTCAGCGACTGGAGCCGGTCGGGGATGCCGATCGCGACGGGAGTGGAAGGAGATGACTGACACCGAGCGGCCACCGACTCGTCGACCGCGCTCGTGGCAGGAGATGCGCGACCAGCAGATCGCCTGGTTGGTCGAACGAACGGGCGAGGGGCTGGAGACATGGAACGCGCGCGTACGCGAGCAGGGGTTCACCGATGCGGCCAGCCTGCGCGCGTGGCTGACCGAGCAGGGCGTGACCGGTTACCCGCAGATGCTGCTCGTCATGGAGCGGTTCGGCTATCCCGACTACCTGCGCGCCAGCGCCGATGAGCTGATCGACGGCCAGTACGCCGACCGCCCGGCGCTGCGGCCCATCTTCGATGCCATCCTCGCCGTGCTGCCCACGATCGGCGACGTCGAAGTCCAGGCGCGCAAGACCTACGTTGCGCTGATCACGCCGCGACGCACCTTCGCGGCTCTTCAGCCGACGACGCGCACGCGCCTCGACCTCGGCCTGCGCCTGCCCGCCGGACAGCCGCCGACCGCGCGTCTCGAGCGTGCCCGCAACTTCGCGCAGAGCTCGGTCACGCACGTCGTTCGCCTGACGTCGGTCGACGACGTCGACGAGGAGCTGCTGGACTGGCTGCGGCAAGCGTACGCGGCCAACACCTGATGAGCGGCGACGCCGTGATGGCCGCCGACCGCCCGCCGGCAGGCGAGCGGTCGTTGCCGATGCTGCGCGGCGAGCGCGTCTTCCTGCGCGCCTCTGAGCGCTCCGACATCCCGCTTTTCGTCCGCTGGTTCAACGACGCCGAGACCGCGTCGTTCCTGAGCCAGCGCGCTCCCCTCTCCGTGCCGCTCGAGGAGGGCTGGTTCGAGCGCATGCTCGCCGGGCAGGGCAGGGAGGGCTACCACTTCGTCATCTGCCGCATCGACGACGACCAACCGATAGGCACCGTCGGGCTGTTTGCCCTCGACCACATCAATGGCAGCGCCGGCATGGGGATCAGCATCGGCGAGAAGAGCCTGTGGGGCCAGGGCTACGGCACAGACGCACTCAACGCGCTGACCGACTTCGCTTTCGGCGAGCTCCGCCTGGAGCGCGTCTGGCTCGACGTCTACGAGTTCAACTCGCGCGCCAGGCGGTCGTACGAGAAGTGCGGCTTCGTGCTGGAGGGCACCAAGCGGAGCGCGTTCTTCCGCCGCGGGCGGTTCGTGGACATCCACCTGATGAGCATCCTGCGGCGTGAGTGGGAGCAGCTCGACCGGCGCCGCAGCTGGGACTACGAGGCGGTCTGACGATCGGAACCTAGCTCGACTCGCCGAAGTGGTGGATCGCGCGGTCCGCCAGGCGGAAGGAAAGGCTGGGTAGCGGCCGGGGATCGGGAACCGGCTCGTACTCGCCGCTCTGCCGGGACTGGCGATACGTCCAGCGCGGGCCGCCGTCAGCGATGGCGGCTATCGCGGAGACGGCCGCGTCGATGTCGTCGCGCGTCGTACCCACGCCGATGCTGATCCGCACGGCGCCCGGGACGCGCGTCTTGTCGCCTGCCGCGATCTGCCGCCGGATGGCGTCTGCCCCGTCTTCGCCGACGTGGAGGAGCTGCATCACCAACGGATGGGCGCAGAAGCAGCCATGGCGCACCGCGATGCCGTGCTCTGCGCTGAGCGCGGCAGCGACGAGCGAGTGGTGCGCGTCGTCGACGTTGAAGGTCAGGATGGCGAGTCGCGGATGATCGGCCGGCCAGAGCGAGTACAGGGTCACGCCGGGGACGGCGGACAAGCGGGCGCGCGCGTATTCGTAGAGCTCGCGCTCCTCCCTCTCGAGTCGGCCCATGCCGACGCCATCGAGCGTTTCACACGCCGCGCCGAGCGCGACCGCGCCAATCGTGTTGGGTGTGCCTGCTTCCTGCCGATCGGGCAGCTGGGCCCAGTAGACGTCCTCGAGGGTCACGAACTCGACAGCGCCGCCGCCGCGCAGGTAGGGATCGTGGTCGGCCAACCAGTCGGGCCGCCCGACGAGAACGCCGGCGCCGTACGGCGCGTACAGCTTGTGCCCCGAAAGAGCGAGGTAGTCGAGCTCCCAGGCGAGCATGTCGATCGGGACGTGCGGCGCGAGTTGCGCAGCGTCGACGAAGATGCGCGCACCGTAGCGGTGGGCGAGCCGGGCGGCGTCACGCACGGGCCACAGCTCGCCGGTGACGTTCGAGGCACCCGTCATTGCCACCAGCGCCGGCGACGGGCTGCTGGCCAGCGCCTCCTCGAGGGCGTCGAGGACTCGGCCGGGCGCATCGGGAATCGGCAGGTATCGCACGCCATGCCGGCGCCACGGGAGCATGTTCGCATGGTGCTCGACGGCGAACGCGATCACGCTGGCGCCGTCAGGCAGGCTCGCTGCCAGCAGGTTGGCCGAGTCGGTCGTGTTGCGCGTGAAGACGACGGCATCGTCGGGGCGCGTGCCCAGGAAGCGGCAGATCGCCTCGCGCGCGCCCTCATATGCGGCAGTCGCGACCTGCGACTTCCAGCCGGCACCTCGATGGACGCTGCTGTACCAGCGTGCCATCTCCTCGACGGCTCGGGCGACCTGGACGAGGGGCGGAGCGCTGGCGGCGAAGTCGAGGTTGACGTAGCGAGCGGTGCCGCCGGTGACGAGTGGTACCTCCATCCCGTCGCCGACGAGGCGAAGGCTTGCGCGAACCGGCAGCTCAGCAGTCATGGCGACGAGCATACGCGCTGCCATCGGTCGCGGGGTGTCATCCGGCTGTTACGTTCGTCCCGGCGAGGATGACGGGAAACGCCGGTCACCAGTACCGATAGTACCGGCGGTTTCGACTAGCGCGGCTGGGGGGACACGGCCGACTTTCGACCTTCCCCATTCGTGACCAGGCGTCGCTTCGACGTGCGGCCGAGTGCGCGCGAAGAAGCCGGAAGGAGGTCGATTTGAGATCGATCACGAAGGTTCTGGCGGCCATCACGGCGGCCGGCCTGATCGCCGCGGCGTGTGCGGCGGACACCGACGACGCCGAGTGGACGCCCGGCGCCGGTGAGTCGCCGACCGGATCGCCGGCGGCAACGGCCCCGGGCGATGGTTCGCCATCGCCGGGCGACGGTTCGCCTTCGCCGGGCGATGGTTCGCCTTCGCCGGGCGATGGTTCGCCCTCGCCGGGTGTCGGTTCACCGTCACCGGATGTGGGATCGCCCTCGCCCGACGTGGGATCACCCTCGCCTGGTGTCGGTTCCCCCTCGCCTGGCATCGGCACGGGCGCCTCGCCTACGCCGGCCACCGCAGGCGAACTCGAGGCGACAGCCGTCGTCGACGTCGGCGGTACGCTGACCGTCCTGGAGGGCGGCCGCTGCACAATCAGCAACCCCGGAACGGTTGGTACGCCCACTGGCACGCCCGGCGAAGGGTCGATGCTCGATGTGATCTTTGATGACACGGTGGCCGCCGCAGGCTCACTGACCCTGAGCATCCGACTCGCGCGTGGCCTGGGGGAGCCCGGCACCGCATCGCCCAGCCCGGGGACCGGCTCGCCGAGTCCCGGCGCGTCGCCGGCGCTGACGAGCGAAGACGTCCTGCCGTTTACCGTCCTGGCCGAGAACGTCCAGCTCTCGGGGCAGCTGAACGGCCAGGATCTCGGTCAGCCGGAGGTCTTGACCGGCACGGTCGCACCGAACGGCCTCAGCGGCTACGTCGTCGCGCAGACCCAGCAGGGCGACCCGCTGCTGATCAACTTCCTGTGCTCAGGAACGCAGGGGACGCCGGGTGCGCAGCCAACGGGCAGCCCGGGTGCCGCCGAGAGCCCGGGAACCGGGAATCCCAGCCCAACGCCATAGCAGCCGAGCCGCGGCCACGCGGCAGCGGGAAAAGACCCCGGCCGGATCTCCGGCCGGGGTCTTTTCGTGTTTCCGTACAGCGTTGTGGTCGAGGCTCAGCCGCTGGAGCCCGATCGTGTGCTCTGGTCAGGCGCGGATCGGCAGTCCGCGTGCGGCGAGGTCGGCACGAAGCTGAGGCGGGCTGGTGTAGTGGACACCGTCGATGCCCAGCCGGCGCGCCTGCTCGACGTTGGGCAGGGAGTCGTCGATGAACGTCGTCGCGGCCGAGCGCAGCTGAAACCTGTCGAGCAGGATCCTGAAGATCGCCTCGTCGGGCTTGGCCAGGCGCTCCTCACCGGAGATGACGATGCCGCTGAACCAGTCGAGGAAGTCGAACGAACGGCGACCGATGCGGAACGTCTCCGCCGACCAATTGGTCAGCGCGTAGAGCGGTACGCCGGCGGCGCGCAGCTCGGCAAGCGTGACCACGTTCTCATCGATCGGCCCGGCCAGCATCTCCGGCCAGCGTTCGTAGTAGGCGCGGATCAGCTGCTCGTGCTCCGGATGCCGGGCGACCAGCTCGTCTGTCGCCTCGGCCAGCGTCCGTCCTCGGTCCTGCAGCAGGTTCCACTCGGGGGTCGTAACGTTGGCCAGGAACCACTCCATCTGCTCGCCGTCGGCGATGAGCTTCCGATAGAGATGGCGCGGGTTCCAGTCGATCAGCACCCCGCCGAGATCGAAGACAACGGCTCTGTCCATGCTGTCGAGGGTAGGACGGAGTCGGCCTTGCTCGCCCAGAAAAGCGGGCGGCAAGCGCGGAGTAAGCGCCGGCAAAGCGGCGCTCGTCACGATGATGCACATGGCAAAGCAGCGTCGAAGCGGCCACCACGCCAAAAAGGGGATCCGGCGGAGGCTGCGGTGAAGCCTCGCGCGCGGGCCGTCGAGAAGCGCGGCATGGCGACCTTCGCGCAGCGGGGTACCGCCCGGGTACGTCTTTGCCGATAGGTCGAGGCCAACGATGGCGCAGAGGCGGGCGAGCAGGGCGATGCGGCCCATGGCGCAAGACCGCGTTCGATACGCGACAGCTCGGAGGCGGATATCCCGCCTGCCTGGGCCACCACTTCAAGGCTGAGCGCGAGGCGGCGCCGTGCCAGGCGGATCTCCCGGCCGATCGTGACCAGGAGCCATGCACCTCGTTCCGCCCCCCGATCCGCCGCTCGCTGCCTCGTCGCCATGGCGACGATGATCGCGAGTGCGACTTGACGGAGACTTACCGGCGGCTTACCCGGCGGTTTGCCGTCGCACGGCAGCTACGACAGCCGGCAAACCGGCGTCGTCGACCGTGCGGCCGCGTGTGCCGTCCCGCGGCAGGACCGGCCGACTTCCGGTGCCGAAGGCGCTGGCCGGTGCCGCTTCCAGCCGCTCGCCGATCGTTGTTGCCGCTCGACGGCAACAAGCACGGTTTTTCCCGCGTCACGGCAGAACCGTGCCGCCAGACGCGCCCGCGACCGGCAGCCGCCCGACCGGCAGCCGCCCGCCTGCCGGCCCTACTCCAGGTAGTCCTTCAGCTTGCGTGACCGGCTGGGGTGGCGAAGCTTGCGCAGCGCCTTGGCCTCGATCTGGCGGATGCGCTCACGCGTCACGTTGAACTCCTTGCCCACTTCCTCGAGTGTCCGAGCGCGCCCGTCCTCCAGCCCGAAGCGGAGCTGCAGCACGCGCCGCTCGCGGCCCGAGAGCGAGTCGAGCACCGCCTCGACCTGCTCCTTGAGCAGCTGGTGCGACGCCGCCTCGGCCGGCGCAAGGGCGCCGCGGTCCTCGATGAAGTCGCCGAGATGCGAGTCCTCCTCCTCACCGATCGGCGTCTCGAGCGACACCGGCTCTTGGCTGACCTTGATGATCTCGCGCACCTTCTCGGGCGTGACGACCACCTCCTGGCCCTTCGACATCGCCTCGGCGATCTCCTCGACGGTCGGCTCGCGGCCCAGCTCCTGCAGCAGGTTGCGCGAGACGCGGATGAGTCGGTTGATCGTCTCGACCATGTGGACGGGGATACGAATCGTGCGCGCCTGGTCGGCGATGGCGCGCGTGATCGCCTGCCGGATCCACCACGTCGCGTACGTCGAGAACTTGAAGCCCTTCTCGAAGTCGAACTTCTCGACGGCGCGGATGAGGCCGATGTTGCCCTCCTGGATGAGGTCGAGGAAGTTCATGCCGCGGCCGATGTACTTCTTGGCGATCGACACGACGAGGCGCAGGTTGGCCGACGTCAGCTGCTCGCGGCCCTCGCGGCCGATGCGCACGAGGACGCCGCGCCGATCACGTGGCTTGAGCGTCGTGTCGGCATCCGGATCCCAGCCCATTTCGAGCATGATCTCGGCGTCGTGCCCGGCGATGATCCAGCGCCGCAGCGCTTCATGGCCCACCTCGCGTGTCCAGTCGTAGAGCGCGCGCAGGCCCGGGTTGTCGCGCGACTCGAGGTCGGCGTTGTGGACGGCGCGAAAGGCGAAGTCGACGAGCTCGGTGAACTTCTCGGCCGAGGGCGCCTCGTTGTAGTCGGCGACCAGCACCTTGGCTTCCTTCAGCCAACCCTTGGCCTGCTCGCCTTCGGCGCTGCGCTGGGCCTTGACCAGGTGCAGGTCGGGCGTCGGCTGGAGCAACCCGTCCTGCTCGGCGGCCCTGAACGCGGCGCGCACGATGCGGTCGGTCTCCTCCTTATAGGGCAGCCGGTGCTGCGCGTACTTGTCGCGCGTCTTCTTCTCGGTCTCGTTCTTGGTCCACTCCCACAGCGAGAGGACGGCCTTCCATGGCTCCTCGACGATCTGCTCGCCGAGTTCGATCGCCTTGGCCAGCACGACCTCTTCCTCGGCGTTGAGCAGCGGCACCTTGCCGATCTCCTTGAGGTACATGCGCACCGGGTCGTCGATGCCGATCATGTCGGCAGCGATCGCGTCGAGTTCTTCCTGTGTCGGCTCCTCCGCCGTCTCCGGGTCGAGTTTGGCCGGCGGCTCCTCCCACGGCTTGTCGGTCTCGTCGACCTGTACGTCGACGCCGAGGCCGGCGGCGACGGCCAGGCCGTCACCCGGTGTCTCGAGCTCGTCCTTGGGCTGGAGCAGGTCGTCCTCGTCCCGGCTGCGCTTGCCGCGCTCGAGCACGCTGGCCACGAGTTGCTTGTCGCTGGCGTCCATCAGGTTCCTCCGCTGGCGGTGGCTAAGGGTCTGGTTCGTCGGCTGGTCAGTAATGTCGTCGTCGCTCGGCGCCGGTCGAGCTCGAGGCGCTGGGCCTGCAGGTCGAGCACGTCGCGCTGGAGGCGGCCGACTACTTCGCTGTCGGCGGCGGCTTCGGCCTCGGACAGCTCCGCGCGCTTGTACTCGAGGAGCTCCGAGATGCGGCTGCGTTCGAGCGAGAGCAGGCTCTGCTCGACGGCCTGGCGCAGGTCGTCCTCGTCGTCGGGCAGCGGATCGTTGCGCGCGAAGAGCGTGCCGGCGACGGCGGCGAGCGTCGGATCGAGGGCGTCGACGAAGGCCGAACGATCGAAACCGGCGGCCGGCGTGCGTTCGATCGCCCGCCACAGCTCACGCGCCGGTGTGGTCACGAAGTCGGCGGCGCTGAGGCGGCCCTGGACGAGCTCGCGCAGGTACGGCCGCAGCAGGAGCAGGCGGAGCAGGCCGGCCTCGACGGGCTCGATCGTGCGCGCCACCGCCTCCGGGTCGACGGCGTCCGGGCTCGCCAGCACCGCTTCGAGGTTTATGCGCCCGCCGACGTGTGCGTCGGGGGCGCCAGCGCCGCGGCGGGCACCGGCGATCATCTGCGCCGGCCGGCGCAGCTCCTCGAGCAGAGTCCGCTCCTCGACGCCGCTGCGCCGCGCGAGCAGCTGCAGGTAGCCGTCGCGCTCGGTCGGGCTCGACACGCGGCGCAGGACGGGCATGACGGCTGCCACCAGGCGCTCACGACCGGCGATCGTCCGCGGGTCGTGGCGGCGGGCGTGGACGTCGATCAGGTACTCCATGATCGGCAGCGGCCGCTCGGTCGCCGCGCGCCAGGCCTGCGGGTCATCGCGGATCACCTCGTCGGGATCCCTGCCGTCGGGCAGCCGGACGACGCCGACGCCGGTCAGGCGGCCGGCGTGGCGCGGGTTGCGCTCGATCTCCCCGACCAGCGCCGACAGCTCCTGCGCGCCGAAGGTGGCCGCGCCCTGGCCGGCTGGGTCGACGTCGTAGGCGAGCGCGATGCGCGGCGCGTAGCGGGTGACGAGCTCGATCTGGGCAGCAGTCAGCGCCGTCCCGAGCGTCCCGACGACGTTCTCGAACCCCTGCTGGTGTGCCATCAGGGCGTCGGTGTTGCCCTCGACCAGGACCGCCATGCCGGTGCGCCGGATCGCGCCCTTGGCGCGGTCAATCAGGTACAGCGTCCGGCTCTTGTCGAAGAGGAGCGTTGCCGGCGAGTTGAGGTACTTGGGCGAGTCCGGTGTGCCGCTGCCAACCACCCGGCCGCCGAGGCCGGTGACGTTGCCCGATGCATCACGGATCGGGAAGATGATCCGACCGCGGAAACGGTCGTACACACCGCCGCGAGCGCCCGAGCGACGACCGACCAGACCGGCTGCCTCGAGCTCCGCCTCGCTGAACTGGCGCTTCTCGATCAGTGCGCGGGCCAGCGCGTGCCACGCATCGACGGCATAGCCGAGCTGGTGCGTTGCAATGGTGGCGTCGGTGAAGCCGCGCGCACGCAGGTAGTCGAGCGCGGGCTGGCCGTGGCGGCTCTCGGTAAGCACGCGGTGGTAGAAGGCGATGGCCGCCTCGAGAGCATCGCGCAGCCGCTTGCGACGGGCGTCCTCGCGCGTCGTTCGCTCGCTGATCTCGACGCCGGCGCGCGCCGCAAGCCGGCGCAGGGCCTCGGGGAAGTCGCAGGAGTCGCGCTCCATGACGAAGCTGAAGATGTCCCCGCCGCGGCCGCAGCCGAAGCACTTCCACGTCTCGCGGGCGGGGGTGACGATGAACGACGGCGTCTTCTCGCCGTGGAACGGGCACAGGCCCTTGAAGCTCGCGCCTGCCTTGCGCAGCTGGACCGTCTCGCCGATCACCTCGGCCAGGTCGAGCTTCTGCTTGACTTCTGCGGCAACGCCTACCGACGTGGTGGCTTTCCTCCCACTACTCGACGGTCGGGCCGGCTCGCCTGCGACCGCCGGACACAGCTTTGGCCTTGTCAAGACTTGACAAGGCTCAGATGGTCATTCTAGGCCTCCGATCGCCTCTTGACAAGGCCTTGGTGTCAATACCCCGGCCGGGTATTGACACGCTGCCTCTGCTCAAGCGAAGCAGCGCGGCGAGCACACTCGCCGTCGCTCATGCCTCTGCTTCGTCGTCCTCGGCAGCCGGCAGCCAGAAGCCGAAGTCAGCGCCCGAAGCGCCGCCACCCGCCGGTGCCGCCCAGACCCGTCCGCCCATCGCCTGCACCAGCTCCCGGCAGACGTAGAGGCCGATGCCCGCCCCGGTTGCCTGGCCGGCCGCGCCCGGCGCACGGTAGAAGGGCTCGAACAACTGCTCCGGCTTGTCGACACCGAGCCCCGGCCCGGCGTCGACGACGCGGACGGCCACGCCGGCTCCCTCACTCGCCGCGCTGACACGGACGCTCGTGCCGGCCGGGCTGTACTTCACGGCGTTGCTCAGGTAGTTGCGCAGCACCTGCTCGACGTACAGTTCCTCGCCGAGGACCAACGGCAGCTGGCGAGGCAGTTCCACTTCAAAGCGGTGACCCGGGGCACGCGCCGCTTCGGCCTCGACGACCCGCGCGACCAGCCGGTCGAGCGCGATCGGCTCGGCCGCAATATCCAGCCGGCCCCCCTCGGCGCGACTGAGGATGAGCAGGTCCTGCGTCAGCCGACGCAGCCGATCCGACTCGAGCTCGATGTCCTCGAGACGCTCGCGCAGCGTCGCCTCGTCGAGCGCGCCGAGTCGCTCGCGCAGCAGGTGGCTCATGCCGTAGATCGTCGTCACGGGAGTCAGCAGCTCATGCCCGAGGATGCCGACGAAGGCATCGCGGAACTCGCGCATGTGCTGCTCTTCGGCGTAGCGGGTGGCGAGGTCCTGCGCCGTCGCGGCGAGCTCGGCGGCAAGTTGCTGGCTGGCCGTCCGCTCCCTCTCGAGCGCCCGGGTCGCAGCGAGCAGCTCTCCCTCCCATCGCGCCCGGGCCCGGATCCGTACGATGAGCGCCTCGTAGCTGACGGGCGGCTCTGCCGTCGCCCGGACCGCGTTGAGCAGCACCGGCACCGTCTCTCCGCTCGCGGACGTCAGCGTGAGGAAGACCTCCTCGACACGGCCGTCGGCCTTCAACGCCGGGTAGACGTGGGTCTGGAAGAGGATCCGGGCGGGACCTGAGAGCAAGGAGTCGAGCGGCTTCCCGATCAGCTCCTTGCCGTCCCGCCCGGCGAGTTCCGCCATGCCCTCGTTCGCGGCCACGATCCGCAGGTCGTGGGAGAGCGAGATGAAGCCGCCGGGTACGCGGTCGAGCGGTGAATCGACTGAGAAGGCGGCCGTCAAGCCGCCAACGAGATCGAGCGAGGGCGTCACCGAGCGGCCGCCTGCCCGGCCGCCACCCGTTGGCGCAGATAACCGCGCATGGCGGCGATCGTCTCGGCCGGATGGCTGACGTGGGGGCAGTGACCGGTCGCCTCGATCACGCGCATCGCGCTGTTGTGCAGGTGCCGATGGACGTAGGTGCCCACCTCCATCGCGGCGACCGCGTCGTGGCGGCACTGGACTATGAGTGACGACGTCGACACCCTGGCCAGGTCGCGCCGGTTGTCGGCGAGGAACGTAACCTCAGCGAACTGCCGCGCCATGACCGGGTCGATCGAGCAGAAGGTCGACTCGAGCGAGGCGGACAGTTCGGGACGGTCGGTGTTGCCCATCACCAGCGGCGCCAGAAAGGCCGCCCAGCCGGTAGCGTTGGCGTCCATCATCTCGAGCAGGCCATCGATATCGGCGCGTGTGAAGCCGCCGCGGTAGTCGGGTGGATCGTCGAGATAGCGCGGCGAAGGCGTGAGCAGGATGAGATCGCTGAAGCGCTCTGGCTCGGTGATCGCGGCCAGCATGGCGATCGTCGCGCTGACCGAGTGGCCGACGAGGACCAGGTCCTCCAGCTCGAGCTCGCGGCAGATCTCCAGGATGTCCTGCGCGTAGCCATCAAGGGTGGCGTAGCGTCGCGGGTCGTAGGCCGAGCGGTCCGATCCGCCCGCCCCTACGTAGTCGAACGTGACGACCCGAAACTCGTCCTCGAAGGCCGGGGCCACGAATCGCCACATCGTCTGGTCGCACCCAAAGCCCTGCGCGAAGACCATCGGCTGGCCTTCGGGCCTGCCCGTCACCCGGACGGCATGTCGGCGCAAAGGATCACTCATCGGGGCGAAGGATAGCCGGGTAGATGACGTGGAGTGCTGGACCGACCGACGAGCAGCAGGTACTCCGGCTACCCGGCCGGCCACATTGCCAACAGCTGGTCGTGGAGGAGTCCATTGGACGTGAGCACGTCCGGACCTAACCACGTGGGGCGGCCGTCCAGATCGGTGACCCGGCCGCCAGCCTCGCGCACGATCGCCGCCGGCGCGGCAACGTCCCACGGCTTGAGGTCGCGCTCGAGCATTGCCTCGGCCGAGCCCTGTGCGACGAGCAGGTGGCCCCAGAAGTCACCGAAGCCACGGTCTCGCCAGGCGGCGCCGACGGCACCCCGCCAGGCGTCGAGCAGACCGCCGCGGTCGAGGCTGCGCAGTGACGAGTAGCACAGCTGGGCCTGCTCGAGCCGGCCGATCGATGAGACGCTTATCTCCCGCACGCGCCCATGGCTGCGCGCCTTCGCCCCGCTCCCTGCGGCCGCCCACCAGCGCGAGCGGAGCGCCGGCGCGGAGGCGACGCCGAGCACGACCTCGCCGTCGCGCTCCAGCGCCAGGAGGGTGGCGAAGATCGGAATGCCGCGCACGAAGTTGTGCGTACCGTCCAGCGGGTCGATGATCCAGCACGCCTCGCCCCTGCCCTGCTCGGCGCCGTATTCCTCGCCCAGGAAGCCGTGACCGCCGAAAGCCTCGGCCAGGCGAGAGCGCAGGCGCGACTCGACCTCCGTGTCGGCGGCGGTAACGAGCGTACGGTCGGCCTTCTCGGTTGCCTCGACCTCGGCCGCAAAGTAGCGCTCGAGCAGGACATCGGTCTCGTCAAGCAGCCCGTGCGCGAAGGCGAGCAGGGCCGCCGGATCGCGGTCGTTCACCGGCGCCGGGCGGCCAGTCGGTCGAGGACCGTCGCGAGCGCGACGTCGCGGGCGCGGAGCAGCACGAGCAGGTGGTAGAGGAGGTCGGCCGCCTCGTCGGCCACGTCGTCGGCGCTCTGCGCGACACCGGCGACGGCGGTCTCACCGGCTTCCTCGACCACTTTGGCCGCCGGTGCGCGCGGTCCATCGGCGAGTAGTCGAGCGGTGTAGCTGTGGGCCGGATCGGCTGCGGCACGGGAGGCGATGAGGTGCTCGAGCTCGGCCAGGCTGAAGTGGTCAGAGGGCCGGCCCCGCTGGGGGTCGAAGCACGAGCGCGCACCGGTGTGGCAGGCAGGGCCGGCAGCGCGCACGCGGTAGAGCAACGCGTCGCCGTCGCAGTCGACAGCGATGTCGTCGACCCGCAGCAGGTTGCCGCTGGTTTCGCCCTTCCGCCACAGCGAACTGCGGCTGCGCGACCAGAAGTGCGCCTCGCCGGTGCGGACCGTCGCCTCGAGCGCCGCCTCGTTGGCCCAGGCGAGCATGAGCACCGCGCCGTCATCGCCCGACTGGACGACAACCGGCAGCAGTCCGCCGGCGAAGCGCGGCTCGTGCTCGCCGCGGATGGTCAGGCCAGCCACGCCTGCAGCTCGTCGGCGGTCGGTGCCGCTGCCGGCACGCGTACCGGGATGCCCTGCTCGGCGAGCGCAGGCTTCAGCTGTGCCAGGCGGACCATCCCGAAGTGAAGCAGCGAGGCGAGCAGCGCGGCCGATGCGCGGCCGTGCGTCAGGGCGCCGACGATGTGCTCGATGCTGCCCGCGCCGCCCGAGCAGATGACCGGGACGCGGACTGAATCGGCCACCGCGCGCGTCAGCTCCACGTCGTAGCCGGCGCGAGTGCCGTCGCGGTCGATGCTCGTGACGAGCAGCTCGCCGGCGCCGCGCTCGACGGCCTCGCGCGCCCAGCTCAGCGCGTCGCGTCCGGTCTCGCGCGTGCCGGCCACCGAGCGGACCGTCCAGCCCGTCTCGCTGCCGGCCGCGTCGATGGCAACGATCAGCGACTGGGCGCCGAGGCGCGCCGAGATCTCAGTGATCAGCTCGGGCCGGGCGAGGGCGGCGCTGTTGATGCTCACTTTGTCGGCTCCCGCATCGAGCAGCGCCGCCGCCTCGTCGTACGAGCGGACACCACCACCTACGGCCAGCGGCACGTCGAGTCGTGCGGCGGCACGTGAGATCAGCTCGATCAGCGCCGGCCGGTCCTCGCGGGTGGCGCCGATGTCGAGGATGACGATCTCGTCGGCGCCCTCGGCCGCGTAGCGCTCGGCCAGCGCCACCGGATCGCCGGCGTCGACGAGCTCGACGAAGCGGCGGCCCTTGACGATCCGCCCGGCGTTGACGTCGAGGCAGGCGATGATCCGGCGGCGCACGCTCACAGCCGGACTCCGCCGCCGCAGGCGGCCAGCGCTTCGCCGACGTCGAGCGACCGGTCGAGCAGGGCGCGGCCGACGATCGCGCCGTCGAGCCCGAGCTCTGCCAGCTGGGCCAGGTCGTCCGCCCGCGCGATTCCGCCGGCGGCAACGAGCAGTGCATCCGGGAATCGGCGCCGGAAGGCGGCGAGCAGGTCCAGCGCAGGACCGCTCGCCGTGCCGTCGCGCTCGACGGCGGTGATCACGAGGCGGAACGCGCCGGCTTCGAGCAGCCGGCCGGCCAGCGCGAAGGGGTCGTCGGCGAGATCGCGCGTCCAGCCGTCGACGGCAGGGCGGCCGGCACGCACATCGAGCGAAACACCGATCCGCCGAGGCCAGCGCGCGGCGCAGCGGGCCAGGAAGGCACGGTCGGCGAGGGCGGCAGTGCCGAGGATCACTTCGTCGCCGCCGGCATCGATGACGGCTGCCACCGCCGCTTCACTGCGCAGCCCACCGCCGACCTCGAGCTTGGCCGCCGGTGCGATTTCCGCGCGCACGCGCGCCAGCTCGACGACGACATCGAGATGGACGGGCTGCCCGAGCCGCGCGCCGTCGAGGTCGACGACGTGCAGCCGCGGCACCCCGGCCGCCAGCCATCCGCGCGCCAGCTCGAGCGGGTCGGCGCTCGCCTCGATCGGCCGCGCGTAGTCGCCGCCGACCAGCCTCCGGGCGCGACCGTCGAGCAGGTCGATTGCCGCCGCGAACTCCATCACGCAGCCACCGCCGCCGGTACGTCAAGCAGGCCGCCGGCGAAGGCGGCCAGCAGGGCTCGCCCGGCAGGCCCGCTCTTCTCAGGGTGGAACTGCGTGGCGGTCAGCGCGCCCGAGCGGAGCAGCGACGGGAAGACGAAGCCCTCAAGCTCGGTCGTGCCGACGACCGTAGTGGCGTCGCGCGCGTCGAGCCAATAGGAGTGGACAAAGTACGCGTCGAATGAGTGGCCGCTGCGCAGCTGCACCGAGTTCCAGCCGATGTGCGGCACGGCATGCGGGCCACCGGCGCCCGGCGCTGGGAAGGCGCGGCAGACGCCGGCGATCAGGCCGAGGCCGTCGGCCGGTCCCTCCTCGCTGCGCTCGAGCATGAGCTGTGCGCCGAGGCAGATGCCGAGCAGCGGCCGGCCGGCCAGCGCCCACTCCGCCAGCGCC
>JALYGJ010000130.1 GCA_030777155.1 Chloroflexota bacterium | reverse complement strand
GAAGCGCGCGGCGTCGTCGTTGGCGGTCCCGCAGTTGGTGCAGAACTGCGCCATCTATGCGCCCTCCGGCTGTGACTGCGCGTCGATCTCGCGCCGCGCCGACCGCTCGTCCTTCGGCGCGGCGGAGAGGGCCATGCCGCACACCGGGCAGAAGCCGGCAGCCGCGACGTCGGACCCGCAGTTCGCGCAGATCGTCCGTGCGACACCCATGTTGGCGGCCTCGTCGAGCAGAGCGTGATGCATCTCGAGGCGGACGAAGATGAGCAGCGCGGCAACGACCAGAATCTGCCAGCCGAGGACGATCAGCTGGCTGGCGCCGAGGGCGGTCAGCACAAGGTCCCCGCCGACGAACAGCATGTGGGCGACGACAGCGGCAGCGATCGCGGCGATGGCGAAGCGCGGCAGATTGCCGCGGCCGATGCGCCACAGCGCAGCGGTGATGGCGCCCGTGGCGCTCCCGTGGAGGAGCGGCATCAGCACGGCGATCGTGATCAGCGGATAGATCCAGTTCGCTGGGTCCGTGCGCACGGGCAGCGTCGTGATCACGGCCGAGAAGTGGACGATGCTCTGCGCGGCGGCATAGCCGAGACCGGCCGCGACGCCGAAGACCAGGCCGTCGAGACGCTCTGGAAAGCGACCGCGCAGCAGCAGCGCGGGAAGCGGCTTGATGGCCTCCTGGATGAGCGGCAGGACGATGACCGGCAGGAGCAGACCATAGACGTCAACGCCGGCGCCCAAGCTGGTGCCCGGGACGTCATCGCCGGTGGCCGCGTTGATGAGCAGGGTGCTGACGATGCCGAGCACGAAGCCGCCGCCGATCGTGAGGCCCAGCACCGGCAGGGGAGCGTCGCGCCAGACCGACACCTCGTAGAGGTACATGACGTAGACGACCGGCACGAGGACGGCGGCGACGATGATCGCGGCGGTGACCAGTCCCGCCGCCCACAGAAGGAGCAGGACGGCGACGCCGCCGACAAGCGCCCAGCGGTACTCCTGCACGTTGCGGTGACCGAGGTGGGGCAGGAGCGTGGTCATGACCGACGGACTGAGGACCGATTCGTTGGGATGGGCGGCGAAGTGGTCCGCGCGCCGCCCACCGACCGCCTGCTTGGCGGCCGATGCCTGGTCCGCGCCGCACCACGTACAGAATGCCGCGTGCGGGCTCTCCCGGCCGCAGACCTTGCACCTCACGTGGCCATCCCTCCGCTGTCCGCCCCGCCGAATCGTCGGCGAGCATAGGAATGTCGTGCGCCCCGGTCAAGGCGAAGCTTGCGCCGGCCGTCACCGCCGGCAGGGTCAAGTCTCGCGTCGCTGCTCCCTGACACGGCGCAACGCCCAGGCAGAGCCGGCGATGAAGACAAGCATCGAACCGATGGCGGCGCGCGGCGCTTCGCCGAGCAACGCGCTCTCGAGGTCGGCGGCGCCGGGCGCTGGCAGCCCGGCGGCAGTGACGAGGTAGAGGATGACGCCGGCTACGGCCAGCCCGAGCGGCCCCGACGACGCCGTTGCGACGTTGCTGATGCCCATGTACCGGCCGGCGGTTGCCTTCGGGATGATGTCGGTCATGAGTGCCCAGTCGACGGTCAGGAAGGCGCCCGCCGAGAGCCCGATCGGGACCATCGACAGCAGCGTCAGCTCGAGCATCGGTGAGAGCGCCATGCCGAGGATTCCGACGGTCGCCAGTGCAAACGAGAGGTAGATGACGCGCTTGCGCCCGATCCGGTCCGACAGCCGGGCGGCGGGCAGCGTGGCCAGTAACGTCGAGACCGCCACGATCGCGCCCGTCGTCAGCAGGAACGGGAAGGCCTGCGCCGGCGCGAGGTCGAACGAGCGCTCCAGGACGAACACCGTGTAGCCGCTGATCACGCCGGGCACGGCGAGGTAGAGCAGGCGCGAGACCAGCAACCAGACGTAGCTGCGCTCGCGCAGGATGTCGGTCCCCCAGGCGCGCAGCGCGATGTTCGCCCATGATCGCCCACCACGCGGCGGTCCAGGCCGCCCCTCGTCGACGGCGGCGACGAGCACGATCATCGTGGCCAGCTCGATCAGCCCGAGGGCGACGGTGGGCCAGAAGAGGGTCTGGCCGACGACGTCGGCCGGCGCACCGGCCTGCAGCTGAACGTAGCCGATGGCGGCCAGCCCGACGCCGACCATCGAGCCGAGGATGATCATCACGCCCATCAGCCCGCTCGCCCGTCCGACCTGCTCGGCCGGGACGAGATCGGGCACGTAGCCCTGGAACGGGCCCTGCGCGAAGTTGGACGAGAACTGCAGCAGCACGAGCGCGGCCACGATGGCGATGTACGTGTCAGCGCTCGCCACCGCCCACAGGAAGACGAGGTCGAGCAGCGTGCCGATCACTATGTAGGGCTTGCGCCGCCCCCAGCGCGAGGTGGTGTAGTCCGAGATCGTGCCGATCGTCGGCTGGACGATGATTGCGGTCAGTACGCCGGCGACCGTGACGACGGCGAGGCCGAGGCCAGCCGACCCGACCCCGAAGATCGCCTCCATCCGCTTCGGCAGCACCACCACGTGCAGGCCCGCCCAGATGGCGTTCATGCCCAGCCAGTAGACCGACAGCACGAGCAGGTGGCGGACGGGCAGGGGGGTGGTCGGCCGCTCGACCGGCGTGGGCTCGGCCGAGATTGCGATCAGCGGCGTCTCGTCGGGCGTGTGCTGGGGCGCCGGCTGCACGGCGAGAGTGTAGGAGGCCGCCGCCACGTGTTCGCCACCGGGCGGCGAGCGGCCCGCCACGGGGCGCCGGCGCTGCTCATCGGGTGAGCGAAGCGACACGACTGAGGCGGACGCCGCGCCAACTGCATCTGTACTGCTCACTGACTGAGCCAACGAGACGAACTTCCCATGGCGCCGAGCCCGCAGCGGTCTCCACCGCTCCGGTATCGCTCTCGATCGCCCGTCAGGTGAGCAGTTCGCGCCGATTCGCCACCATCGCGGGCAGGATCGAGCCCTTTCGCTCACGACGTGAGCAGCGCGCCGGTCTCCCTGCCGCGATCTCGTCGCCTGCGTCCACCGGTCGCCTTGCCCGGCTCTGCCCTGCTCGGGCAGGATGCCGACGTGCGGCTGGCCATCCCGGACCCGTCACTGGTGCTGCTGGTTGGACCGTCGGGCGCCGGCAAGTCGACCTTCGCCGCCCGCCACTTCCGGCCGACCGAGATCGTGTCGAGCGACGAGCTGCGCGCCCGCGTGGCCGACGATGCCAACGACCAGGCGGCGTCGGCGGAGGCCTTCCGGATCCTCGCGCTCATCCTCAATGGGCGCCTGCGCCGACGGCTGACCGCGGTCGTCGATGCCACGAACGTGCGCCCGCGAAACCGGCGTCGCCTGGCCGCCCTCGCCGCGCGCTATGGCCTGCCGGTGGTCGCGATCCTCTTCAACTTTCCTGAGCAGGAGCTCGTAGCCAACAACAGCGCGCGGCCCGGGCGGCGGGTCGACGAGTCGGTCGTCCGCGAGCAGGCGGCGCTGATGCATGCCGGGCTGGGCGAGCTGTCGACCGGACGCTATGCCGCCGTATACCTGCTCAGCACGACCGCCGACGTGAACGCTGTTCAGATCGAGCGCGGATGACCTGCGGCCGACCTGGACGCCCTAATCCTCGCGCCTCGTCTCGTCGACACGGCGCAGCGCCCAGGCGGAGACGAGGAAGAAGACGACCGGCACGAGCAGCACGAGGCGTGGGCCGAGGGCGAAGGTCGTGCTCAATGTGGCTTCGGTGACCGGATCTGCGCCGGGCGGCAGGCCGATCAGCACGAGCAGTGTCAACAACGGGCCGGCGAGCAGGCGGCCGAACGGCCCCGACGCCCCCGTCGCCACCGCCGAGATGCCCATGTACCGGCCCGCAGTTGCCTTGGGAATGATGTCGGTCATCAGTGCCCAGTCGACGGCGAGGAACGAACCGGCCGAGACGCCGACGGGGACGAGCGCCGCGACCGCCAGCTCGAACGTCGGCGCAACGGCCACGCCGAGCATGCCCGCGATCCCGACGACGATGCTGATGTAGATCGTTCGCTTGCGCCCGATCCGATCGGACAGGCGGGCGGCGGGGAAAGTCGCCAGCCCGGTCAGCCCGCCCATCACCGCAACGATGACCAGCATCTGGTCGGCGGCGACGGCGTCGGATGACCCGAGCGACTGGCGCAGGTAGTAGACGCCGAGGAAGATGAGCACCGACGGCGCCATCAGGAAGAACAGCCGGGAGATCAGTAGCCAGACGTAGGAGCGCTCGCGCAGGATGTCGGTTCCCCATGCGCCGAGCGCGATCTGGAGCCACGAACGTCCGCCACGCGCGGGAGCCGTCCGCCCCTCGTCGATGAAGAGCACGAGCGGCACCATCGTGAGGAGCTCGATCAGGCCGAGCGCAATGGTCGGCAGGAAGAACGCCTGCTGTGCGAACTGGCCGGCCTCGACCGTGCCGCGCGGATACGGGTTGCCCTCCAGCTGCGCCAACCCGATCGCCGCGATCGCCACACCGGCCACCTGGCCGGCAATGATCATCACGCCCATCAGGCCGCTCGCCGTGCCGACCTGCTTTGCCGGCACCAGGTCGGGGACGTAGCCCTGGAACGGGCCCTGCGCAAAGTTGGACGACACCTGCAGCAGGACGAGCAGGGCGAAGATCGCCACGAACTCGTTGGCCGAGGCGACGCCCCACAGGAAGACCATGTCGAGCAGCGTGCCGATCAGGATGTACGGCTTGCGCCGGCCCCAGCGCGAGATGGTGTAGTCGGAGAGCATCGCCACCGTCGGCTGGACGATGATCGCGATGAAGACAGGCACCGACTCCAGCAGGGTCACGTAGAAGGGCCCCAGCGCCTCGCCGTAGCGCTCGCTCATGCGCGCCTGCCAGACGATGGTGCCAAGGCCGGCCCAGATGGCGTTGATACCCATCCAGTACACGGACAGGTTGAGCAGGTGCAGCAGAGGCAGCGTGCGGCTTGGGCGGCCGGAGGCGACGGTTGCCTCGGCGATCGGGTCTGCGATCGACAATCCCTCAGCTCCCTCTATGGCGGCATCATCGGCCGTTCGTCAACGCTGTGCAGGGCGACGAGGGCGCGTCGGCGAGCCGGCTGTTACGCCCGCGGATGGCACAATCGGCGGGTGATGAATGCCGTGCCCTCCGGCCCGCTGCCCGACCTGCCCCAGATCCGCTTCAGCCAGCGCCGGCTGCAGAACGGCCTGCGCGTCATCGTCGCGCCCGACCACCTCGCGCCGGTGGTCGCGATCAACCTGTGGTACGTCGTCGGTTCACGTCACGAGCAGCGGGGCCGGACCGGCTTTGCTCACCTCTTCGAGCATTTCATGTTCCAGGGCTCGCGCCACGTCACGAAGGCCGAGCACTTCAGCATCATCCAGAGCGCGGGCGGCGTGAACAACGCGACGACGTGGTTCGACCGGACCAACTACTTCGAGACGCTGCCCTCGCATCAACTGCAGCTGGCGCTGTGGCTGGAGGCGGACCGGATGGCGACGCTGCTCGACGCGCTCGACCAGGAGAACCTCGACAACCAGATCGAGGTGGTCAAGAACGAGAAGCGGCAGAGCTACGACAACCGCCCCTACGGCTCGTTCTACGAGAAGCTGATGGGCGCGGTCTTTCCACCCGAGCACCCGTACCACCACACGCCGATCGGCTCGATGGAGGACCTCGATGCGGCGACGCTCGAGGACGTGATCGCCTTCTTCCGCGCTTGGTACGCGCCCAACAACTGCGTGCTGTCGATCGCTGGCGACGTCGACGAAGAGGAGGCGCACGCCGCCGCCGCCCGCTACTTCGGGCCGATCCCGCCCAACCCGGACATCGTTCAGCCGCCGCTGCCCGAGATTGCCGCGCACGTCGGCGGCGAGGTGCGCGCGGTGGTACCCGACCGCGTGCCGCTCGTCCGCGTCCACTTCGGCTTCCGCTGCCCGCCCTTCGGCGCACCCGAATTCGACGCGCTCGAGATGGCCGGCCAGATCCTCGCCGGCGGCAAGGGCAGCCGGCTCCACCGCCGGCTGGTGCGCGAGCGGCGCATCGCGCAGGACGTCACGGCGTTCGGCCTCAACCTGACTGCCGGGGCGAGCTTCTTCGGCGGCTGGGCGACCGTTCGCCCGGAGAGCGACGCCGACACGGTCGAGCGCGCGTACCTCGCCGAGCTCGACCGACTGGCCCAGGAGCTGGTGACAGAGGACGAGCTGGCCCGGGCCCGCGCGCTGGTCGAATCGGCCGAGCTGGGTGCGCTGGGGCGGGTGGAGGAGGTCGCCGACCGGCTGTCGATGTATGCCGCGCTGTTCGACCGTCCGGAGATGATCAACGAGCAGCTGCCGCGCTACCTGGCCGTCACCGCCGAGCAGATCCGTGACGTCGCGCAGCACGTCTTCCGGCCCGACAACCGGGCGATCATCACCTACGTGCCGGCGCAGCCCGAAGCCGCCGCCGCATGACCGACGAACGCCGCCCCGGCCATCCCGAGCAGGAACATGACCCTGAAGCAAGCCTGCTCACCGAGCAGGACCCGCAGGCGGCGGTAGCCGACGAGACTGCCGAAGCTCTGCCCGCCGAGCCGTCGTCGGCGACCGTCATCAGTCCGCCGCGCGAGGCGGAGCCGTGGCCGCCGCCGCATGCCCCTGACCTGTCGGTGCTCGACGTCCGGCCGCAGCCGGGGCCGCCGCGCGAGTACCACTTCCCGGCCTTCGAGCGCACGCGCCTGGCCAACGGGTTGACGGTCATCAGCGCCCACATGCCGGGCCGGGCGCTGCTTGCTGCCAATCTCGTCCTCCTCGGCGGCGGCGCGGCGGAACCGCCGGAGCTGGCCGGCGTGACGATGCTGACAGGCCGCGCGTTGACCGAGGGGACGCAGCGGCGCGATGCGATCGCCTTCGTCGAGGCGGCCGAGAGGCTGGGCGCCGAGCTCCACGCCGACACGAGCTGGGAGGCGCTGACAGCCACCCTCGAGGTGCCGCGCTCGCGTTTCGGGCCGGCATTGGCGCTCCTCGCCGAGATGGTGCGTGAGCCGGCTTTCCCGGCCGACGAGGTGGCGCGCCTGCGCGACGAGCGCCTGAACGACCTCAAGCAGGCGCGGGCCGACCCGCGCCGACGAGCCGAGCGCGTCTTTCCCGAGGCCATCTACGACGCCTCGTCGGCATATCGCCGTCCGCTGGGCGGCGTCGAAGCGACGGTCGGGCTGGTCGACCGGGAGCAGGTGCTCGAGCGGCATGCCGCAGCCGCCGACCCGTCGCGCGCCACGCTCATCGTTGCCGGCGACCTGGGCG
>JALYGJ010000129.1 GCA_030777155.1 Chloroflexota bacterium | reverse complement strand
ACGCTGCTCTTCGGCTCGGGTCGTCCCGGCGGCGAGGGCTCGAGCGACATCTACATCAGCACGCGCTAACCGGCTGCACCGGCGGTCGCTGATCGCCGGTCAGTGACGCAGGGCGGCGTCGGATCCGTCGGGTCCGGCGCCGCTCTGCCGTTTGTCGGCGAGTAGCGCGCCATCGCGATGGCCCTGCTCACGAGCAACGAGGGTGTCAGTCTCTCGCTTCCGGCGGGCGGGCGACCAGCCGCTCGACCGCTGCACGCAGGGCAGGTCCGTCGACCGCCGGGAAGCGGTAGAGCTGCGGCTCCACGTCGGCCAAGAGGGTACGCAACCGTTCGGGATCGACCAGCCCCCGCACGACCATCGCCTCAACGTCGGTGCGATCGGCGCCCAGATTGCGCTCGAGCTTGGCCAATGCCTGCGCGTAGAAGTCAAAGTGGCGGACAACGACGGTGCCCACTTGCTCGACATACGGGCTGCGCTCGCGCCAGTCGGGCAGCTCGGGCAGGAAGTCGGCCGGTGAGGCGAGCTCGATGTTCAGCTTGAGGCGCTCCTTGATACTCGGCAGCGCACGCAGCAACTCGTCTCGCTCCGGCTCGATGCGAAGGTCGACGTCGATCGTCGTCGATCTCCAGCCCTCGACTACGGCGCTCGCTCCTCCAACGAGGTAGACGGTGGTTGGTTCGCGCGTCAGCTGGCCGAGCTCCTCCAGCAGCGCCCGAACACGGGCGGCATCAACCGCCCGTCGCATATGGCGCGGCGCGGAGAAAACTGAGCAGCCGGCGGCGCAGAGCGTTGTAGCGGCTGTGGGCGCGCGCCTCGCCCACCTCAGCCTCTAACAAGGCGTACATCTGCAGGTGTGCGTCCGCCACGGCCTCACCCGGCACCACCAGGCCAATGGCGGCCAGGCGATCGGCGGCGGACCTGACCAACATTGCCGCGACCGTGTTCCGGCCCATCTCCGCGTCGGCCAGCCCGCGTGAGACCAGCTCCCAGCCGGGCAGATCAGAGAACTCCGCTCGCTTCGCCGCAGCATCGCTAACCACGGCCGAAGTATGCGCCGCGCCTACCCGCTGTCGGGCGTGCTCCGCTCGGGCGCGGGACGGAGCGCAGCGGCGTTTTTTTGAGCAGCTCGGCTTGCAACGTCCGTCATAACTAACAGCACGTGCCATCAAGGGCCGTGCGGTGATGGAGAGGGCATGAGGCGCGATCTCGTTGAGGCGGCAGCCCGCGGAGACCACGAGGCATTCGAAGTCCTCGCGACGTCTGCCGGCGATCGCCTGTACGCGGTCGCGCGCCTGATCCTTCGGTCGGCGGACCTGGCGGAGGACGCGGTGCAGGAAGCTCTCGTTCGCGCGTGGCAACAGCTTCCCTCGCTGCGCGATCCCGATAGGTTCGACGCCTGGCTCCATCGCCTGGTGGTCAACGCCTGTGCAGACCAAGGCCGACAGCTGCGGCGCTGGTCGCAGCAGGTACGACCGCTACCGATGAACCGCTCAATCAGCGACGACACCGGATCTGTTGCTGATCGCGATCAGCTCGAGCGGGGATTCAGTCGACTGAAGCCCGAGCAGCGGGCAGTCGTCGTCCTGCACTACTACAGCGGGTTCTCGGCAGCCGAGATAGCGCGCATCCTCGGCATACCTGACGGGACGGCCAGATCACGACTTCATTACGCGACCGCTGCCATGCGTGCGGCCCTCCAAGCCGACGCGCGGCAGCCGGCGGTCGCCCACAACGGGACTGCGTGATGACAACCGACAGACGGCTTGACGACCGGATCAGCAGGTGGCTTGAGGCGGAAGCCCCAAGACAGCTGTCCGATCGTGTCCTGCGCGCCACGTTTGAACGTACCCGCAAGACCAGGCAGCAGGGAGGTTGGCAGGCGCTCCTCAGGAGGCTCCAAGTGAATCGAATGTTCGCCGCCCTGGCGAGTGTCGCGGCGGTGGTCGTCGTTGCCCTCGTCGCCGGGGGGCTCTACTTCAACCAACCAGGAGGCGTCGGAGGCGTGCCGCCGACCCCGACTCAGGCGCCATCGCCGACCGCGGCGCCGTCCCCGACCGCGCGGCCGTCGCCGACGAGCACGCCCGATGCCGGCCTTCCCGAGGGCCCATTCAGCCTCGAACCCGACGGCCTCTTTAGCAACGAAGACAGCGGAATGGCCCTGACGGTCACGATCCCGGCTTCCGGCTGGGACTTCGTCCAAGAGTGGGCCCTCCTGGATAAGAGCACTGAGGTCGATAACGATGCCTCAGCGACAATCGCGTTTTGGGCCTTTCCGGGCGAGGAGTTTTACGTGCCCGCGGATGCCTGCCGGATGACATCGACCAGGCCGGCCACTCCAGCGACCACGGCGGACGAGCTCGCGGCGGCCCTGGCGGCACGGACACCTCCGGATGTCTCGGAGCCGGTGGACGTGACGGTAGGTGGTTACGAGGGCAAGTTCATCACGCTCCATGTGCCGGAAGACGTGCCCAACGACTGTGAACGGGGCGACTTCGTCTACTACATCACCAGCCCGGATGATTTCTGGCGTAACTCCCAGAACCCGGGCCAGGTCGAGGAACTCTGGATCCTGGACGTCGACGGAACCATCGTGATCATCAATGCGCTGCACCCCTTGGACGCCGCGCCGGAGCTCGTCGAGGAATTGCGGGCCATCGCCGAGTCGACCACGTTCGAGGCCCCGTGAGCCGGCGTGAGCGTGGCTTGGGTTGAACCTTTGGCGTGATGAGGCCTCTCTGTAGTTCGGGCGCTTTCTTGGAGCTGCACAGAAGGGAGATACCAATGTTTCACTCAGCCTACGGGACGATCGGTCGCCGACGCGTCCTTTCGCACGTCCTCGGCCTTGCCATCGTTTTGGCAGCCGCGCTCCCCGCCGCCGCGGACGGACCGAAGCAGTACTCCGCTTGGGGCGAAGCCACGCCCGTGGCCGAGGCCAACACTGCTTTTCACGACGGCTGTCCCATCGAGTCACCGAACGGCCGGCAGCTGTACATCGCCTCCAATCGGCCGGGCGGCTTGGGAGCGAACGACATCTGGGTCGCCGAACGACCTAACACGCGGGCGCCGTGGGGCCCGATGCGTAACGTCGGTGCCCCGGTCAACAGCGAGTTCAACGATTTTTGCCCGACACCGCTCGGCGGCGGATGGCTGATGTTCGTCTCGGAACGCCCGGGGGAGAACACCTGTAGCGCCGGGCCCGGGAGTGGCGACATGTACATCGCCCGCCTGCGCGGCAACGGCACCTGGACGACGCCGCAGCACCTCGGGTGCCATCCGACCGGCCCGAACTTCACTGGCGCAGAGTTCAGCCCATCGCTGGTCCACACCCAAGGCGGGACCTTCCTCTACTTCTCGAGCAACGGCTCGGACGGCGGCGACCAGGACATCTACGTCAGCCGCGGGAATGGCAAGACCTTCGGGCCTGCGACGGTCGTCGCCGAGCTGAGCATTCCCGGGGTGATCGACCAGATGCCGAACGTCAGCGGCAACGGCCGCGAGATCGTGTTCGCCTCAAATCGCGGCGGCAACATGGACATCTGGACGGCGACGTGGGACCGGTCGGAGGCGCGCTGGTCCGAGCCAACGAGGCTGCCCGGGACAGTCAATACGGGCGCACCGGAGTCGCGGCCTTCGCTATCGGGCGATGGGACTCGGCTCTACTTCGGCCGCGGCGCCCCTCCCGGCGATGTCTTCGTCAGCACGAGGGTCGCGGTTCACGAGGACGACGACTAAGAGGACGACTGAACGGTAAGGGCGCCCCCCACTCCGAACGCCGGTCGTTGGTCGGACCCAACGGCCGGCGTTCCGGCACCGCGATCATCGAGCGTTGCGGGTCGCAACCGTCACAGGGTGACCGGGCAGCCCCTGAAGCAACCGCGCCAGCACTGGACGTGGGGCCGGCCCCACTGGCTCCGCCGCCATGCTGCGGCTCGCTTCGACCGCAACGGATTCCGGACCGCCTATCATCGGCGCGATGGCCGTCCTGACCAGCCGCGTGGACGCGAAGAGCGATCACGCGCACGCAAACGCCGAGTCCATGCGCGCGCTGGTGGACGAGCTGAGGGCGAAAACCCGGTCCCTTACCGAACGCGGCGCGGCGGGCGACGAGCGCTCGATCGCCCGCCATCGAGAGCGCGGCAAGCTGCCGGTCCGTGAACGTATCGACCGCCTGGTGGACCCCGGCGCACCCTTTCTCGAGCTGAGCCCGCTCGCCGCAAACGGCATGTACGACGACGAGGCGCCCGGCGCCGGCATCGTCACCGGCATCGGCCCGGTCAGCGGCACCGAGTGCGTGATCGTTGCCAACGACGCGACGGTGAAGGGCGGTAGCTACTACCCGATGACGGTCAAGAAGCACCTGCGGGCGCATGAGATCGCGCTGGCCAATCGCCTGCCCTGCGTTTACCTCGTCGACTCCGGCGGGGCGTACCTGCCGCTGCAGGACGAGGTCTTCCCCGACCGCGATCACTTCGGTCGCATCTTCTACAACCAGGCGCGCATGTCCGCGGCGGGCATCCCGCAGATCGCGCTGGTCATGGGCTCCTCGACTGCCGGCGGCGCGTACGTGCCGGCGATGAGTGACGAGACGGTGATCGTCCAGCGGACGGGCACGATATTTCTGGGTGGCCCGCCGCTGGTCAAAGCGGCCACTGGCGAGGAGGTCAGTGCCGAGGACCTCGGCGGCGCCGCCGTCCACTCGCGTATCAGCGGGGTGACGGATCACGAGGCGGTTGACGACGAGCACGCCTTGGCCCTCGGCCGGCAGATCGTCGCCAGCCTTGCCTGGCGCAAGCCCGATCCGCCATGGCAGCGGCAGACGCCCCGCCCGCCGCGCTTGGATCCGCAGACGATCTATGACGTCGTCTCCGCCGATCTCCGCCGCGCCTACGACGTCCGCGAGGTGATCGCCCGACTCATCGACGGCTCCGACTTCCACGAGTTCAAGGCGGGCTACGGCGAGACGCTCGTCTGCGGCTTCGCCCACCTCGACGGTTATCCGGTCGGCATCCTGGCCAACAACGGCGTGCTGTTCTCGCAATCGGCGCTCAAGGGCGCCCACTTCATCGAGCTGGCCTGCCAGCGCCGCATCCCGCTGGTCTTCCTGCAGAACATCACCGGCTTCATGGTCGGGCGCGAGTACGAGCACGGCGGCATCGCCAAGGACGGCGCGAAGCTCGTCACCGCCGTCGCCTGCGCGCAGGTCCCCAAGTTCACGGTCATCATCGGCGGCTCGTACGGCGCCGGCAACTACGCCATGGCGGGCCGCGCCTACGCCAGTCGCGGCCTGTGGACGTGGCCCAACGCGCGCATCAGTGTGATGGGCGGCGAGCAGGCGGCAATGGTCCTGTCGCTGGTCGGCACGTTCGCCAGCGAGGCCGAGCGGGAGGCGTACCGCGACTCGATCCGTGCCAAGTACGAGCGCGAGGGCAACCCATACCACGCCACGGCGCGACTGTGGGACGACGGCGTGATCGACCCGGCTCAGACCCGTGACGTGCTCGCACTGGCGATCAGCGCGAGCCTCAACGCACCCATTCCGGAGACGAAATTCGGCATCTTCCGGATGTGAAGCCGGCATGAACGCGCTGCGGCCGGCGGCGGCGGCGCTGGCCAGCTTCTTCGTGATGGGCGCGTTCTGGGGAGCGTGGGCAGCGCTCGTGCCCGAGATCCAGCTGCGCACGCGCGCGACCCCGCCCGAACTGGGCGCGGCGCTGCTGTGGGCTGGCGCGGCCGCGCTGCCGGCGATGCTGCTGACCGGCCGCCTCTGGGCACACTTTGGCGGGCGGCTCGTGCCACCGTCGCTTCTCCTGTTCGGCCTGGCCGCCGTCGGGCCGGCGCTCGCCCCCAGCGTGCTCGCATTGGCCGTCTCCCTGGCGCTCGTTGGGGCAGCGTCGGGAGCACTCGATGTGGCGATGAACACGCAGGTCAGTCAGATCGAGGTGTCCTCGGGCGGCAGGCTGATGTTCCTCGCTCACGCTCTGTTCTCGCTGGCCGTGCTGCTGGCGAGCATTGGCGCAGGAATCCTGCGTGGGCTGGCGGTGGAGCCGCTGCCGATCCTCGCCACCGTTGCCCTGGCTTTCCTGCTGGTGGCGGCCTTCGCGACGACCGAGGATCGAGGCGCCGCTCGCACTCTCGGCGGCGAGAAGCCGGCCCGCATGGCGCCGGCGGGGGCGCTGCCCGGCGGCGCGCGCGGGATGCTCGTCCTGCTCGGGCTGCTGTGCGCGGGCGCGTTCATGATCGAGGATGCGCTGATCTCGTGGAGCGCCCTCCATCTCGAGCGCTCGCTGGGCGCCGAGCCGGCGATTGGCGGTGCCGGCCCGGGCCTCTTCGCTGGCGCAATGTTCGTCGGCCGCTCGCTGGGCCAGGCAGTTGCGCGCCGCCTCGGCGACCGCGAGATCGTTGCCGGTGGCGCCATCCTCGCGGCGTTGGGCATCCTGCTCGTCGCCGGTGCGCCGGCCAGCGCGATCGCGCTGGCTGGCCTGGCACTCGCCGGGCTGGGCATCTCGCTCGTCGCGCCGGCGCTGTTCAGCCGCGCAGGACGAGAGGCGGGCGAGCGTTCGCGCGGCGCGGCGATCGCCCGGCTGACCGTCTTTGGCTACATCGGCTTCGTCGTCGGTCCGCCCGTCGTCGGCCTGATCGCGGGAGCGACCGAGCTGCGCTTCTCCTTCGTCGCCCTGGCCGCGCTGGCTGCGACGCTGGCGCTCATTTCGCGCCTCAGCCTGCGCCAGCAGCCGGTCGGTACGCCAGGCGAGGAACTGCCGCCTGTTGCCCGCGCCTGAGCAGGGCTGCGACCGACGGCGCTGAAAGGGCGGTTGACGGCGCTGAAAGGGCGGTTATAGGCCCGCGGACGGACGGCGCCCGGTCACGTTTCGCGCGCAGGCGTAGGGTCGAGCAGATGAAGCCGGAGCGCTACGTCGCCGACTTCGACTCGACGACGAGCATGATCAACGCGCTCGGCGCGGTCCTCCATGAGCGCGAATTCCCGCTGGTCGGGGTGATGCCCGAGGCGCTGCTGCCGCTGCTCAAGCTGGTCGCCCCGGCGGTTGACCGCCTGCCCGTCGAGCTGCGCGAAAAGCTGTGGGCCTGGAGCGGCTGGCTGGAGGCAATCCCCGCCGACCGAACCGACGAGATCGATGGCGAGGCGGTCTCGGACTGGTTCACCGAGCGTTTCGACGATACGCGCCGCTATCCGGTGATCTTCGTCGGCTCCGCGAACGGGGCGATCGTCCACGTCGCCGCAGCGCTCGGGGCGCCGTGGCTGCCCCAGAACTTCCTGGTTCCGGTCCGCCACGGCGGCGAGGGGCACTCCGACGATCCACGTGCGTCGCTCGAGTGGGCCCGCGAGCCGGCGCGCCGCCTGCTCGACGCGAACCCGGACCTCGCGCTGCACCAGATGCACGACCCCAACCAGGATCGGCCGATGCTCAACCACATGAGCTTCTTCCGGCTCAAGCGGATGCGCCTGGGCAACGCCTACCGGCGCTTCATCGAACGCACGCTTGCGCCCGGAGGCACGATCGTCGTCGTCGACTGTGCCCGACGCTGGCCGGGCACAACGGTCCAGGACCGGCACGTCTTCCAGTTCGGCGGCATGGGCGCCGTCACTCCGGAGGAGTACTAGCAAGGCAGCGAGCGCATTGCGCACTTCCTCGACCGGTACGGCGCGCCGCTTCGGCGCTGGGATGCGCCGGCCCCCGACGGCGAGTACCCCGAAGGCGAGTGGGGCTTCGAGGAAGCGATCGTCGACGACCTCGTCGAGCTTGCCGATCGACGCGGTTATGGCGTCCGTCGGATCCGTTTCGGGGCCGAGAGACGTCAGCCCTCTCGTCGCCGACCTTCACCGCTGGTGGTACGAACGCCTGAGCCGGCCGACGGATCGGTTGCTGGCCGAGACGTTCCTGCTGATGGAACCGTACTGGGCGTTGCGCACCAGCTCGGTCCCGCTCTGGCTCAAGTTCACGACCGACGTCTCCGCCGATGCTCTGGAGGCATATCTCGACTGTGCCCAGCAGTTCGACCACATCGACCTGCTGCTCTTCCAGCACGGCGTACGGTCCGCCGGCCTGGTCCCGATCGAGCGCTGGCGAGCGCTGCTTGGCCGTGCCCGCCGGACTGCCCGCTTCGTCGCTCTGCGTCCGGAGCGCCATCCATCGAGCAGCTCGACATACGTCTACTACATCGAGTCGCTGCGACGAGTCGAGCGACGCTACGACCTCCCTCCAGCGCTGAGGTTGGCCCAGGTGGACGAGTTCATCAGGCGCTCTGGCAGCGAGTATCGCGTCGAGTGGATCGAGGGCCGAGGGCAGAGAGCGGCGGAGGAGCGCGCGCCGGCGGCGGTCGGCGGCTGAGGTCAGGCGCAGGCGGGCACGAACACCGGGGCCGTCGTGCCAAGAGCGATCGTCGCGACGAGCAGGGCATTGAGCACGACTGCACACGCGGCGAGGAACCGACGCGCGCCACCGCTGGCGTGATCGTCCTCGCAATGTCGGCCGCGGATCAGCCGCCAGGCGGCCCACAGTGCAGCCAGCGCAAGCACGCCGGTCGCCAGCCCTACCAGCAGCCAGAGCCCGCCCGTACCCAGTCCGGCGACAGTGAAGTCACCGGGCTGCAGGCGGCAGCCGAGGTCGGCGAGCAGCCAGGCGAGCCACACCTGCAGCGACCAGGCGACGGCTCCGCCGGTGACGGCGAACGCCAGCGCAAGGTTGTCGCGTCCGTGGCCGGTGGTCTTCACCACACGTGCAGCGCGATGAAGATGGTGACCCACGCGCCAGCCACGAAGTACCAGATCACCGCCGCATGGTCGACGGCCATGTAGCGGCTGCGGTTGAACAGGCCGCGCGAGGCCTGGAAGGCGACCGCGGCGGTCACGCCGAAGGCAAGCGCAGCGAGCAGCAGCTGGGTGGCCAGCAGCACGAACGTTATCGCGCCGTAGGCGCTGGCGGTCGGGTCGGGCAGCTGGGCAGTGGCGTGGGCAGCCGCCGCTGCGAGCGCGGCACCGCCAAGCGCAGCCCCTATGCCAAGCGGCATCGCCAGCCGGCCGGTCTGGCCGCGCGCAGCGGACCGTTGGGCCCGCCGCAGCGGCAGCACGCCGGCGACGAACAAGCCGAGCGCAAGCAGAGGCCCGGCCAGCGGACCAGCGTCGGCGCCGGGCGGCGGCCACTGTGCCGACATGACAGCCAGGAAGACGTAGGACAGCAGCAGGTTCACGACGACCAGCCCGATCACGCCCAGGCCGAGCACGAGCCCCCACCACGCGGTCGAGGCCGGCCCGTGGACGAGGTGTGGCAGCCCCGGGTAGGGCAGGCTGCGCCCGGGCGATGGTGGGCGGAGTGCCCACTCGTCGGGCCACAGCCAGGCGGCGACGATGACGAGCGCGGCGATGCCGCTGGCCAGGGCAAGCAGCCACAACTCGATGATCAGGGCGAAGCCGGCGAGCGCGATCGCCAGCGCCAGGAGAAGCGGCGCGAGGCTATCCGATGGCAGCAGCACGGTGTGCAGCGGGCGCGTGTCGAGCAGTGACGTGGCCAGCGTCTCCCGCCCAAGGTCCTCGCCGGCCGCGCCATCGGCGGCCTGTTCGGCTTCGGCTGGCGCGGCGCCGGAGCGGTCGATGATCTCGGCCCGCTCGTCCCACAGCGGCTCGTGACTGTTGACCTGTGGCACGGCCAGGAAGTTGTAGCTCGGCGGCGGCGAAGGCACCGCCCACTCGAGCGTGCCCGCCCGCCACGGGTTGGCGCCCGCCGGCCGCCCGCCCGGCAGCGAGCGGAAGACGGCCGACGCCAGCACGGCGATGCCGGCGCCGAAGACGAACACGCCGGCCGTGGAGATCAGGTTCATCTCGTCCCAGCCGAGGCCAGCGTCGTACGTGTAGACCCGTCGGCGCATGCCGAGCAGGCCGAGGTTGTGCTGGACGAAGAAGGTCAGGTTGAAGCCGACGAACGTCAGCCAGAAGCAGAGCTTGCCCAGCCGCTCGTCGAGCAGCCGGCCGGTCACCTTGGGGAACCAGTAATAGATGCCCGCCAGTAGCGGGAAGACCACTCCGCCCACCAGCACGTAGTGGAAGTGGGCAACCACGAAGTAGGTGTCATGGACCTGCAGGTCGAACGGCACCGACGCGACCATCACCCCCGTCAGGCCGCCGACGACGAAGGTCACCAGGAAGCCGAGCACGAACAGCATTGCGGTGTTGAGCGCGAGGCGGCGCGCGGCGAGCAGCGTCGCCAACCAGGCGAAGACCTGGATGCCGCTGGGGATGGCGATCATCATGCTCGCCGCCGAGAAGATGGTCAGTGAGAGGAAGGGCAGGCCGGTGGCGAACATGTGGTGGACCCACAGCCCCAGGCTGAGCAGCGCCGTCGCCAGCACCGCGACCACGATCAGCGTGTAGCCGACGATCCGTCGCCCGGTGAAGACGGGCAGCACCATCGACACGATCCCTGTCGCGGGCAGGAACTGGATGTAGACCTCCGGATGGCCGAAGATCCAGAACAGGTGCTGCCAGAGCAGCGGTTGACCGCCCAGCAGCGCGTCGAAGAAAGGCAGAGGAAGCTTGCGCTCGAGCTCGAGCAGCACGCTGCCCGTGACGATCGACGGGAAGGCGAGCAGGATGGCGACCGCGATCGCCAGGATCGTCCACACGAACAGCGGCATCCGGTTGAGGGTCATGCCCGGTGCGCGGGTGTGAGTGACCGCCACGACGATCTCGACGGCGCCGATGATGGCGCTGATCTCGGCCATGGTCACCGCGATCAACCAGAAGTCGAGCCCTAGATCGGGCGAGAACTGGCTGCTGGTCAGCGGCGGGTAGGCGAACCACCCGCCGTTCGGGATGTGTCGGGGGACGGGATCCCCGGGCAGGAAGAAGTTGGCGACGTCGGCCAGCGTCGGGAAGTAGAGCAGCAGCCCGCCGAACAGGAACAGCCAGTAGCCAAGCGCATTGAGGCGCGGGAACGGCATGTCGCGCGCGCCGATCATCAGCGGCACGAAGTACATGCCGAGCCCCTCGACGAACGGCACGGCGAAGAAGAACATCATCGCGCTGCCGTGCGTCGTGAACAGCTGGCTGAACGTGCCGGGGTCGATGAGCGTCGAGTTGGGCGTCGCGAGCTGGAGCCGGATGGCCGTCGCGTCGAGCCCGGCCAGACCGAAGAAGAACAGTGACGTGACGACGAAGCGCGCGCCGACGGCCTTGTGGTTGACCGCCGCCAGCCAGCCGATCAGGCCCGGCCGGCGCGACCAGGCACGGTCGAGAGCGACGGGGCTGACCGCCGGCAGCGGCGAATCGGCGCCGCTCACTCGCTTACTTCTCGCCACGCCCGACGAGCAATGCCCAGCCGATCACGATCGCAACCTGCAGCCCCACGAGCAGGAGGAGCGCGCGCGCCGACGCCGGCGTCACGCGGAATCCCTCGCCGCGCACGGCCGATAGGATCGCCCGCGGGCCGACGACGATGAGCTCGGCGACGAGCGCCATCAGCAGCAGCACGACGAGCCATGGGAAGAGGCTCACGGCGCGGCCTGGGCCAGCCAGGCGTCGAACTCCGCCCCGGGCAGGGCCACGACCACCAGTCGCATCTCGGTGTGGCCAATGCCGCAGAACTCGGCGCAGCGGCCCTCGTACGTGCCCGGCTCCGCGGCTTCGAGCCACATCTCGTTGACGGAGCCCGGGATCAGGTCGATCTTGCCGCCCAGTCGCGGCACCCAGAAGCTGTGGATGACGTCGATGCTGTGCAGCCGGACCAGCACAGGCTGGCCGACCGGGATGCGCATCTCGTTGCGCAGGGTGATGGCCCGCTCGGGGTAGACGACCTCGTACTGGAATTGGCGGCCGGTCACCTCGATCTCGACCGCCGGCGGGCGTGGCGGCACGGCCAGCGTGGCCATCACCTGCAGCGAGACGACCCACAGCAGCGCGATGACTGCGATGGGCAGGACGACTCCGCCGCCGATGACGAGGGCTAGCGAGCCGACCCGCGGGCGGGCATCGTCGTCACGCCGGCAGGCGCGCCACACTCCCCAGCCAATGAGCGCGACGACGAGAGCGAAGACGGCGCTGGCGAGGGCGAACATCAGCCAGCCGAGGTCGGCGATCTGGCGCGCCTGTGGCCCCGCCGGATCGAGCGTCGAGAGCGCGCCGCTGCAGCCGACCGGTGCCGCCCCGGCAACGAGGAGGCTGAGCCGCATGGCGCGCGGCAGCGTCCGCGGGCGCTCGCGC
>JALYGJ010000128.1 GCA_030777155.1 Chloroflexota bacterium | reverse complement strand
GTGCGACCCCGGCGCGTTCGAGCGCCGGGTGGGCCGCACGGCGCGCCTGGCGCAACCAGTCTGCCTCCTGAGCGTCGCGCGCGCGCAGCGTCGACGTTGCGCCTGCCTCGACGCACGCCGCCTCGGCGGCGGCGAGCTCCATCTCGGCCGCCGCTGCGCCGGCGTCGGATTCGACCATCAACATCGCTGCCGCGCCACGGTCGAGGCCGAGCCGGTGCATGTCCTCGACGGCGGCGATGGTGAAGGCATCCATCAGCTCGAGCGTGACCGGCACGATCCCGGCGGCCGTGATCGCGGCCACCGCCTCGCCGGCTGCCTGAACGCTCGGGAAGAAGGCGAGCAGCGTCAGCTTCGGCGGCGGTGCCGGGAGCAGGCGCAGTGTCGCCTGGGTGATCAGCCCGAGCGTGCCCTCCGAGCCCACGAAGAGGCCGGTCAGGTCGTAGCCGGCCACGTCCTTGACGTTCTTGCCACCGGTGCGGAGGAGCTCACCGTCGGCGAGCACAACCTCCAGGCCGAGCACGAAGTCACGCGTGACCCCGTACTTGACGCAGCGCAGTCCGCCCGAGTTCTCGGCGAGGTTGCCGCCGATCGAGCACATCTCGAAGCTGGCCGGGTCGGGCGCGTAGAACAGGCCATGCTCGGCCGCGGCACGGCCCAGGTCAGCGTTGATCACACCCGGCTCGACGGTCGCGGTGAGGTTAGCGCGGTCGATCTCGACGATACGGTTCATCTCCGTGAAGGCGACCGTGAGCGCGCCCTCGATGGCCACCGCACCGCCGGACAATCCGGTTCCGGCGCCGCGCGGAACGAGCGCCACGCCGGCCGCGGCAGCGAGCCTGACGATGGCCTGCACTTCGCCTGTCGTGCGCGGGAAGCAGACGCCGAGGGGCATGCCCGGCCGCATGTATTCTGTCTCGTCGAAGCGGAAGGCGTCGACGTCGGCCGGCGCCGTCAGCAGGCGCAGCTGCGGCAGGTCACGACGCAGCCGCTCGATGAAGGCGGTGCCCGCTTGGTCCATTGACGGCAGGTTACTGCTGGCGCCTGCTCGGCGCCGTTGCCGCATCTGTTTCCGTTATCCTTCCGCCTGCATTCCCGTACCGTGCCCAGGGGTCCCCGCATGAAGATCGGTGTCGCGAGAGAGCGCGCGCCAAACGAACGCCGGGTCGCGCTCGTGCCCGATGCGCTGGCCAGGCTGACGGCGACTGGCGCAGAAGTCCTTGTCGAGGAAGGCGCCGGCGACGCCGCCGCGTTCCCCGACGCCGCGTATGTGGCTGCCGGCGCCAGCGTCGTCCCGACCAAGCGCCTGTACGAAGAGTCGGACGTCATCCTGCTCGTTCAGCGGCCATCGCCCGACGAGGCCAAGAAGCTGCGCCGCGGTCAGGTGGTCATCGGCATGCTGCAGCCGCTGCTCGACCCGGCCGCGATGGAGAAACTGGCAGCGGCTGGCGTGACGGCGATCAGCCTCGACGCGCTGCCACGCACCCTGTCGCGCGCGCAGGTGATGGACGCCCTGTCATCGCAGGCCAACGTCGGTGGCTACCGCGCCGTCCTCGTCGCCGCCGAAGCGTACGGGCGCTACTTCCCGCTGCTGACCACGGCCGCCGGCACGGCGAAGCCAGCGAACGTGCTCGTACTCGGCGTCGGCGTGGCGGGGCTGCAGGCGATCGCCACCGCCCGCCGGCTGGGCGCGTTGGTCAAGGCGTACGACGTTCGCGCCGAGACCAGGGAGCAGGCCGAATCGCTGGGCGCGCAGTTCCTCGTCCTCAAGTCGGTCGCCGACGCGAGCGGCGCGGGCGGTTACGCACGCGAGCTCACCGCCGACGAGCGCGCCGCCCAGCAGCGCGAGCTCAATGACCACATCGCCGGCATGGACGTGATCATCACCACCGCCCAAGTGCCCGGCCGGCGGCCGCCGCTGCTCGTCACCGCGGATGCCGTGCGCGGCATGAAGCCGGGCTCGGTGATCGTCGATATGGCGGCGAGCACGCTGGGCGGCAACGTCGAGCTCTCGAAGCCGGATGAGCGCGTGGTCACCGACAACCAGGTGACGATCATCGCGCCTACCAACCTGCCGGCGACCATGCCGGCCGGCGCCAGTCAGTTCTACGCGCGCAACATCAGCGCGCTGCTGCTCCACTTCCTGAAGGACGGCCAGATGAGCTACGAGTTCGACGACGAGATAACGGCGGCGACCGTCATCACGCACGACGGCGCGGTAGTGCAGCCACAGACACGTGCGCTGCTCGAGCCGCAGCCGGCCGCCGCCGAGGCCGCGCGATGAGCCCCGACCAGTTCGAGCTCGTCGCGGCGCTGACGATCTTCATCCTGGCCGTGCTCGTCGGCTTCGAGGTCATCAGCAAGGTGCCGGCGACGCTCCATACGCCGCTGATGTCGGGCGCGAACTCGATCCACGGCATCGTGCTCGTCGGCTCGATGCTGATCGCCGCCACCGCCACCGAGCCGCTCAGCCAGTTGATCGCCTTCGTGGCCGTGATCTTCGCCGCGATGAACGTCGTCGGCGGCTACGTCGTCACCGACCGGATGCTGCAGATGTTCAGGCGGCGCGAGCGGCAGGTGGGGAGCGAGCCGCGCGGGGAGCAGCGGTAGGTGGACGCGGCGACGCTCGAGGTGCTCATTCACTTCGCCTACGTGCTGGCGGCGGCCCTGTTCGTGGTCGGCCTGCACCAGATGAACTCGCCGGTGACGGCGCGCCAGGGCAACCTCGTCTCGGCCGTGGGCATGCTCATCGCCGTCGTCGTCACCGCCGCCCGGCTGGTGCTGCTCGGATCGCCCACGACCGGCCAAACGGCCGGCCTCGCCTGGCCGATCATCATCGCCGGCACGGCCATCGGCGGCGGCCTGGGGCTGTACAGCGCGCGCCGCGTGCGGATGACGGCGATGCCGCAGCTGGTGAGCATCTTCAACGCCGTCGGCGGCGGTGCGGCAGCGCTGATCGCGATCGAGGACTACTGGACGGCCGTCGAGCGGGGAGAGGCGACGGCGTCGCTGGCCATCTTCGTCGTGCTCGGCTCGATCCTCGGCGCCGTTGCCTTCTCCGGGTCGATCATCGCCACCGGCAAGCTGCAGGGCTTCATCAGCGGTCGGCCGTTGATGTTCCCCGGCCACCGCCTGATCACCGCCGCGCTGGCCGTCGTCGCCCTCGGTGGCACGGCCGCCCTCGTCCTCGGTGCGGCGGGTGTGCTCGGCATTGCCGGCCTGGAGCTGGTCATCCTCGCCGCCGTTGTCGTCGCCGCGCTCGCCTTCGGCGTGACGATGGTGATGCCCATCGGCGGGGCCGACATGCCGGTCGTGATCTCGCTGCTCAACTCGGGCACCGGCCTCGCGGCGGCGTTCGCCGGCCTGGTGCTGCTCAACCCGGTGCTGATCATCGCCGGCGCGCTGGTCGGGGCATCAGGCGCGATCCTGACCAAGCTGATGGCGGACGCGATGAACCGGTCCGTGCTCAACGTGATGCTCGGCGGATTCGGGGGCGGAGGAGCGGTCGCTGGAGCAGCGGCCGGGGGTGCGACGGGCACCGTTCGCGAACTCGGCGTCGACGATGCGGCAATCCAGCTGGCGTACGCGCAGAAGGTAATCATCGTGCCCGGCTACGGGCTCGCCGTCGCCCAGGCGCAGCACGCGGTACGTGAGTTGGCCGAGCTGCTCGAGGCGCGCGGGGTCGAGGTCTCCTATGCCATCCACCCGGTTGCCGGCCGGATGCCGGGCCACATGAACGTCCTGCTGGCCGAGGCGAACGTGCCGTACCAACAACTGAAGGAGATGGACGAGATCAATCCCGAGTTCTCACGCGCCGACGTCGCGCTCGTCATCGGCGCCAACGACGTCACCAACCCGGCCGCGCGCAGCAACCCGCAGAGCCCGATCTACGGCATGCCGATCCTCGACGTGGACGAGGCGCGCAGCGTCATCGTCATCAAGCGCTCGATGGCTTCCGGCTACGCGGGCATCGACAATGACCTGTTCGTCGATCCCAAGACCGGCATGCTGTTCGCCGATGCGCGGCAGGGGCTGACCGACCTGATCGCCGCCGTCAAGCTGCTCTGAGGCGCGCGTGAGTGACCGAGTCGAGCTCCAGCGCGAGATCGACGCGGCACGGGTCGATGTCTTCCCGCTGCTGGCGACGGGGGATGGCCTGCAGACCTGGCTCGACGAGGCCGATCTCGACCCCCGCGTCGGCGGTGAGCTGCGCGTCCGGCTGCGCGACGCGCGCGCCTTGGGCAAGGTCCTCGCGCTGGCGCCGCCGCAGCACATCAGCTTCAGCTGGGATTGGCTCGACGAGCCACTGGGTACGCTTACCGTCGTCGCCTTCGATGCGATCGACCATGGCGCGCGGACGCACCTCACGCTGCGCCACGTCGGGCTGCCCAGCCGCCGCCAGGTCGAGCTTCACGAGGAGCTGTGGCGCTACTGGTTGGAGCGACTGATCTCAGCGGCGGCCCGTCGCCTGCCCGACAAGGTCGAAACGACGCACCCGTAGGGATAGCGGTGCGCAACCTTCGTATACCAGGTCGACGAGCAAGCGCCCGAGCTGCGCGGCGGGAACACTGTCCCCCAGCACGCCGGCGAACCTAAGTCGAGTAGAGGCGCCACGCGCGCTCGAGCTCGGCGGCGATGTCCGCGCTCAGCTCGGGCGGCTCCAGCACCTCGGCCTCGGCGCCCCAGCCCAGGATCCAGATGCGGATCTCGCGCAGCCCGGCGACCCGCCCGCGCCAGATGAGGCTGCCGTCCGCCTGCTCCTCGAGCTCCTGGCTGGGGTGCCAGCGCGTCTCGGCGGCCC
>JALYGJ010000127.1 GCA_030777155.1 Chloroflexota bacterium | reverse complement strand
ACCCCCCTTCAGGACGACCGGGGCCGCGGGGAGGGTCCGCTTGGGGAAACGCCGTTATCGGCTGAGCCGATGAACGGTCCGCGATCTCCTCCCCGCTGACCGGCTGTTGCCTTCGCTGAGCGCACGTTGATGCGCGAGACACCGGCAGGCGGACGTGCCGCGGGCGGCAGGCGACTCCTTCCCTGCTGTTGGCGATCGTCAGCGGCAGGATCTTGTGACGCTGATCCTTCGCGGCGGACGATTCATCGCGCAGGGCGATTGTCGGGCGCCACTCGGCGTCGCCACTCGCCTCCGCGCCACTCGGCCGCCGCCGCTCGCGCCGCCATCCAACTGCGGAGGGACAATTGCGCCGTGCAGCGGATCGCCGTCGGGATCACCGTCGCCCTCGGGCTCGTAGCCGCCGCGCTGCTGTCAGCCTGCGGCGGGGTCGCCTCGCCGACGCCGTCGCCGGCCGACCTGGGCGGCGTGCTCAACGCGCTGGCCTCGCGCGGCGCGACGATCAACCAGGTCGTTGGCGGCGATGCCGGCTGCCCGGACTCAACCCTCCACAGCAACGCCGCCCGTATCGGGCTCCGCGTCGACGGCCGCGACTACGAGATCCACCTCTTTCGCTGGCGCCGGGCAGCCGACTTCGAGGCGGCGACAGCGGCATTCGACGAGTGCGTTGCGGCCTACGCCGCCGGCACGTCGAGCGTGAGCATCGAGGTCGTGGCGGTCCCGCCGTGGCGAGCCTTCGGTTCAGGCTGGAGCAGGCAGGTCACCGAAACGGTGCGCGAAGCGCTGCAGGCGGCGGCCGCCGGCGGGTAGGCTGCGGCGAATGAACGAAAGGGGCTGGCCGATCTTCGGGCGCGACGTCGCCGGCGCCGCCTGGCGGCCGGCACCCGACGCGGGCACCGCTACCCGGCTCGGTCGCTTCATCCGCGCGACCGGCGAGCGCAGCCTCGAAGCGCTGCAGCGTCACGCCACCGGCGATCCCGCCTGGTTCTGGGGCGCCGCCGCCGACGACCTCGGCCTGGACTGGCAGCGTCGGCCGACGCGCGTGCTAGATCTCGCCGGCGGCCGCGAGTGGTCGCGCTGGTGGTCGGGCGGGGCGTTCAACTACTCGGTGGCCGCGACCCGCCCGCGCGCGGCGGCCGGGCCGGATGGGACGGCACTCACGTGGGAGGGCGAGGACGGAACGGTTCGGCGCTATACCAACGCCGAGCTCGACCGCGCGGTGGACCTGGGCGCGGCGATGATCGCCCGCCTCGGGGTGAGCGCCGGTGACCGGGTTGGCATCTTCATGCCGCTGCTGCCCGAGACGGTCATCAGCGTGCTCGCGCTGGGCCGGCTGTGTGCGATCTACGTACCGATCTTCTCCGGCTACGCCGCGCCCGCCGTCGCCAGCCGCCTCGCCGATGCCGGGGCGAAGCTTCTCATCACGGCCGACGGCACGTTTCGCCGGGGTAGTCGCGTCGAGCTCAAGCAGGTCGCCGACGCCGCCGTCGCGCAGGCGCCATCGGTCGAGCACGTGCTCGTCGTCGGCCGGCTGAGCTCGCTCGCGCCGCAGGCTGCCTGGACGGAGGGTCGGGACCGCTGGTGGTCGACGGAGCTGGCCGACGAGGGCCTCGAGCCGCCGCCCGACGTGCCGTCGACCGACCCCGAGACGCCCTACATGATCATCTACACCTCGGGCACCACCGGCCGGCCGAAGGGCGCCGTCCATGTCCACGGTGGCTTCCCGATCAAGGGCGCGCAGGACCTGGCGCACTGCTTCGACCTGGCGCCGGGCGACCGGCTGTTCTGGTTCACCGATCTGGGCTGGATGATGGGGCCGTGGGCGATCAGCGGCGCGCTGCTGCTCGGTGCCGAGCTGGTGCTGTACGAGGGCGCCCCCGACTACCCGGCACCGGACCGGCTGTGGCAACTCGTCGCCCGCCACGGCATCACCCACCTGGGCCTGTCACCGACCGTCGTACGCGCGCTGATGTCCCATGGCAGCGAACCCCTGCGCGAGCACGACCTCTCTTCGCTGCGCGTGCTCGGCTCCACCGGCGAGCCGTGGAACCCGGAATCATGGTGGTGGTTCTTCAGCGAGGTCGGCGGGCGACGGCTGCCCGTCGTCAACTACAGCGGCGGGACGGAGGTGTCGGGCGGCATCGTCGCCTGCAACCTGCTGACGCCGATCAAGCCGTGCTCCTTTGGCGGGCCGTCAGTCGGCACGGCAGCTGACGTCGTCGACGCCAACGGGGCGAGCGTGCGCGGCGAGGTCGGCGAGCTGGCCGTGCGCCAGCCACTGCCGGGCATGACCCGCGGCTTCTGGAACGACCCGCAGCGCTACCTCGAAACCTACTGGTCGCGTGTGCCCGGTACCTGGGTGCACAGCGACTGGGCGCTCGTCGACGAGGACGGCTACTGGTTCATCCAGGGCCGCTCCGACGACACGCTCAAGGTGGCCGGCAAACGGGTCGGGCCGGCCGAGGTCGAGAGCGCGGCGGTGGCGCACGCGGCCGTGCTCGAGGCGGCGGCGGTCGGCGTACCCCATGCCGTCAAGGGCGAGGCGATCGTCGTCTTCTGCCGGCTGCGGGCGGGTGAGACCGACGACCCCGAGCTGCGCCGGTCGATCTCGGACAAGATCGTCGAGCAGCTGGGCAAGGCGCTGCGCCCGGAGGCGGTGCATGTCGTGCCCGAACTGCCGCGCACGCGGTCGGGCAAGCTGATGCGGCGGGTGGCGCGCGCGGCTTACATCGGCGCCGATCCGGGCGATCTCTCGGCACTCGAGAACCCGCTGGCAGTGGAGGCGATCAGGGCGGCAGCGACGAGCTGAGCGCAGCAGCCACGAACCGAATGCAGCCACGACAGATCACCAGCACGTCCAACCCGCGACTGCGCGCCGCGCTGCGATTGCGGGGCCGGCGCGCACGGGACGGGACCGGCCTGACGCTTATCGACGGCGCACGCGAGACGGCGCGTGCCCTTGCCGGCGGGGCGCGCCTGCGCGAGGCGTTCGTCTCGACCGAGCACTGCGCTGATGACGATTGCCGCGCCACGCTCGAACAGCTGCGCAGCGCGGGCGTGGCAACCTGGGAGGTCGCGCCCGAAGCCTTCGCCCGCCTTGCCTACGGCGATCGGCTCGACGGCATCGTGACGGTGGCCGAGGTACCGCTCGTCCGCCTCGCTGACCTGACGCTGCCCGCCGAGCCACTGGTGTCGGTCATCGAAGGCGTCGAGAAGCCGGGCAACCTGGGCGCCATCCTGCGCACCGCCGATGGGTCGGGGGTGTCGGCGGTCGTCGTGGCCGAGCCGAGCACCGACCTGCTCAACCCGAACGTCATCCGCGCCAGCCTGGGCACGATCTTCGCCGTGCCGGTTGCGGTTGCGTCAACCGGCGAGGTGATCGACTGGTTGCGTGAGCACGGCCTGCGCATCGTCGCCGCCCGCGTCGAGGCGTCCGTCGATTACGCCAACGCCGACTACCGCGGTCCAGTCGCCATCGCGCTGGGCAGCGAGGCGCGCGGGCTGTCTGACGCCTGGGCCGAGCTGGCCGACGTGTCGGTGCGTATCCCGATGCTGGGTGTCGGGGACAGCCTGAACGTGTCGGCGACCGCGGCGATCCTGTTCTATGAGGCGCTGCGCCAGCGGCGCAGCGGGCGGCGCTGAACGATCAGCCGTCGAGCACGAAGGTCACGACCATGACGACCTTGTACTCGCTGATCTCGTCGTTCTGGACGCTGACCTCCTGCTCCTTGATCCACGCGCCGCGGACGTTGCGCAGCGTCTTGGTCGCACGCGCGATCCCCTGGCGGATGGCGTCCTCGAAGCTCTGCGGCGAGGTCGCGCTGATCTCGGTGTTGCGGGCCACGCTCATGGCTGTCTCCTCTGCTGCTTGATTCCTACTCGACCCGCAGGCCGAGCACCTTTCGACCAATCACCAGGCGCTGGATCTGGCTCGTGCCTTCTCCCAGCTCGGTCAGCTTCGCGTCGCGCAGGTAGCGCTCGACCTTGTACTCCTCGACGTACCCGTAGCCGCCGTGGACCTGCACGCCCATGTTCGTCGCGCGCTGGCTGACTTCGGATGCGAACAGCTTGGCCTGGGCGGCGGCGAGGCCGTAGTCTCGGCCCTGATCCTTCAGCCATGCCGCACGGTAGACCATGGCCCGCGCCGCCTCGACCTCGGTCGCCATGTCGGCGATCATGAAGGCGACCGCCTGGAAGCTGCCGATGGGACGGCCGAACTGCCGGCGCTCGCGGGCGTAGCTGACGGAGGCGTCGAGCGCCGCCTGGGCCAGCCCGACGGCCATGGCGCCGATCGAGATGCGTCCGCCGTCGAGCGTCTTGAGGAAGAGCTTCCAGCCCTCCCCGCGTTGGCCGAGCAGACGGTCGGCCGGGATGCGGCACTCCTCGAAGAGCAGCTCGCCGGTGGCGCTCGCGTGCAGGCCCAGCTTCTCCTCCAGGCGCCCGACGGCAAAGCCCGGCGTGTCGGCTTCGACGATGAACGCGCTGATCTCGGGCGAGCCGTCGTCGCGCCCGCTCGTGCGCGCGGTGACGATGTACGTGCCGGCCTGCCCGGCGTTCGTGATGAAGCGCTTGCGACCGTTGAGCACCCACCAGCCGCCGTCGCCATCCTCGAAGCGCGCGCTGGTCCGCGTGCCCCCGGAATCGGACCCCGCTTCGGGCTCGGTCAGGCCATACGCGCCGAGCACGTGGCCCTGGGCCATCGGGATCAGGAAGCGTGCCTTCTGCGCGTCGGTGCCGGCCATGTGGAGCGGGTTGCAGCCAAGCGACGTGTGGGCCGCCACGATCAGCGCCAACGACCCCCACACCCGCGCCAGCTCCTCGACTGCGATGGCGTAGGCGAGCGTGTCCAGGCCGGCGCCACCTTCGTCCTCGGGGATGGGGATGCCGAGCAGACCCATCGGACCGAGCATGGCCACGATGTCGGTCGGGAAGCGCCGCTCGCGTTCGTGCGCTTCTATCTGCGGCTCGATCTCGCGGGCTGCGAAGTCGCGGATCGTCCGCCGCAGCAGCTCGTGTTCCGGCGACAGGTCGAAGTCCACGGGCGGTCAGCCTAGCACCAGCGGCCGCGGCGCGGTTTCGCCCTCCCGGGCGGCCGCGATGCCGGCTTCGGGCGGCGCGGCTACGCCTCCTCGCGCTCCACGTTGCGCCGGCCGGGCGGTTTGCGGCGTGCCGGCGGCAGATTGCTGACGCCGTCGACGAACGACGCCTGGCGCGCCCACTCGGCTGCCTGCTCCTGCTCGTCGAGTGAGAGGATGCCCAGCCGGCCGAGCATGGCCAGCTCGTCGCGCAGGTAGGTCTTGAGCATCTCTGGCCCGTCGGTGTTGATGGTGAAGCGGACACCGTTGCGGCGGAAGGTGTCGAAGATCCAGCGGAACTCGTCCCAGCCGGCCACGACGCGCGTGTTCAGGTTGCTCGTCGGGCACACCTCGAGCGTTATCTCGCGCTCGCGCAGCATGGCCATCGTGCGCGGGTCGTAGGCCGCCTTGACGCCGTGGCCGATACGCGACGGCTCGAGCTGGTCGATCACCTGCACGATCTCTTCGACGGGCCCCGCCTCGCCCGTGTGGACCGTGATGCCGAGGCCGTAGCGGCGGCAGCGCTCGAAGAGGCGGCGATAGTCGCGCGGCCGGAAGTCGGCCGACTCCGGCCCGGCGATGTCGACACCGACGACACCGCGCCCGCGGTAGGCGATCGCCTTCTCGGCGATGATCTCGTTGAGCGCGTACGGGAACGCGCGGTCGAGGCAGAGGATCAGGCCGGGCAGCACCGGGTACTCGAGGACGGCGCGATCCATGCCGCGGATGGCGGCGCTGATGATGTGGTCGAGGTCCTGCTCGCCACCGCGGTTGCGCTTCATCGGGTTGAAGCGCAGCTCGATGGTGGTGATGTTGTTCTTGCGGTACGCGCCGCCGATCACCTCGTAGACCGAGCGCTCGACGGCGATCGGTGAGCTCTGGATCAGCTCAGTCCAGTGGAACAGCTGCAGGTAGCCGTCGAACGAGCGGCCGCGCCGGGGTGAGACCGTGATCAGCTCGCGGAACTCCCAGTAATCCTTGGTCGGCAGCCGGATCCCCTGCGCGTGGGCGATGCCCCACATGATCGCCGGCGCAACCGCGCCGCCGAGGTGGCAGTGCAGTTCGGTCAGCGGCCGATTGCGCGGCAGGACGCGTGGCATCCCGCCGATCGTAGCCGAGGCCGCGCCGCCGCTTGCGCGACTTTCAGGCCAACCACCCCTCGAGCACTCCGCCCTGGTCCATGGCGAGCAGCGCGCCGACCGTCGCACCGGGCCAGGCAAACCACGGCCGCGCGGCGAGCCGGCCCGTCCGCCGATCGGACGCCTCGGGCAACGAGCCGTCGGCGCAGGCCACGCCGAGCAGCCGGCGCAGCGTGTCGCGTGCACCGTCGCCATCGTCGACCAGGCTGCGGTAGACCCACTCCTGGATCAGGCCCAGCGACCAGGTCCCGGCCGTGTGGTGCGAGCCGAGGCCGCCCACCGGCCCCTCGGCGTAGGCATCGTTGCGTGGGCTGAAGGCAAATTCCATCGTCGCCCGCCAGGTGGGGTCGTCGGCGCGGCAGAAGCCCCACAGCGGGGCGAGTGCCGTTGGCAGGTCGTTGGCATCGTGGTGGGCGAGCGTGCCGCCGTGGCCGTCGACGGCATAGGCCCAGATGGTCCCGGCGGTCGGGTCGTCCAGCGTGAAGTGGCGGCCGACCGCGGCGCCGAAGCCGTTCGCCATGGCAAGCGGATCGACGGTCATGTCGAGCTCATCGGCGAGCTCGGCCAGCCGGCGCAGCGTGAACCAGGCAAGTACCTGCGTCGAGAAGTGGTACGGGTACGCCAGCGGGTCGTCAGCGGCGTTCTCCTCGCTGCCCAGCAGGCCCGTCGGTGCGCTGGCGAGCTCGAGCATGCGCAGCACGTCGCTGACCAGTGCCGACCACGCGCGGCGGTCGGCGCTGGCGCCGCCCTCCAGCTCCGGCAGCCGACGGCTGACCCGCCAGAAGTCGGCCAGCTCGAGCAGCGGATAGAGCTGCTGGTCGGCCTGGAAGCGCTCGTCCTTGCGCCGCCCGTTGGCGTGGTGGCTGCGCGCCCAGCCCGCATTCGGCCGCTCGCAGCTGAGCCACAGCCAGCGCAGGTGGTCGGCAACCAGCGCCCGGCCGGCAGCTCCGCCGGCCGTCTCACCGGCTGCGAGCAGGAGCAGTGCCTGGTAGTACGCGTCACGGGTCCAGCTGAGCGGCAGGATGCGGTGGTCGGCGATGATCGCGACCCGCCCAGGGGTCACGCGCAGGGCGGTGCATTCGCGCACGTAGTCCAGGCCGTGCGCAGCGACCCGGCGCAGCCGGCGGGCGTGCTCAGGAGCGACGAGCAGCCTCAAGCGCCGCTCGCGCCGCTCGCGCCGCTCGCGCCGCTGCGGAGGGTGCACGAAAGCCTCAGCGTCAACTCATCCGACGCTGCCGGCCAGCTGAGCCGCAAGTGGGCAGTACCGCTCTCAATGCGCCAGCGCGCCGCCTCGCCCACGCCGGCGATGTCGACGCAGACGACGACCTCTGCCGGCAGGCGCGCGGCGCGCACGGTCAGCGACGTCCCCTCCGCCAGCAGCTCGGTCTGCGCGCCGGTCGGCGATGGCGGCTCGACCTCGGTGATCTCGCCAAGTGCCGGGCGATCGAGGACGCCGCCGGCCAACAGCACCAGTGCGGGTGGGTGTGAG
>JALYGJ010000126.1 GCA_030777155.1 Chloroflexota bacterium | reverse complement strand
CGGCCGGCTGTCCCGCCTTCGATGGCGCTGCTCGCCGCTTGCGCCCGATGCTGCTGCCCACGCCACTCGGGAACAGCGACGAGGAGAACCAACAGATGACCGCCTTCAACACCCCGCTCACCGGCACGGACGCTCAGTCGTTCCGCCGGGGCGCGACGGCCGGCTTCATGGCCAGCCTGCTGCTCGCCGCCGCGATCGCGCTGGCATGGGCCGTCGGAACTTGGGTGACGGCGCCCGCGCCGGCCGCGCCCGCGGTACCCGTCGTCAACGACGGCGCGCCGGCGACCGAGATCAACGCCGAGAACCCGTACGTCCGCGGGTCGCGCATCGCCTACTGATATCGCGCACTCTCCAGCGACGACAGGCGCGGCGGTTGCCGCGCCTGTTCCGCGTCAGCGGCACCGGCGGCTGCGTTAGAACACCCGTTCTCATCGCCTCCGGCTCTGTTAGACTCGCCGCCAGTGCAGCAGGCAGACCGTTTCGTCGCCACGGCCACGGTCACCGTCGAAGAGACGGCCGTCGAGACGACGCTCCGTCCGCGCTCGCTCGCCGAGTACATCGGCCAGCCGCAGGTCAAGCAGAACCTCGCCATCCTGCTCGCTGCTGCCCGCCAGCGCGAGGAGGCGGCCGACCACATCCTGCTCTACGGGCCGCCCGGCCTGGGCAAGACGACGCTCGCCAACATCGTCGCGCGTGAGCTCGGCGTCAACCTCCACACCACCAGCGGACCGGCGATCGAGCGCCCGGGCGACCTGGCCGCGATCCTGACGAACCTCGAAGAGCGCGATGTCATCTTCATCGATGAGATCCACCGCCTGAACCACTCGGTCGAGGAGATCCTGTACCCGGCGATGGAGGACTTCGCGATCGACGTCATGATCGGTCGCGGGCCCAGCGCGCGCAGCCTGCGCCTGAACCTCAAGCCATTCACGGTCGTGGGCGCCACTACCCGCGCGGGGCGCGTCGGTGGACCGCTGCGCGACCGGTTCGGCGCCGTCTACCGGCTCGACTACTACTCGGTCGACGAGCTGGCGACGATCGTGCGCCGCTCGGCCGGCATCCTCGAGGTCGAGATCGATGACGCCGCCGTCGAAATCCTCGCGCGGCGGGGGAGGGGGACGCCGCGTGTCGTCAACCGGCTGCTGCGCCGCGTGCGCGACTTTGCCCAGGTGCGCGGCGACGGGCGGATCGGCGCGGCCGAGGCGAAGGCGGCCATGGCGGCGATGGATATCGACGACGAAGGGCTCGACACGACCGACAGGCGGCTCCTGGCCGCGATCGTCCAGAAGTTCGCCTCAGGTCCGGTTGGCGGAGCGGCGCTGGCGGCGGTCATCGGCGAGGAGGTTGAAACGATCGAGGACGTCTACGAGCCCTTCCTGCTCCAGCTCGGCTTCCTCGACCGGACCTCACAGGGACGGGTGGCCACCGAGCGGGCGCGCGAGCACCTCGCTCGGCTGGGGTACGAGATTCCCTCGCCGCGCCGCGGTGAGCGCGTGGACGCCGGGCTGTGGGATGGCCTGACTGCCGAGGGCCGCGCCGAGACGACGGAGCCGCAGGATCTGCCCACCGAGCCGGGCGTGTGACCGACGGACCCGACCCGCGCGCGCTGGCTGTTGCCACGCGCGGGCTCGTCAAGAGCTACGGCCGCCAGCCGGCGCTGACCGGCCTCGACATCTCCGTCCCGCCGGGCAAGGTCTACGGCTTCCTGGGCCCCAACGGCTCGGGCAAGACGACGACGCTGCGCCTGCTCGTCGGGCTCATCCGACCCGAGGCGGGCAGCATGTACCTGTTCGGCGAGCCGTACACGTGGCTAGATCGCCGGCGCCTCTTCCGGGTCGGGTCGCTGATCGAAACGCCCGCCTTCTATCCCTACCTGTCCGGTCGCGAGAACCTCCTCGTGCTGGCCGCGACGGGAGCACCCACGCCGCCACGCCGGGTCGAGGAGGTGCTCGACTACGTCGGCCTCCGCCCGCGGGCGGGCGACAGGTTCAAGACCTACTCGCTGGGCATGAAGCAGCGGCTCGGCATCGCGGCGGCGATGTTGTCGGATCCCGAGCTGCTGATCCTCGACGAACCGGCCAACGGCCTCGACCCGGCCGGCATGGTCGCCATGCGCGAGACGATGCGCTGGCTGACCGGCCAGGGCAAGACGGTGCTCGTCTCCAGCCATCTGCTGAGCGAGGTCGAGCAGCTGGCCGATGTGGTAGGGATCGTCGATCGCGGGCGGATCGTGCGCGAAGGTCCCATCGCTCAGCTGCTCGAGGAGAGCGGACGTGTTCGCGTGCGCGTCCTGCCCGACGAGGTCGAGCGCGCATCGGCGGTCATCAGCACGCTGGCGCCCGATCGGCCGATCGAGGCGCTGGCCAGCGGCGCTCATGCCGGCTGGCTGACCGTCGCTCTGCCGGCGTCGCGGGCGGCCGAGGTCAACCGCGCGCTCGCGCAGGCAGGCATCTTTGCCAGCGGGCTGGAGGCGGGCAGCGACCTCGAGACGCTGTTCCTGGAGCTGACGGTTCACCGGCCGCCGACTCCGTCGGCCGCCGGTCCCGCCGGCGGAGCGCCGGCATGAGCCTGCTCCGCGCCGAGCTGCTCAAGATGCACCGGCGGGCGATGACCTACGTCCTGCTCGCCGTACTGATCGGCGCGATGGCCTTCGTCATCCTCGTCGTAGGCCTGCTCGTCGGTGCTTTGTTCCGCTCGCTCGACGACGGGCAGGCGACCCCCGGCAACTTCGACCTGCTCCCGGCCGCGTACTCGGTCGTCGGCGAATTCGTCTTTGGTCTCGGTAGCCTGCTGGCGATCATCTACGGCGGCGCGATCGTCGGCGGCGAGTACAGCTGGGGAGTCCTGCGCAACCCAATCGCGCGGGGCGAGAGCCGCACCTCGTACATGATGGCCAAGGCGACGGCGATGGGGATCGTGATCTCGATCGGTGCCGTGGTCGCCTTCGTCGCCGGCGTGCTGATGGTGTTGCTGGTGGCGGCGGTGTCGCGTATCCCGGTGGGCGACGTGTTCGCCATCGACGGCCTCGCCGGTCTGGCTCGGGCGCTCATGGTGGGCGTGCCAGTCCTGCTCGAGCGCGCGGCGATCGGCTTCCTGGTCGCCGTCCTCATGCGCAGCCAGGTGGCCGGCATCGTTGTCGCCGTCATCCTCTACTTCGCCGAACCGATCGTTGCCGTGCTGGGGACGCTCCTCACCCGCGGCTTCATCGGCGGCGGCCGGGGCGACGTTGAGGCGAGCGTCTACTGGACGCAGCTGCTGCCCTTCAGCGTCGGCAGCAACGTCCTCGCCGAGGGCTCGGCGACGCTGATCGGCGCGGCCAGCCAGGCTGTCGCGCGCGTCCCGGCCTACGTAAGCCTGCCCGTGCTCCTGCTCTACCTGGTTGGCGCTCTGCTCGGGGCCGCGCTCGTCATCCGCCGCCAAGAGATCGTCACGTGAGCGTGGCCGGCGCAGCAGTGCGCTTCGATGTGCTCGTCGCCGCGCCTGCCGAGAGCACAACGCGCGCGCGGCTCGGGCGGCTGCGCACAGCACACGGCGAGGTCGAGACGCCGGTGTTCATGCCGGTCGGCACGAACGCCACGGTCAAGGCGCTCGACCCGGACGACCTGCATGAAGTCGGCGCCCAGATGATCCTCGCCAACACCTACCACCTCTACCTGCGCCCCGGGCATGAGCGGATCGCCCGCCTTGGCGGCCTGCACAGCTTCATGGCCTGGGATCGACCGATCCTGACCGACTCGGGCGGCTACCAGGTGGTCAGCCTGGGCGAGCTGCGGGCGGTCGACGACGAGGGAGTGACGTTCCGCTCGCATCTCGACGGATCGCTCCATCGCTTCACGCCCGAGCACGCGATCGCCGTCCAGGAAGCGCTCGGATCCGACATCGCCGTCTGCCTCGACCAGCCGGTTCCGCCGCACGCCTCCACGCGGCGGCAGGTGGCCGAGGCGATGGCGCGCACGCACGCCTGGGCGGAGCGCTGCCTGGGCGCGCATCGGCGGCCCGACCAGGCGTTGTTCGGCATCATCCAGGGCGGGCTGGAGGAGGACCTGCGCAGCGAATCGACGCGCGTCATCGCCGGCCTGCCCTTCGACGGCATCTGCATCGGCGGACTCGCCGGCGACGAGACGGCCGCGCAGCGGCGGGCGGCCCTCGACGTCTGCGTGCCCCTGCTGGCCGGCGATCCGCGGCCGCGTTACCTGATGGGGCTCGGTTCGCCGGCTGACCTGCTCGACGCCGTCGACGCCGGGATCGACATGTTCGACTCGGTGCTGCCCGCGCGCGTCGCGCGCAACGGCACGCTATGGGTGCCCGAGGGGCGCCTCAACCTGCGCAACTCGCGCTTTCTCGATGACCCGTCGCCGGTCCAGGAGGGCTGCCGCTGTCGCGCCTGCCGCTCGTTCTCGCGGGCCTACCTGGCGCACCTGCTGCGCGCCGACGAGCTGCTCTTCTTCCGCCTCGCAACTTGTCACAACCTGACCTTCAGCCTAGACTTCATGGCACGTATCCGAGCGGCAATCGCCGAGCGGAGATTCCCCGATCTGGTACGCGAGCAGGCAGCAGAACGTGCCCGGCAAAGCGTGCCGACGGGCTCCGCAGAGTGACACGCAAGCTGGCGCTAAGTGGTAGTGAACTGGCAGTGAAGGCGCGACGGCTAAGCTGCCGATCGCAGCGTGGAGGCGGATGTCATGGCATCGAAGAATCGGCCGCACCGCGAGCCGAAGAAGAAGCCCAAGTCGGAGGCGGCAAAGCCGAAGCTCGAGTCATTGCTCGACGCGCCGCCGATGTCAGTCGAGGTTATCAAGCCCAAGCGCAAGCCACGTCACGAGCCGGAGTCGGACGAGGAGTAACCGTCGTCCTGGTCCCGGCCATGCAGCAGGAGGACCAGCGATGACGGCGAGCGGAACCACCGGTCAGATCTCGGCGCAAGAGGGGAACGGAGTGGAGCGCAGCGGGCGGGCGGCAATCGACAAGGCAGGCAACGGCGCCGCCGTGGACAGGGCGGGCGCCGAGCGGGCACGCGCTGTGGACGCCGCCATCCTGACCATCGAGAAGCAGTTCGGGCGCGGCTCGATCATGAAGCTCGGCTCGGCCGAGAAGCAGGCGGTTGACGCCATTCCCACCGGCTCGATTGCGCTCGACCTGGCGGTGGGCGTGGGCGGCGTGCCGCGCGGGCGGGTGACGGAGATCTTCGGGCCGGAGTCGTCTGGCAAGACGACGCTCTGCCAGCACATCCTCGCCGAGGCGCAGAAGCGCGGCGGGGTCGTCGCCTTCATCGACGTCGAGCACGCGCTCGACCCGCACTACGCGCGCGCCTGCGGTGTCAACGTCGACGAGCTGCTGGTCAGCCAGCCGGACACCGGCGAGCAGGCGCTCGAGATCACGGAGACGCTGATCCGCTCCGGCGGCGTGGACTGCGTGGTCGTCGACTCCGTCGCGGCGCTCGTGCCGCGGGCAGAGATCGAGGGCGAGATGGGCGACTCGTTCGTAGGCATCCAGGCACGGCTGATGAGCCAGGCGCTGCGCAAGCTGACGGGCGCGGTCAGCCGCTCGAACACCGCCCTCATCTTCACCAACCAGCTGCGCGAGAAGATCGGCGTCATGTTCGGCAATCCGGAGACCACGCCGGGAGGTCGTGCGCTCAAGTTCTACGCCAGCGTCCGGCTCGATATCCGGCGCATCGAGACGATCAAGTCGGGTACCGATGCGGTGGGCAGCCGTGTGCGCGTCAAGGTCGTCAAGAACAAGGTGGCGCCGCCCTTCCGCGTCGCTGAGTTCGACGTGATGTACGGCGAGGGGATCAGCCGCGCGGGTGGCCTGCTCGACGTCGGTGTCGCGTCCTCGATCCTGACCAAGACGGGCGCCTGGTTCACCTACGGCGACCTGCGCCTGGGCCAGGGCCGCGAGCAGGCGAAGGAGTTCCTGAAGGCCAACCGCGATGTGGCCGAGCGCCTCGAGGCCGAGATCCGCGCCAAGGTGGCGACGATCGAAGTTCCAGTCGAGGGCATCGCCGAAGCCGAATAGCGGGTGGCCGATACGGCGCCCGAGCCGCCTCCGTGGCTCGCAGCAGTAGAAGCGAGTCGGCCCTCGAGCGGCGTGAGCTACGCGCCGCGCTGACGGACGCGGCTCCGGTGATGGATGCCGCGGCAGCCTTCCTGGGCGTCCGGCCGCGCTCGGTGATCGAGACGCGCCGGCGGCTGCGGCACCTCGGGTACCCGTCGGCCCTCGTCGACACCGTCGTCGACCGCCTGGTCGAGATGGGTTACCTCGACGATGCCTCGTTTGCCCGAGCGTGGGTCGAGTCCCGTGATCGTGCCCGCCCACGGGGCGAGGCCGCGCTGCGGCGTGAACTGGCGCTGAAAGGTGTTGCGCGGGAAACGATCGACGAGGTGCTGGCCGCCAGGCAGCAGCACCCATCGGGTGAGACGGCCGACGTCACGGCGGCGCTGCGGTTATTGGCCCGGCGGCGGAGTGCGCTGGAGCGCGAGCCTGATCCACGGAAGCGTCGCCAGAAGGCGTACGCGCTCCTCGCGCGGAACGGGTTCGATCCCGAGGTCTGCCGCACCGCCGCCGCCGGTTCGCTCGATCCTGATGACGACGGGTAGCCGTCGATCGCACATGCGTGGCTCTATGTCGGCGCTGTCGCGTACCTGGCGCTTCTGCTCGTCCTCGCCTTAGTCCGCTTCAGCGAGGGCGCGCCGCCGACTCCACTCGACCGGTGAGGATGACGGCGAGGCCGATACCGCCGAACAGCCCGAAGACGGCCAGGATGACGGCAATGATGATCAACTCGGCCCCCAGGACGAGCAGCCCAACGGCAAGCCCGAGGGCGGCGCCGATGCCGCCCAGTACGATCGCCGCGGCGATCTTGCCCAGGCTCCAGGCGGTGATGCCCCATTCGACCCACAGCGCGCGCGTCCGGCGACGCACGTCGGCCGGACGATTCAGCTCGAACCAGATGAACGCGACGAGGACGAGCACCACCGCGCCGGCAACGACGTAGCGGGCGGCGGTGTAGTCACCACTGTAGCCATTGCGCACCCACTCGTCGATGCTCAGGCGCGCGAAGTGCTCGGCGCCGATCCACATCGAGGCGCCCACGAGCGCGACCAGCAGGGGCAGCAGTTGCACCGTCCGGCTGGCCGATTCCCACAGCGCGCGGTCGCGCGCCAGGTACGCCAGCACGAGCGCGCCGGCGATCAGAAGGACCCCTTCACCCGTGCCCTGGGTCGCCCGGTAGCTCTCCAGCCGCCCGGCGGGACCTGTGCCCGTTGCCCATGGCATCACGCTGCCGCCGATCATGCCGACGGCGGCGAGCAGCAGGAGCAGCCGCGGCGGGTCGCGCCACAGCGGAGGCTCTGCAACCGCCGGCGCCGGGCGGCGCCAGTCGAGGCGGTCGAGTGGTGTCGTCAACGCGCCTTGGCCGACGCCTCGTTCGACCTTGGACCGACGCCTATCCCGTTGACGGCGCGGACGACGTAGGTGTACGTGCGGCCGCGTTTGGTCGACGTGTCGCGATACGAGGTCTTGGACGCGCCGAGCGTCGCGATGCGCACGAAGCTGCCGCTCTTGAGGCGGAGGACGCGGTACTCGGTGATCGGCGAGCCGCCATCGGGCGGCACGGTCCACGACAGGAGGACGCCCTTGCCGCTCGTCGGCGTGGAGGCAGTCAGGACGGGGGCGCCAGGTACGGTCTTGGTCGTCGAGCCGGCGATGCGTGCCGCGACCGCCTGGCGGAGAGCCGGGAAGGTCGAGTAGAACGTGCCGCCCGGACACTCTGTCGCGGCCAGGTCGCGGTGAGCTGAGATGTTCGCCATGTCGCGCTTCGTTCCGGTAACCGGATTGATATAGGTGCCGCTGCCCAGCGGGTCGATGGCATGCCGTTCGGCCTTCCATGCGAGCAGCTGTTCCAGCGCAGCCCGCGCGCCGGGCGCTGCGTCCTGGTCGGTCAGCGTGCCGAGCAGCGCGATGCCGACCGTGCCGGAGTTGTAGCCGGCGACGTGGGCGCCAACGACTCCGTTCTTGCTGGTGTCCTCACCTGTCGGGATCTCGCCGCTCGCGTACGGGCGCGAGTAACGGCCCTCATAGACGCGCCCGGCCTCGTCGATCAGGAAGTTGTAGCCGATGTCGCCCCAGCCACGCGTCACGGCGTGGTAGTAGTAGATGGCGCGCACGGTTGCCGCCGGGTTCGGGTCGCCGTTCTTGCCGGCGGTGTGATGGACGATCAGCTTCTGGATCGGATGGAAGTCCGGTGGCCAGAGCTCGTTGCCTGACGAGTCGAAGCGCAGTGACTCGTCGGCGCCCCAACCGGCCCGCGATATGACCGCCGGCTGCTGCACTGCCGCCTGCACGATCGTCCCGCTGCCTGCCGACGCACCCGTGCTGTTGATCGCGACGACCGACAGTCGAGCGATGGGCCTGTCCGAGGTGATGCGCACGAACCGTGCGCCGCTCGTCCACGTGACCGCGCCGTATGTCTCGGTCTCATCATGCCCGCCCGCCTCGTCGTGCTCGACGGCTTCAGGCGGCCCGTAGCTCTGGCCGTCCGAGCTGAACGCGAGCCGGATGCTCGCCTCGGGGTCGCCCGCCCAGTGGACGGCGACGTGCGACGCGGTGAGTGGTAGGGCAAGCTCACGCGAGCCGGCAACTGAAGTTGCGACTTCGCGGCCAACGACCCTGACCGGGCCAGCACCGGCGGCGGGCAGCGCCGGCAGCGCGCCGACGAGCACCGAGGCGGCGAGCAACGGAGACGCCAGCCGCGCCAGGCGTCTGGAGAAGAGCATGTCGATTCCCCTCGATCGAGCCGAGTCCGCCAGCCGAACAGAAGTGCCGGCCGGGCAACCCGTGAAGCGCGGATCGTCGCGCCTGGATCGCCTACTGTCAACGACGCGGCGCGTTTCAGTACCACTGGCTTGCCTGCCCCCTGACGATCACCGCACGCTCTACGAAAGTCTGCCGCGAGGCGACTTGACAATAAGAAGATATCTTCCCATTCTCCAGTGCATGCCGCGACGCAAGCCGGGAACGCTGCTGCCGCTCGAGACCGAGATCCTCCAGGTGGCGCTGTCGCTTCTGCGTTCGGGGGAGGCGACCTTCCATGGATTCGGTCTCGCCCAGACGATGCGCGAACAGAGCGGGTCACGCTCCCTGACGGCGCACGGAACGCTGTACAAGGCGTTGAGCCGGCTAGAGGAGTTCGGACTGCTCACGTCGCGGTGGGAGGGGGCGGCGGCGGTAGACGGGCGCCCGGCTCGGCGACTGTACGAGCTCACGAGGCAGGGGGTCGACGTCGCCGAGCAAGCGGTCGCCAGCAAGGCCATCGCGCGTTCGCCACGCGCTGCCGCCGAACCGGCATGACGGCCGAGCGCGTTGCCAGGCTGGTCGCCCGGTGGGTGCGGTTCTACACCCGGAAGCTGCCGGCGCCAATCGCAGATCGTCGGATCAACGAGATCGAGGCCGACCTGCACGACCACATCGCCCATGAACGGGCCCACGGGACGAGCGATCGGCGCATCGCCCTCAGCATCTTGTCGCGCATGGTTCGCGGGATCACCGCCGACGCATCATGGCGGCGCCAACACGCCCCGCCGACGACGGCGTACCGGTCGATCGTCCGGATGGTGCTCGTCGTAGCGTTGATGTTGATGTTGCCCTTGTTGGCGATGCACTTCAGCGATGACGTGGTCTGGAGCTTGTCAGACTTCGCTGTCGCGGGCGCGCTGCTGCTGGCAACTGGTCTGATGTATCAGTTCGCGGCAAGGAAGGCACACAACTTCGCGTACCGCGCTGGCGTTGCCGTCGCGCTCGGGGCCGGACTCTTCCTCGTCTGGGTTGTCCTCGCCGTTGGCGCCATCGGCGTCGAGGGCGACCCGGCCGACCTGATGTACCTCGGGGTGCTCGGCGTCGGAACCGTCGGCGCCGTCATCGCCCGCTTCCAGCCGGAGGGAATGGCACGCGCAGTGCTCGCAACGGCGTTCGCCCAGGCGCTGGTCGCTGTGATCGCGCTGATCGCCGGGAAGCACGAGGCGCCGACCAGCTCGGTGGCCGAGATCCTGGGCGTCAATGCGTTCTTCGTCGCGCTGTTCATCGGATCCGCCTGGCTGTTCCGGCGTGCTGCACGTCAGCAACGGCGCACAGCCGGACGCCCGCCGGGTTGAGTGCCGGCGGCTATCGGGCAGCCGAACGAGCCTGACCGTTCCAGGAACGGAGGCGTCCTAGAGCTGGAGGAGCAGGACGATGACCGCAAGGACGAGAACGACGGCGAGGAGTACGAGTACCACCGTTACGAGGACGAGGGCCAGCTTGGCGTGGGCGAGGATCTCGAGCGCCCTTTGCACCGCCTGAACAAGCGAGCGAAGAAGGGCAATGAGGGGGCTGCTTCCGCCGCTTCCGTCCGGGTCAGGCTCAGTCGGTTCTGGATGACGCGGTTGCTCACGCATTGCCGACGGCGGCCGGCCGCCGAAGCCGGGGCACTACCGGGTCAGCCGATCTCACTGCCACTGGCACCATCGTGACCCTCCGACTCGGGCGAGGAGCGTAGCTGCGCACTTCGGAATGCTGCAAGCGGCCTGCAACAGCGAGTGCCGCCGCGCGTGACCGGCAGCGTTGACGGGCGGTTGACCATCCTCGCATGAGCCTTCAGACCGGAACGGTGACGATTCGTGAGGCGGCCTCGATCTGGCGCCAGCAGGGCGGCTGGTTCGACGCACGGTGGCACTTCTCGTTCGATCGCTACCGGGACCCAGAGCAGATGGGCGTGGGCCCGCTGCGCGTGTTCAATGACGACCGGATCATCCCCGGCGCTGAATGGCCGCTCCATTCCCACCGCGACATCGAGTCGCTGACGTACGTGGTCGAGGGCCACTTCCTGCACGCCGATTCGCTAGGCAACAACGGGCGCCTCGAGGCGGGCGCGGCGCAGGCGATGACCTTCTCCCACGACGGCGCGCTGCACTCGGAGAAGAACGGTTCGGACGACGAGCCGTTGCGCTTCATCCAGTTCTGGATCCTGCCCGGCGTTCGTGGCCTCGCTTCGCGTGTCCAGCAGCGGCAATACACGCTGGAAGAGCGCACGGACCGCTGGTTGCAGATCATGGGCCCAGCCGGCACCGACGGGCTGGATCTCGCCCAGGACGCAACAGTCCTCGTCTCCCACCTCGCCGATGGGGGAGGGTTGGGCCACACCTTCGAGCCCGGACGCGGCGGATACCTGTACGTGATAGACGGGCAGCTGACTATCGACGGCGAGGCGATGCGAACCGGCGACGCGGGGAAGATCGCCGGACCAGTGGAACTCGAACTGTCCACGGCTGCCGTGGCGGAGCTCATGCTCATCGACGTGCCGCTCGAGTTCGAGCCGGTCGGCGTGTGGGCGGGCGAGCGGTAGCGACCACCGTATCAGAGCCGCCGGCGACCGCCGCCCGAGATCAGTGGCAGCCTACGAAGTCCGGCATGTTCGCGTCGGTCGTTCGTGTCGGATCTTCAACAAACACCAGCAACTGTCCTTCAGAGCCGAACAGGAACTCACGCACCTTGCCCGGCGGAGGGAGACACCAACGCTGGTCCCGGTTCAGTGCCGGGAACTCGAGCCTGAACTCGTAGCAGATGGCGTGGCGAACGATCTGGTCGTAGGCGTCACGGGCATCCATACCGGGGAAGAGACCGAACTCGGAGAGATCAGGATCGAGCTGTTGAGGCACCGGCCGGCCCAGGAGGTCCCTGCCTGGCGGCCCGACGAAGCGGCAGTTTTCGAACGGCCGCGGCCCGGTGCCGGGCACGAAGGCTGTCAGCCGCGCACCCTCGATGCGCAGCCGGGCGGATCCGTGCTCGTTGTGGCCTGAGAGGTCGACGTCGCCGACAAAGCTCCGCCCGCGTTCCGTCCTGGACAGCGGCCCGCGGAACGTGATCCAGTCGCCGCGGGGACGCCCGTCGTAGACACGGAGCTCGGTGACCCACCAGCTGGCGTCGTCAGCCGCGAAGTAGAGGTTGAGCCGCATCTCGCGCCTGTGCTCTCGCCAGCTGATTTCGAGCGTCCGGTAGGCGTCCGAGCCTCGATCAGAGCTCACATCGAAGTCGTTCGCGGCAGCCGTGAACAGCTGGCCCGCCGTTTCGATGCTGATGGCGTCCGCCTCCAGCGCGGCCAGGTCGGTGCGCCAGACGATGGCCTTCGCCCCGGCACCTGGGCCGGCAATGCCGGGCGGCAGCGTGGCGTAGAGCAGGCCAAGGCCGCCGATTGCAAAGACGAGCAGGACGGCCACCGCGGCGACCGCACTGCGAGCGACGAGTCCCAGCCAGTCCAAACGCCGCGGTCGGCGACCGACCACACGGCTGAACCAGCCCTCTTTGGCGTCAGGCTCGAGCGTTGCGACCTGAGCATGCAGCGAAGCCGGCACGCCGGCCGGCGCGCGAGCCGCGAGAGTCTCACGCAACTCGCGCTCAAAGGGATCGTTCCTCATCGAAGTTCCTCCGCCTCTCGGCGCTCAGCGGCCTCCCATGCGGCACGCAACTGCTTCAGTGCACGGTGCAGGCGAGACTTGACAGTGCCGGTGCGCATGCCACAGCGGCGCGCGATCTCGTCTATCTCCAGGTCGAGGTAGAAGCGCAGCACGACGACTATCCGCTGCTCGTCCGAGAGGAGGCGCAGCGCCTGGTCCAACGCATGTCGCGTCGCAGACGCGGCCGCCAGGTCCCGCCCTGGGTGGGGCAGAACGTCACGCAAGAAAGCGGCGCCGTCAGCTGAGAGCGACGAGGGAACGCTGCGGCGCAGGCGCAGCCGATCTCGGCACGCGTTCACGACGATGCGCTGGAACCATGCGTCGAAACGCTCGGGGTCGCGCAGTGAACCGCGCGCCCGCCAGGCGCGTTCGACGGCGTCGTGCGTGACGTCTTCCGCGTCCTGCTCGTCGGTAAGGATCACCGTCGCGAGCTGGTAACCATACTCGAGCGCCTGCTCGAGCCGGACGCGGAATTGCCCGTCGGTACGGTCCACGGCCTCGAGGGGCACCGGCCCCGTGCTGTCGTGATCCGCGAACAAGACGTGCTCGTCGCTCATCACGACACTAGACGAGTGCAAGGATGCGTGGCGTTCCATTCTCGCTCGACGCGTCGGGGCGGATGAGACGGGAAATCGACCTGTCTTCAGGCGACGGCCCGCTGTTCAGTGACTGCGCTCTCCAGTACGCCAGCCGCCGTTTGACGCACTTTTGCAACTCCGAGTAGGCTTCGGCGCAGAGTCGAACTCTGCGTCGTGCCCGTGCCAACGGCTGGGTTGCCCAGCCCGCGACCGGCGGCGACGCGACATCACGATCGCCGTCCCGCTGCCCAGCGGGGCGCCCGGCGCCAGGGGACGCCGGCACTAAGGAGCATACGTACCTCCAGCGCAGAGCTGGATGGGAGGAAGAGATGAACGACCCCGTCGTGCTGGCGGTGGTGGCCGTATTCGCCATCATCGCGTTCGTTGCGGGATTCTTCGCCCGCAGCCTGTGGGCCGCCCAGACCGTGCGCGTCGCGCAGGACAAGGCGCTGCGCATCCTGGCCGAGGCGCGTACTCAGCAGAAGGAGCTGATCCTCCAGGCGAAGGACGAGCAGGTCCGGCTCGCCCGTGAGGCAGAAGAGGAAGCGCGCGCCCGCCGGGCTGATCTGGCGGCCCTCGAGCGGCGCCTGCTTCAGCGTGATGAGCAGCTCGACCAGCGCACCGACATGCTGGAGGAGCGCGACCGCAAGCTGCTCGTTCGCGAGCGCGAGCTCGATCAGGCGCGCGAAGAGCTGACCCGTGCCCGCCAGGAGCAGATCACAGCGCTCGAGCGGGTCAGCCACATGTCGCAGCAGGAGGCCAAGCAGCTGCTGCTCGAGCAGGTGCGCGGCGAGGCCGAGCACGACGCCGTCCGCCTCGCGCGAACGATCGAGCGCAAGGCGCGCGAGGAGGCCGAAGAGAAGGCGCGCGACGTAGTCGTCACGGCAATCCAGCGGGTGATGGTCGACCACACCGCCGAGATGACGGTTACCGCCGTCCACCTTCCGTCGGATGAGATGAAGGGCCGCATCATCGGCCGCGAGGGGCGCAACATCCGTGCCCTCGAGCAGGCCACCGGTATCGACCTGATCATCGACGATACGCCCGAATCGGTCCTCATCAGCGGCTTCGATCCGGTCCGCCGCGAGGTCGCGCGCATCGCCCTCACCAAGCTGATCCAGGACGGCCGTATCCACCCCGGACGGATAGAGGAGGTCGTGGCCAAGGCGCGTGCCGAGGTCGAGCTGATCATCCGCCAGGCCGGCGAGGCCGCTGCCTACGACACCGGCGTGCCCGGCCTGCCGCCCGAGATCATCAAGCTGCTCGGCCGGCTCCGCTTCCGAACGAGCTACGGACAGAACGTGCTCAAGCACGTCATCGAAACCGCACGCCTGGCGGCGGTCATCGCCGGCGAGGTGGGGGCCGACGTCCAGATCGCCAAGATGGGCGGCCTGCTGCACGACATCGGCAAGGCGGTCGACCACGAGGTCGAGGGCCCGCACGCCGCCATCGGTGCACAGATAGCGGCGCGCCACAACCTCTCGATGAAGGTGATCAACGCGATCGCCGCTCACCACCAGGAGGTCGAGTACGCCTGCGTCGAGGCGCCCATCGTCCAGATCGCCGACGCCATCAGCGCCAGCCGACCGGGTGCCCGCGGCGAGGGCGCCGAAACGTACCTCAAGCGCCTCGAGGAGCTGCAGGCGATCGCCAACAGCTTCGACGGCGTGGAGAAGTCGTTTGCGGTGCAGGCCGGGCGCGAGGTGCGCATCCTCGTCCGGCCTGAGGAGATCGACGACCTCGCTTCGATGCGCCTGGCGCGCGACATCGTCCGCAAGATAGAGGAGTCGCTGACCTACCCGGGCCAGATCAAGGTCACCGTCATCCGCGAGACGCGCGCGGTGGAGTACGCGAAGTAGCCAGCCCGCGCGACTCCCGCCCGGCCGGCGACATCCGTGCCGCCGACCGTCTCAGCGCACCGCCCGACAAGCCGGCGCGGGGCACGATCCGGGTGCTGATGGTTGGCGACTTGATCGGCAAGCCGGGCCGGACCGTCGCCGAGCAGCTGCTGCCCGGGCTGCGTGACGAGCGCCACATCGACTTCGTGACCGTCAACGGCGAGAACGTGGCCGGCGGAATGGGCCTGACGGTCTCCACGGCAACGGCACTGCTGGCTGCCGGCATCGACGTCATCACCAGCGGCAACCACATCTGGGACAAGAGAGAGATCTACGCCGAGCTCGAACGGGAGGAGCGAATCCTGCGCCCGATCAACTACGGCGATCACGGCGTCCCCGGCCGCGGCTGGGGCATCTTCCATGCCGCCGACGGGTCGGAGTTGGCGGTGATCAACGCGCAGGGACGGACCTTCATGCAGCCGATCGACAACCCGTTCACGACGCTCGACCGGCTGCTCGAGGAGGGCGCCGACGAGCTGCCGGCGGTGCGCATCGTCGACTTCCACTGCGAGCTGACCAGCGAGAAGAACGCCATGGGCATCTACCTCGACGGCCGGGTCAGTGCGGTGTGCGGGACGCATACCCACGTGCCCACCGCCGACGAGCGGATCCTGCCTCGCGGCACCGCCTACATCAGCGACATCGGCATGACGGGCGCGCTGTACAGCGTCATCGGCTTTTCGCCCCAGTCGGTCCTGCCGCGCTTCATCAACGCCATGCCCACCCGCTTCGAGGTCGGTTCCGGTCCGGTCGTCTTCAACGCCGTCCAGGTCGACGTCGACACTGCTACCGGCCGAGCGGTCGCGATCGAGCGCATCGCGCGCGTGGTCGACGCCTAGTGGCGGGCACTCCCAGCCGGTTCCGGGAGCCCGCTCCTGACCGCGCCGGGCGGCCGGGCAACACCGTCGACCTGCACTGCCACACCGACCGTTCCGACGGCGTGCTCCCACCGCTCGAGCTGTACGGCGCGATGCGCGAGGCCGGCCTCGGCCTGGCCGCGCTGACCGACCATGACACGATGGCTGCCTACCGTGAGCTGGTCGAGCTCGGCGTCGGTGGAGCGGCAGGCGAGGGCGGGGCAGGGGAGGGAGCGGTCGCGCAGGGCCCGCGTCTGATCAGCGGTGTCGAGATCAACAGCGTCGCCGACGACGCGCTGCTGGCGATGGGCGTCCAGCTCGAGGAGGGCGAGCTGCATGTGCTCGGCTTCGGCATGCGCGCCGACGACGGGACGTTCGCCGGCCGGCTCGCCGCGCAGCGCGAGGCACGGCGCACGCGCTTCATGTTGATGATCGAGGCACTGCGCCAGCTGGGCTACCCGATCGACGAGGAGATCGCACCGGTGCTCGAGACGGAGGAGGCGCTCGGTCGGCCGCACATCGCCCGCGCGCTGGTCCGCGCCGGCCACGTGCCCAGCGTCGAGGAGGCGTTCAACCGGCTCATCGACCGCAACGGCCCGGCGTACGTGCCACGCCAGGGGCTGCGCACGCGACAGGCGATCGAGGCGATCAACGAGGCCGGCGGCATCGCTGTGCTTGCGCACTACCCGGCGGCGCCCGAGCAGCCGGAGCTGATCGACCTGCTGATCGAATGGGGTCTGCGCGGCCTCGAGGTCTACTACCGTCGCTTCGAGCCACAGACGGTGGCGGCCATGGCCGAGGTCGCCCATCGCCGCGCGCTGCTTGCCACGGGCGGCAGCGACTACCATGGCGACACGATGAGCTACGCCGAGGCGCAGCACACCACCAACGTCCCCGACGCGGTAGCGGAGTCGCTGCTGGCTGCTCTCGCGAAGTGAGATGGATTCGTCACTGCCGCGGCGACCTCGTGTAGTCGGCCGCGCTCCCCGTTCAACGTCAGAGTGGGTCGCGGTCAGTCCAAGGAACTGATCGGCGTATGAGGGCAGGCCTGCGCGGGACTGTCGACGAAAGCTTTGCAGGCAGGTGGGCTGGCGCAAGTGACACTCCGGGGGGAAGTCGACCGGTGAAGGCGGAGCCGGACGCTGTGCGCGGGTTCAGCCGTATCTCTCCAGGTGCCCGGGCTGTCCTGACTCGCACGCTGACCCGCCTTGAGTGCGAGCACATCGCGGCATTGCTCAAGTCTGTCGCCGAAGTGCCACCCGTCGTCGCATCATTCCTGGAGGTGGGCGCCGCACGCAACGGGTGGCTGGTTCACGGATCCCTACCGGGGCAGGCAGACGCCGATCGAGCTCTACTCGCGGCGGCCGGCCTCGATGTCGTCGGACTGACCGCGCGAGGACAGCTCGAGATCATGGAGCTTGACCTCACGGTCGCGCCAGCCGACTGGGTCCAGCCGTGGTCGGTCCTCCTCGATGAGCGGTTGGAAGCGGGCTTCGACGCGCTCTGGTTCGCCCGCTTCCCGATCGGGCCGGACGAGTCCGAGATAGCGGCGGTCCTGCCGTTCGAGGACGCCTGGATGCGTTGCTTCCAGGGCCGGCGAGTGGTGACGCTGTGCCCGTACATCGTCGGCGGGATCGATGCTCAGCGTGCCACGAGCCAGCTGCCGCATGTAGCGTCGTTCCACGACCGAGTCGTGGACTTGGCGGGCGGGGCGCCGTCAAGCGACTGACGCTTGGCGTGGCAGGATCAGCTCGACGGTCGTCCCTTCGCCCGGTTGGCTGCGAACCATCAGCGTTCCTGCTGCTGTCCGCGCCCGGTTGCGCATGATCGCCAGCCCGAAGTGGCCGCTGCCTACGTCGGTCGTCGATCCGACGTCGAAGCCCCGGCCGACGTCGCTCACGCAGACGCGGAGCGTGTTGGCGTCGGCGTCGATTGAGACCGTCGCCTGCGCGACGCCGGCATGGCGCAGTACATTGGCCAGCGCCTCGTTCAGAACGCGCAGAACGACAGCGACAGCCGCAGGATCGATCCCGTCGTCATCGGTCGCCATTGCGATGCTGACGGCCAGCCCGCGCCGGCGAAATCGAGCGCAGACCTCGGCCACGGCGGCGGCCAGTCCGGGGACGACCACCTCGCCGCCCAGTACCTCGAGGTGCCGGCGCACGACACGATGCGCGTCGAGGACGGCCTCGCGCAGGCGGGCTTCGCTTGCCCGGGCAGTTTCGGCCGGTGGGCGCGTTTCCAGAAGTGCGAGCTCTCGCACTGCGGCGGCCAGATCCTGGGCCAGGCTGTCATGTATCTCCTCGGCAAGCTGGACCCGCTCTCGCTGCAGCTCGGTCCGTTGGATCTCCGTACGGAGTAGCTCATTGGCCGCACCTACGCTGAGCAGGTCGCCGATCACGGCGAGGCGGGCCACTGCTGCGGGAGCGAGCGAAATCGGCTCGTTCGAGCTGCCCGCCACCGCACCGAGGACGCGCAGCTGCGAAACAAGCGGAATCACGACCCAGTGGTCGGCGGGAGGCTCGAATGGATTTTCCATCACCCAGCCTTCGCGCTCGCGGAAGACGAGCGGGCCGCCGCTGACAGCGAGGAAACGCCACGCCTCCGGCTCGAGACTGACGGTCGCCTTGGCCGCACGGTCGAACCGGTCGCCGCCCATCTACCGACGCAGTGCAGCACATGAGATCCGCGCGAGTCGGCGAGGTAGAGGGCAGCGAGGTCAAGCTCGAGCGCCTCGCGAATCTCTGCCATGGCGTTGCTGCTGAGCTCCGGCAGATGGCCAACGCCGACGAGTGCCCGCGCGGCACGCGCAATGCTGGCGAACGCAGCGAGCGCCGCCGACTCTTCTGTCGCTCCAGGGTCCATCGATGCCACCGTCCGCACTCCCAAACTCGGCCTAACAGTACACTCGCCCACCCCCACGTCCCGCCACACCGTGGGCTGGACTGGCGGGCGCGAGGCCTACCAGGGGAGGAGCCGTGGCGCCCGTCCGGGTGCTGGTCGCCGACGACCACCGCCTGATGCGCGAAGGGACCGCGGCGCTGCTTGCGCTCGACTCCCGGGTCGAAGTCGTAGCGCTGGCGAGCGACGGTCGCGAGGCAATCGACGCCGCGCTCCGGACGCGCCCCGACATAGCGGTCCTTGACCTGTACATGCCGCGCGTCAGTGGCAGCGAGGCGTGTGCGGTCATTCGGAACCGGGTGCCCCAGACGCAGGTCATCGTGCTGACCGTCTCGGAACGGGATCACGACCTGTACACGGCGTTACGGGTGGGGGCGGCTGGTTATCTGCTCAAGGACATGCCGCCGGCTGAGCTGGTGGCTGCTGTGGTGGGCACTGCCAAAGGTGAGCGCGTCATCGCCCCGGCAATGGCGGCTCGGATGCTCGGTGATCTGCCCGCCGCCGGCATGGCTCGCGTCGCCCTAGGTTCGGCCGGCGGAGACGCGGAAGAGCGCTACGCGCGACTCCAGCGTGCGCGAGCGAGAGGTCCTCGCACTGCTGGCCGAAGGGCTGACCAACCGCGAGATAGGCGCGCGCCTGTCGATCAGAGAGCCGACCGTCAAGAGCCACGTTGCCCACGTCCTGACCAAGCTGCACCTGCGCAACCGCGCCGAAGCAGCCGCCCTCGTCGCACGGGTCGCACCCTGACGAATCGGCTCCGATTCGCCGTCACGCGTTTGCAACCGGGCCACTCATCCCTATGGTCGATGCGCTCGCTGTGTTCGCTTGCGTACGGTTCGCGGACCACCGCCTGGTGCCGGCGCCGCCGCCACAGGCCCCATCAAAGGAGTGTCCGTTGAAGCGATTCGTAGCAACAGTGATGGCCGCGGCAGGCCTACTGGTCGTCGTCGCCGCACCCGTCGCCGGCGAGGCTGGCGACAGTGGCGTGACCGTCGCCGTGATGAAGCACGCGTGTAATCCCGACGTCCGGAACCTCGACGACTTCAACGCCATCGTCGAGTCGGCCGAGAGCCCCGTGGCCGCGCTGGCCGCCACGGTCCTCGCCTGCCCCGCGGTCGTCAATCCGGGCGACGAGAGCAGCGATGGCGTCAAGGCCGACCCGGCATCATTCTCGTTCACCGTTGAAGACGCCGAGCAGGTCCACGACCAGCCGGCCGACAGCATCGCCGCCAAGCTATGCGAGGCGGATCTGGATCTCGATGCCGACGGTGACGGAAACATCGTCGACACCACGTGCCTCGACATCAGCCACTACGCCTTCGAGGGCATCGCCAACGGCGAGGTAACGGTCACCGAGACCGAGTCGCCGCCCAGCTCGGAGTTCGGCACATTGCTCTTCACCCCGACCGAGGTGGATAGCAACAACGACGCCGACTCGCTCGTCTCGCTCGATCGTGCGGCTGGCGTCATCAAGCTCGATACCAGCGCCGACGAGGACGGCATGATCATGCTCCACGTCTACAACTTCGAGAAGCAGATGCCCGACACGGCGACGCTGACCGAAAGCACGACTGACGACGCGCCGATCGCCATCGTCCTGCTGCTTGGCGCCGGACTCGCCACCGCACTCAGCGTCTGGCTGGTCCACGGCATGCGGCGCCGCGACGCGGCCGCGCTCGACTGACCTACCTGGAGCGGCACAAAAGTGCCGGCCTCCAGCTCCCACTGTTCGGCGACGGACCCCTGGCCATTCGGGCAGGGGTCTGTTCGCTTGTGTCCGACGCTACGGCGCAGCGACTACCATGGCCGCTAATGAGCTGGATACGCGCGCGGGTGATTCGATGACCGGGCGGATGCTGCCGATCCTCGACGCCGCTGTCGCCGCGCCGCCCCGGCCTGCAGAGCCGGCGGCTGTGCCCGCGTCGCTGGCCGAATTCGCCACCGACGACGTCGCGCTGCCGCGTTTTCACGTCTGGACGCTGGGTTGTCAGATGAACCGCTCCGACTCAGAGGAGATGGCCGGTGCGCTGCTCGCCGCCGGCTGCGCCGAGGCCGACGGGCTCGAGTCGGCCGACCTGGTCGTGATCAACAGCTGCGCCATCCGCGAGGCGGCCGAGCAGAAGGTGATCGGCCGGATGGGCCACCTCGCGCGGCTCAAGGCGGCCAATCCCGCGCTGCGCGTCGTTCTCACCGGCTGCTCGGTGCGCGCCGATAACCAGGCGCTGCTGCGCCGCCGCTACCCGGCGATCGACCTCTTCCTGCGACCCGACGAGGAGCCCGAGCTGAGCGCCCGCCTGGGCCTCGCCGGGCCGACTGCGCCCGGGTTGTTGCGCGCCACCGACGCCGTGCGCCGCGAGAGCAGCATCTCGGCCTGGCTGCCGATCATCTACGGCTGCGACAAGACGTGCACCTACTGCATCGTGCCGTTCAGCCGCGGCCCCGAGCGAAGCCGACCGTTCGACGACGTGCTTGCCGAGGCGCGCCGCCTCGCGCAGGCCGGCTACCGCGAGGTGACGCTGCTCGGCCAGAACGTCAACTCGTACGGCCACGACCTGCCGCGCGAGCCGCGCTTCGCCGACATCCACGCCGCGCGCAGGCTGGGCCGCCGGCTCGACCTCGATGGGCGGCCCGACATCGCGGCGCTGCTGCGTGCGATCGACGGCCTGCGCACCGCCGACGGGGCACCGGCGATCCCGCGCCTGCGCTTCGTCACCTCACACCCGTGGGACCTGACCGAGCGGCTGATCGAGGCGATGGCCGACTGCCCGTCGGTCTGCGAGCATCTGCACCTGCCTGTCCAGTCAGGTGACAACGCCGTCCTGCGCCGGATGGGGCGGCAGTACACCGTCGAGGCGTACCTGGCCCTCGTCGAGCGGCTGCGGCAGGCGATCCCGGCCATCTGCCTGACGACCGACGTCATCGTCGGCTTCTGCGGCGAGACGCAGGCACAGTTCGAGAACACGCTGTCGCTGCTGCGCACGGTTCGCTTCGAGCAGGTTTTCGCGGCCGCCTTCTCGGTGCGCCCTGGAACGCCGGCTGCGCGCCTGCCCGACGACGTGCCACGCGACGAGAAGAAGCGCCGGCTCAACGCGCTCCTCGCGTTACAGGAGGAGATCGGCGCTGCCAGCAACCGACGATGGCTCGGCAGAACGACCGAGGTGCTGGTCGACCAGCTGCGACCGCCGTCGGCGCACTCCCACGAGGCGGGCGACACTCGCTCGCGCGTGGCCGGGCGCAACCGCGAGAACAAGCTCGTCCACCTGCCCGGTCGCCCCGAGCTCGTGGGGCAGCTGGTCAACGTGCGCGTCGAACACGCCGGCCCGTATGCGCTCGTCGGCTCGCGCGCCGACTGAACCCCGGCTGCCGCCGCTACTCGTAATCTGCGGACCGACCGCGACCGGCAAGACCGCCCTCTCGCTGGACGTCGGGGCAGCGTTCCCGGGCAGCGAGATCATCTCGGCCGACTCGCGGCAGGTCTACCGCGGGATGGACATCGGCACGGCCAAGGTGTCTGCCGAGGACCGCGCCCGTGTCCCGCACCACGGCCTCGACCTCGTCGCTCCGGACGAGGCCTTCAGCGCCGCCGACTTCCGACGCCACGCGCTCGGCGCGCTGAGGGCGATCGCTGCCCGTGGTGGCCTGGCCATCCTGGTCGGTGGCACGGGCCTGTACCTGCGCGCGGTCGCACGCGACATCCCCCTCGAGGAGACGGGCGCGGATCCGGAGGTACGAGCGGGCCTCGAGCGGCGGCTGGCTGGAGAGGGCCTGCACGCGCTCGTGGCCGACCTGCGCAGCCGAGCGCCGGCGACGGCGGCCAGGACGGACCTCGCCAACCCGCGCCGCGTGGTACGTGCCCTCGAACGGGTGGCGGTCAGCGGCGACAACCCGCCGCCCGCCCCGCGCGGCTATCCCGGCCCCATCGCCTGGCTGGGGCTCGACACAGATCCCGAGACCAACGATCGCTGGATCGAGGAGCGGGCGCGCTGGCAATTCGCGAACGGGCTGCTCGACGAGGCGGCCGGGCTGCGCGAGCGCTACGGCGCGGCGCTGCCGGCCTTCTCCGCCTTCGGCTACCGCGAGGCGTTCGCACTGCTCAGAGGCGAAGCCAGCCGCGCCGGGGCGATCGAGCAGACGATCGCCCGCACACGCCGCTTTGCGCGCCGGCAGCGCACGTGGTTCCGCGCCGAGCCGGGCATCCGCTGGCTCGATGCCGCGCGCGACCAGGTCGAGGCCGCGACCGCCACGGCCGCCAGGCTGCTGACAGACTCGGCTACTGGAGCGCCCTGACCTCCAGCTCGTCGATCACGTTGTCGATGCCGACGACGCGGCCGGCGACCTCGACGAGGTTGTCGGAGTCATCGATGTCGTCGACGACGCCGCGCAGCGCGACCGAGCGGCCGATCGTGCCGATGGCGATCTCGTCGGCGTAGCGGCTCGTCGCCGCGTCGGCGCGCAGCGCATCGCGGACGAGCGCGCTCATCTCGTCCTCGCTGGCCAGCGGCGCGCTCGAGTGCTCGGCGTCGTACGGCTCATCGATCGCCGACACCCCGAACCCGGCGGCCATGCTGAGGTCTTCGCGGTCGTCCTCGTCGGGCACAACCGGCGGGTCGATCGGCGGCACCCACGTCAGGCCTTCCTCGGCGGCGACGTTCGGATCGTCGGTCTCGCCCTCGCGCAGCTCGGTCGAGCCGAGGCCCTGGACCGGCTCGTCGATCGCTTCCGCGCCGCTCGCCTCGAGCTCGCCCTGGTAGATCTCCGTCCAGCTCGTTTCGGTCGCCTCGTGCTCGACCTCGTCTTCGCGGCGGTAGGCGACCTGATCGCCTTCGGCCTGGTCGCCGGTCAGCTGGCGTGGCAGCTCGTCGAGGTTGGGCGCCGGCGGATTGAGCGGGGTTTCGCGGGGCAGTCGGTCTCGCTGGGCATCGTCCATGGCGAGGGAGATTGACGGGTCGTCCGTTGCGCACCGGTCAAGCCCGGATTCGGCGGCTTGCAAACGGGCTGCGGTTTGCGCGCTGGCTGCTGCGTCTTCCGTATGCTGTAGCGCGTGAGCAGCCGCAACAGCCAGCGCAACCGGCTCGTCGACCTGGCACCGCCGCAGGAACGCGCCTTCCTCGTCGCCGTCGACACCGGTCAGGACGCCGGCTGGAGCGCCGAGGAATCGCTGACCGAGCTGGCCAGCCTGGCCACGACCGCCGGCGCGGAGGTCGTCGGTGCCGAGTGGCAGAACCGCCGCCACGTCGATCCCAACTGGTACCTCGGCAAGGGCAAGGCGGAAGAGCTGGTGCCGGCAAAGGCCGAAACCGGCTTCACGATGCTCGTCGCCGACGACGAGCTCAGCCCCAACCAGCAGCGCGCGCTGGAGAGCCTGCTCGGCGTGAACGTCCTCGATCGCAGCGGGCTGATCCTCGACATCTTTGCCCAGCACGCGCGCACGCACGAGGGCCGGCTGCAGGTCGAGCTGGCCCAGCTCGAGTACCAGCTGCCGCGGCTGACCCGCCTTTGGACACACCTGTCGCGAACCGGCGGCGGCATCGGCACCCGCGGCCCGGGCGAAACGCAGCTCGAGACCGACCGCCGTGTCATCCGCGAGCGGATCAAGAAGCTCAAGGAGCGCGTCGAGGCGGTGCGCCGGCAGCGCGAGACGGCGGCGCGCTCGCGCGATCGCCGGCTGGTGCCAACCGTAGCGATCGTCGGCTACACCAATGCCGGCAAGTCGTCGCTGCTCAATACGCTCGTCGGCAGCGAGGAGGCGCGTGCCGAAGACCGGCTGTTCGCCACCCTCGACCCGACCAGCCGCATGGCCCGCCTGGGCGACGGCCAGTCGGTGGTCGTGACCGACACCGTGGGCTTCATCCACAAGTTGCCGCACCAGCTCGTCGACGCCTTCCGCGCGACGCTCGAGGAGGTCAACCGCGCCGACGTCCTGCTCGAGGTCGTCGACGTCGCCGACCGCCACGCGCCCGAGCACCGCCGGACCGTGCAGCAGGTGCTGGCCGAGCTCGGTGCGGCCGACAAGCCGCGACTGCTCGTCTACAACAAGGCCGATCTGGTCGAGCCGGCAGCACAGGACGGCGCGGCGCCGGCGCCCTCGATCGCCGGCAGCGTGCTCGTGTCGGCGCAGACCGGCTACGGCATGGAGACGCTGCGCGCGCGCCTGGCGGCGCTGCTCGCCGAACTGTGGGAGGAGGTCGACCTTTCGCTGCCGTACAGCGAGGGCGAGCTGCTGTCGCGGGTCCGCGAACGGGGCACCGTCGATATCAGCTACCGAGCGCGCGACGTGCGCGTTCGCGGCCGCGTCGCACCGACGCTCGCCGGTGAGCTGCGCTCGGCAGCCAATGGCTGGAACGGCCGGCGCGGCGACGGGCAGCAGCAGGACGAGGCCGTGCTCGTCGGCGATGAGTGAGCTGACGGTCAGCTGCTCGCCGGCCGACGAGGGATGGCTGTGCCAGGTGACGGTTGCCGAGAACGGCGGCCAGACCGAGCACGTCGTGTCGGTCAGCCGTGACGAGCTTGCGCGGTTCGCAGGGGAGGGCAGGGAGGCCGACGAGCTGGTCAACGCCTCGTTCCGCTACCTGCTCGAGCGCGAGCCGAAGGAGCAGATACTGCGCCGCTTCGCCATCGGCGACATCGCCCGCTACTTCCCGAGCTACCCGCGCGAGATCGGTCGCCGCCTCAGCGGCTGACGGCGTGCGGCGGGTCGTCGGTCGTCAGCTCGTCGCCCTCGAGCGCGACTTCCTCGACGAGCTGGCCGCCAGGCACCGGCGCGTGGCCGTCGACGTCGGCACCGGCGAGGGGCAGGGCGTGCTGCGCCGCGCCCGGCGCGAGCCCGACGTACTCGTCATCGGCGTCGACGCGGTCGCCGAGAACATGCGCGAGGCGTCGCACCGCGCCAGCCGTTCCCGGGCGAGGGGAGGAGTGCCCAACGCGCTGTTCGTCGTCGCGGCCGCGGACGAGCTACCCGGGCC
>JALYGJ010000125.1 GCA_030777155.1 Chloroflexota bacterium | reverse complement strand
GTTTGATCCACCCTGGGATCACCTCTCTACGACACCGCATGTAGTTTACTGCGACCGGCTGCGATTCGCCTGGCGGATCGCCGACGCCCGATCTACTACGATGCGCATAGTAGTCATGCGCGAACGAACCAACGGCTCGATAGGCCCAGCCCCGGTGCTTACCGAGCGCCCGCTTGCGCTGCGGAAGTACGTAAGGGCGTGCGCTGTGCTTGTCGTGGCGTGCCGTTTGCTCGCTCTGCCCGCTGCGGCCGCGGCCCACGCCGAGCTCGTCGCCTCGTCACCTTCGGACGGTGAAGAGCTGGCGGCGCCGCCGGCTGAGATCCGCCTCGTCTTCACTGAGGCGGCCGATCCGCGATCGGTGTCGGTCCGACTCTTCGACCGCCACGGTCGTGAGATCGAGCTTGGGGCTCCCGAGATCGACGCGGACTTCGCAACGACCGTCAGCGTCCCCATCAGGCGCGAGCTGCGGCCAGGGCCCTACACCGTCGTCTGGAGTGTCGTATCAGAAGAGGACGAGCACCCGGCGAGCCGCGAGATTGTCTTCGGCGTTGAGGAGGCCGCTGGCCGACCCTCCGTCACGGCGGCCGAGCTCGCCGGCGGTGGTGGCGGCAACGCCAGCCTGCTGCCGCGATACGTCACGCTCGTCGGTCTCGTAATGCTCATCGGCGCGGCGGTCCAGGCACGTTGGTTCGGGCTGTCGGCCGTCCGGATGGCGTACCTCGCGTCAGCGGGAGCTGCCGCCATCTTCGCCGGACTCATCCTCAACATGCTCGTCGCTGCCGGCGAGCGCGTCGCGAGCGGCGGGTCGACGTCCGTCATCGACGCTGGACTGGTCGCTGTGGTCGGGCTGGTGGGCGTCGCCATCTGCGCTGCCCTGCTGGCGCCGGACGCGCCCGAACGTCGCGCGCGGGCACTCTGGCTGCTCGTCCTGGTCGCTGGCCTTGGGCTCGCGTGGCTGACCGCTGTCAAGAGCCACGCAGCAGGCGCAGGCATCTTGATGTGGGTCGGGTACGTGTGGGATGGCGTAGACCTGGCCATCGAGCGGCCCGCGCTGTACGGCGCATTTCCGGTGCTGTTCGAACTCGCCCGCCAGCTGAACATCGCTGCCGCGGCCCTCCACACCGCGGCCATGGCCGCCTGGATCGGAGGGCTGCTCGCCGCTGCGGTCGCCGGGCTGACGCCCGAGAAGACCGCCGGGTGGCACCCTCGCTTCTCGCGCTTTGCCTTGCGCGCATTCGTCGTCGTCGCTGCGACTGGCGTCTACCAGGCGGTGCTCTACCTACCGTCGCCCCAGGCAGTCTTGGCGACGGAGTACGGCCTGATGCTCCTCGGCAAACATGCATTCATCGCCGGCGTGCTCGCTCTGGCTGCCCTCAACCGCTTCGTCATCGGCCCTGCCCTCCGGCGAGGGAAGGGCGGGCTGCGACCGCGGGCGGTGGCGGTCGTCAGGGCTGAGGCCGCCCTCGGCGCGATCGTCATCGGCGCAGCCGTCCTGCTGGCCACGACGCCGCCGGCGCGACCACTCACCGACGTCTTCTATGCCGCGGCGGTGATGGACGAACTCGCGGAGCGACGGCAGATCATTCCAGGTGATCGCCCTGGCTGGGAACTCGTCATCATCAGGCAGTCGTCGAACAGGCACGAATTTCGAGTCCGCACGCCGGGCGATCCAGCCGATACCTGGCGCAGGGCGGCGTATACGAGTCGAGCGATGGCGGCAGGAGCTGGCAGCTGGTGTACGACGGGCATATCGTGCACCTCTCCACGGTGCTCGAGGGCAATCGAGAGGCGCTGGTCGGTGTACATCCGTTCAGCGGGGTCGTGCAGAGCGATGACGCTGGCCGCTCGTGGGTCCAACTGTCCGAACCCCCGGTCGCTCCGGTGACGGCCCTCGCCGTCACGCCAAGCGGGGATGTCCTCGTAATCGGCGGTCCAGCCGGCCTATATCGCTCGGACGCCGGCGGGCAGACCTGGTCCCAGGTCCTGAAGGAAGGGACGGTCCTCGCCGCCGCCGTCTCTGAAGACGGACAAACGATCGCCGCAGTCATGGCCAACACCGACTTCTACCGCTCGGACGATGGCGGCCGTTCGTGGCCACCACCCTAGCCTCTGCCATTTCCGCGATGGCACCCTGTCACGTGCCCGCACTCGAGCAGGTCGGTCCGCCTGCCTGCCGTTTCTGCAGCTGTCACCGGCACTTGCCGTGCTTGGTGGGTTGCCTGTGACGCGACGAAGCCACGCGTCGTGCAGTACGCGTGACACGGGCAACGACTTACCTGGTAGGCGCGGTGCGACGCGTCCGACGCGAGACGATGAGTCGGGCGACCGCTGGCAGCGTTGGACGGATCACCACGCGCGGGTGCGCTGGATATGGCTGAGCCTGCCGCTGCTCGGCCTGTGGCTGACGATCAGCCCGTTCCTGCTTGACTACGCCGCCACGCCGCCGCCGGACGTCGCTCGGGTCGCCCAGCTGCGCGGTCTGCCGCCCGCCGAGGTGCGCGCCGGCTGGGCAACCTGGAACGACGTCATCGTCGGCCTGCTCGTTGCCGTCCTCGGCCTTTTGTCAGCGTCACCGCGACGGATCTGGGCGCCGTGGGCGGTCGCCCTGGCCGGCGTCTGGCTGCTCTTCGCGCCCTTCGCACTGTGGACGCCGAGCCCGGCGGATCACCTGAACGACACGCTGGTTGGCATTCTGCTCATCTCGCTGACGGTGCTCGTCCCGGGCATGCCCGGGATGCCCCTGATCATGAAGATGGGGGCTGAGGTGCCGCCCGGCTGGAGCTACAACCCATCATCCTGGCTGCAGCGCACACCGGTCATCGCGCTCGGCTGGCTGGGCTTCTTCATCAGCCGCTACATGGGGGCCTACCAACTCGGCCACATCGATGCCGTCTGGGATCCCTTCTTCGGCGCGGGTACCGAGCGCATCCTCGACTCGCACATCTCGCTGATGTGGCCGATCTCGGATGCCGGGCTCGGGTCGGTCATCTACGCCGGCGAGGCGCTGATGGGCTACATGGGTAGCACCATGCGCTGGCGGACGATGCCCTGGATGGTCGCCTTCTTCGGCATCGCCGTCATCCCGCTCGGGCTGGTCAGCATCGCTCTCGTCATCATGCAGCCGGTCGCTGTTGGCACCTGGTGCACGCTCTGCCTGGTAACGGCCGCGGCGATGCTCGTGATGATGCCGCTGGCCGTCGACGAGGTCGTGGCGATGCTGCAGTTCCTCGGCCACAACGTGCGTGCCGGTGCCAACCTGTGGCGGTCTTTCTTCCTCGGTTACGGCATCGAAGGCGAGGCCGACGAGCGCACTCCGGACTACGGCGGGCCGCTCCGGTCGACGATCCCTGCTTCGGCCTGGGGAGTCACCCTGCCACGCGGCCTGTTGCTCGCGGCCGTGGCCGGTACCTGGCTGCTCTTCGCGCCTGAGCTGCTGGCGACGACAGCGGCTCTGGCTAACAGCAATCACCTGTCAGGCGCACTGGCGGCGTCGATCGCGGTCATCGTGCTGGCCGAGCCGATCCGGCTCGGGCGCTGGCTGAACCTTCCCGTTGCTGCTTGGGTTGCCGTCTCGGCCGTGTTGCTGGGTGGTGGCCCGATCGATATCGCGCACAACGTCTTCGTCGGCCTTCTGATCGCCGCGGGCAGCATCCCACGCGGCTCGATCAGGCAACGGTTCGGTGACTGGCAGCGCTTGGTCCGCTGAAACAACGAACGATCCTTCCCCGACGGCGCTCGGCGTGACGACGACTAGCTCACCTTGGCGCGAAGCGAGGAGTGACTGGACTGGAGGCTCTGGGCCGTCCTTCGCTGGCTTCTACGATGGAGCCGGCGACAGGGGACGTAGGGGTACGTGTCGGGAGTCGGTGGTCGGGGCGCCGCGATTCGAACGCGGGACCTCTTGAACCCCATTCAAGTGCGCTACCAGGCTGCGCTACGCCCCGACACGCCGATTCTATCAGCCGGGCTCGCTTGCACTGTCCCGTCGATCTCGACTAGGCTGGCAGCCTGATGTTGGACACGCTGCTCGCCGGCTGTTGCTCGATGGCGTGTCCGTGGGCGGAAGGGACTCCGCTCACCGTCTGACCGGGACCGCTTCGCGCCCGTAGAGCGCCGCATCTCGCGCCGACTCCCCTTCCGCCGGTCGTCCTTCCCTCGTTCCACTGCCTGAGGAGGCCTCCGTTCCTATGAGCACGACCGACACCCCCGCGACCGGCGCCAGGCAGGCACTGGTCACCGTCGATTGGGCGCGCGACCACCTCGACGACCCGAAGGTGCGTTTCATCGAGGTCGATGTCGACACGACCGCCTACGACAAGGGCCACCTACCGGGCGCCGTCGCCTTCAACTGGACGACCCAGCTGACCGACAGCGTCCGTCGCGACCTCGTCCCACGCGATGAGCTGGAGAAGTTGCTGCGCGAAGCAGGCATCAACGACGACACGTTGATCGTGCTCTACGGCGACAACAACAACTGGTTCGCCGCCTGGGCCTACTGGCAGCTCCGTTACCACGGTATCGCGAACGTCCGGCTGCTCGACGGCGGCCGCAAGAAGGTCGAGGCGGCCGGGCTGCCGCTGACGACCGAACCGCCGGCGCACGCCAGGGGCAACATCGCGCTGCGCGCCGATACGCGCGAGGACATCCGTGCCTATCGCGAGCAGGTCCTGGCCGGCCTCGACGACGCCGAGCGCGGACTGGTCGACGTCCGTTCGCCGGAGGAGTTCCGCGGCGAGCTGGCGGCCCCGGCACACCTGCCGCAGGAAGCCGCCCAGCGCAGGGGCCACATCCCCGGCGCCGTCAATATTCCGTGGTCGACGGCGGTGGCCGAGGATGGCACCTTCAAGCCGGTCGGAGAGCTGCGTGAGATCTACGCCGGCAAGGGCATTACGCCTGATCGCGACGTCGTCGCCTACTGCAGCATCGGCGAGCGCTCGAGCCATACCTGGTTCGTGCTGTCCGAGCTCCTCGGCTATCCGAGCGTGCGCAACTACGACGGCAGCTGGACCGAGTACGGTTCGCTCGTCGGCGTGCCGATCGAGGTGGGCGACGCCGCTTCGACCTGAACCAACGCTTCGAGGCGAATAGAACCGCGCCACCGGGGCCCATCGGACCGCGTCATCGGGGCCCTGGAATGGTTGGGCGGCAACCGGGGCCTGCCTCGACGCCGGCGGCCGCTCTCGCGGCTGCACGCTCCGACGGAGCGGGGCCGGGACTCCCTTTGTACGGTCAGCGGGTGGATCGACGCTGGCGGTCGATCCGCTGCCGAGGAGTCCTCATCTGGCTATCCGGTTGCCTGCCTCCCAACCTTTGGGCATGCACGAAGACTAGTCGCCACCCCGTGCGTTGTCGAGGTTACCACTCGCCGTGGTGGCTAACCGGCAGGTACCACCCGGCGGTTGCTTGCGGTTCACTGCGGTGCGGTCCGGTCGGCTTGAGTGACGTACCGCTCAGTGTTGCAAAGCCCTTGCAGGCGGCCGTCAGCGTTGGCCGGTCACGCCCTGTGGCACCTGCGCCAGCAGGTTCGCAGCCCATGCCTCGAGGTCGGCGAGCTCGTCCTTCTGCTCGCGGTTGAGCAGGTCGATGAGGCAACGCTGGACGCTCTTGCCCTCGAACAGCGCGTTGTGGACCTCTTGGGCGATGGGCATCTCCACGCCGAGCCAGTCCGCCATCTGGAGTGCCGCGCTGACCGTGTACGCGCCCTCGGCCACGCCGGGGAGCGTGCCCTCTATCTCCGCCCAGCGCCGCCCGCGGGCGAGCTCGACGCCCAGGCGATGGTTGCGCGACAGCGGTGAGTAACACGTCGCCACGACGTCGCCCAGGCCGGCCATGCCGGCGAACGTGAGCGGGTTGCCGCCGGCGGCCACGCCGAGGCGCGTCATCTCGGCCAGCCCGCGGGTGATCAGGCCGGCCTTGCCGTTGTCGCCGAAGCCCAGTTGCTCGGCGGCGCCGGCGGCGATGGCGATGATGTTCTTTAGCGCGCCACAGAGCTCGACGCCGACGACGTCGCGGTTGCGGTAGAGCCGGAAGGCACGCGTGCTGACCATCTCGATCAGGGCGCCGCCGAGAGCCTCGTCCTCGATCCCGATGACCGAGCTGGCGGGCAGGCCCTGCGCAATCTCGAGCGCCAGGTTCGGTCCCGACATTGCGGCGATGCGGCCCTCCAGCGCCGGCATCTCCTGACCGATCACCTGCGTCATGCGCAGCAGCGTTTCCTGCTCGATGCCCTTGGCCACTGACAGCAGCACCGCGCGGCGAGGGACATGCTGCGCGATCCGCCCGGCCGCCGGGCGCATCGCCCGCGCGGGCACGGCGAGCACGACGAGCTCGTCAGCAGCGGCTAGCGCAGGCGCCTCGGCGCTGACCACTACCTCGGCGGGAAGCTCGACGCCGGGCAGGTAGCGAGCGTTCTCGCGCTGCTCGGCCATCTCGGCCGCCTGGGCGGAGTCGCGCACGAGCAGCGTGACCGGGCCATTGCGCGCGAGGTGGACGGCCAAAGTCGTGCCCCACGCGCCGCCGCCGACGACCGCGCGGCGGGGCAGCTCGCTCATCTGTTCGCCGGCGTGGCCGCGCGTCGGCTCCGGCGGCGCTGGCGCGGCCGCTCGAGGTCCTCGCGACGGCGCTCGCGGAACACCAGCCGGAGCGGTGCGCCGGCAAACCCGAATGCCTCGCGCAGGCGGTTTTCCAGGTAACGCCGGTAGCTGAAGTGAATGCTCGCCGCCTCGCTGGCGAAGAAGACGAAGGTCGGCGGCTCGATCGCCACCTGCGTGGCGTAGTAGAGGTGCGGTCGCTTGCCGCGAACGGCCGGCGGTTGCTGGCGGTAGGTGGCCTCACGCAGCAGCGCGTTGAGTGCCGCCGTCGGTACCCGTCGGCGCCGCTCGGCGGCGATCTCGAGCGCCGCCTCGAGCACGCGGCCGACACGCTGGCCCGTCCGCGCGCTGATGGCGAGGATGGGCGCGAAGTCAAGGAAAGGCGCTTCTCGCCGGATGCGGCCGGCGTACTCGTCGAACGTGCGGTCGGTCTTCTCGACGAGGTCCCACTTGTTGACTGCGACGACCAGCCCGACCCCCTCGTCGACCACGTACCCGGCGACGTGCGCGTCCTGTGCGGTCAGCCCGTCAGTCGCGTCGAGGACCAGCACCGCCACGTCGGAGCGGGTAACCGCCTTGAGCGCGCGCAGCGTTGCAAACCGCTCGGCGGCAGGCCCGGAGGCGACCTTGCCGCGCCGGCGGACGCCGGCGGTATCGACCAGCCGCACCTGGCGGCCGGCCCAATCGAGGGGTGTGTCGATGGCATCGCGCGTCGTGCCCGGGATGTCGCTCACGATCGCCCGCTCTTCACCCAGCAGGGCGTTGAGGAGCGAGCTCTTGCCGACGTTCGGCCGACCGACAATCGCCACCCGTGCCGGCTCATCGTCGAAGGCGAAAGCAGCCGGCTCGATGCCCTCGGCCTGCTCTTCGTCGGCCACCGGAATTGGCTCGTCGGCCTCCGCCTCTCGCCGCCGGCGCTCGCGCTCCTGCTCCGATTCGGGCGGCAGCGCCCACGCGATCGCGTCGAGCAGGTCGCCCGTGCCGCGCCCGTGCAGCGCACTGATCGCGTAGGTCTCCTCCCAGCCCAGCTGGTGGAACTCGGCCGCCTCCAGCTCGAGCCGTTCGTTGTCGGCCTTGTTGACCGTCACCAGCACGGGCGCTCGGGCGGTGCGCAGCAGCTCGACTGCCTCCAGGTCGGCCGGCGTGGGGCCGGCGGCGGCGTCGACGACGAAGACGATCACGTCGGCTTCGGCGATGGCCAGCCGTGCCTGGTCCTGGACGCGCTCCTCGATCTCGTCGCCCGGACGCGTCTCGAGCCCGCCGGTGTCGATCAGCAGGAAGCGCCGGCCGTTCCACTCCCCCACGTCGTACAGCCGATCGCGGGTCGTGCGCGCGCGATCCTCGACGATCGCCACCCGCTCGCCGACGATGCGGTTGAACAGCGTGCTCTTGCCCACGTTCGGGCGGCCGACGATCGCGACCACGGGCAGGCCGCTCGTCGGCTGGTCGGGCGCGCGGCCGCGGCTGGTGGGCCGGCTGCGGCGAGTGGGCACGCTCGAGTGCTAAACGCCGGCAGCCGTCGTCTGGCGCCGTGGCCGACCGTTTCCGTCGAGCGAGCTCGTCCGATAGGCCGGCTCGGCGACTTCGGTGACCGCTCGGCGTGCGAGCTCGGCCGCGCGCGGCCGCG
>JALYGJ010000124.1 GCA_030777155.1 Chloroflexota bacterium | reverse complement strand
CGTCCGGACCTTTCACGCACTCGGTCGCGAAATCCTTGCCGAAGCGGGCGTGTCGGTTGCGAATCTCGTCGACCGCGCCGACGTCCTCGGCCGGCTCCGCGGCCGGCCGCTCCCGCCAGCCGAGCTGCGCCGGCTCGACGACGCCTTCTCGCGGATCAAGCTCGATCTCGGCCTGTCGGTCGACGACCTGCGCGACGCCGACCTCGCTCAGCCGCGGCCGACAGCGATCGAGCGTGACGTCCGCGCGGCATTTGTCGCCTATGAAGATGCTCTTCGAGCTGAGGACGCGCTCGACTTCGACGACCTGGTACGGCGCGCCGTCGCCCTGCTTCGCTCGGACGCCCGACTTCGGCGCACCTGGCAGGAGCGGTGCGCGAACCTGCTCGTCGACGAGGTGCAGGACGTCGATCGCAGCCAGCTCGAGCTCGCCGTGCTTCTCTGCGGTGACCAGCGCAACATCTTCCTGGTTGGGGACGACGATCAGACCATCTATGCCTGGCGACTGGCCGACGCTACCCGCTCGGTTTACCGTAGCCCGGCCTGGGCTGACAGGCCACCATCATCGCCCGCCGGAGTCAGCCCTTCGGCGGGCGAACCCTTTGGGGAGGTGCGCGATGAGCGCGACAGGTGTGGCAGGACGCTATGAGGTCCTGTCGAGCCTCGACCGAGGCGACGGGACGCGGGCAATCCGGTACCGCTGGACGCTTGGCGAATCTGGCGGCGAAGGCACCGTGTTCGAGCGCGTGAAGCGAGTGCCACGCGAGCTGCTCGAGGACCGCTGGACAGGCCTCATGGAAGATGGCCTCAATCCAACCGAACTGCGAGATCGACTCACCACGGTGCTGTTCGACCTGGCGACAGGGCTAACTCGCCGCGACGTCGGTGCCAGCGACAACGTGATGGTCGATGGAACTCCCACTGGCATCGACGTTGTCTTGGAAATGGACGGCCTAGAAGCGGCGATCCGCGAATGGCTGATCGAGCGGGCTAGCCGGCCCGGGGTGTCGCTGTGACCGGCGAAGAGCTGCACGACGCGGCACTCAAGGCAATCCAGGCCCGCAAGTACGACCTGCTCGATCATGGTCCGTGGGCAGAGGGTCGGTCGAGAGGCCGGCCCTCTGCGCTCAGTCAGTTCGTCAAGGACTATCCCAACGCGCCGCTCAAGCAGGAACAGCCAGCGGCGTAGCTCCCGCTGGAGCGAACCTCCGGGGCGAGATCAACGAGGCCCTGTTTCTTCTGTCTTCTACGGTGGGGGGTGGCGCCGCGTGAGCCGTCCTTCGGAGCTGACGCCGTAGACCCAGGGCCCTTCTTCGGCGTCGACGATCCGCTGGATCCGCGGCCACGCGATTAGTAGGGCGCGCAGATACTCAAGCACGGAAGCATTGCCGGTCTCGAGGACAAAGGCTCGCGCGCCTGCCCCAATAATCGCCCGCAGCTCCGCCGACAGTCTCCGGTGTTGGCGACTGTCGCGCGTGACAATTACTTCGCCGCGAGCAGCGCAGTCCTTGATCCAGCGAGTATCGGGAATCGACTCGGCGTCGCCCGCGGTATAACGCTCGACGTGTGCGGTCGCTGGCACCCCGAGCGCTCGGAGGATACCGGCCAGCCGCTTGCCCAGATCGCGGTCGGTGAACAGCGGCGTCACGCCGCTTGCGGGTACTCGAATCGGAGTGCCGCTTCCACCTCATTGTCTGACAGGCCGAGGTCTTCGGCGATCGATGGGAGCGCTTCGTTGGCCAAGAAGCGTGATCGCACAACGTCAGTTGAAATACCTTTCCGGATGATGTAGGGACGACCGAACGACACACGCGGGTCGATGACGACGGGCTCATCGCGGCCGCGCGGGAACCAGCGAACGGCGACGCCTTGCTCGTAGACGAGATCGTGGAGAACATCTGCGATGTGCTCCCAAGCGATCTGGCCGGTCCGGCTCAGATTGACGTACTTCTCGAGCTCGCGCGTCCAGAGCTCGTGACCATCGTGCTTGAATCGGATGACGCTCAGCGGTCGATCGACACCGTAAAGGTCCTTCGCCGTCGTGATCGCCCGGCGGATCGCCTGCATCGGTATCCTCTCCCGCCTTGCGGCAGCGATGATCGCCGTCTCGATCAGGTCGTTGAAGGTGAGCAAGCCGGCGCCGAACCCGCCCGTAACCGGACCCGAGCGATGGCGGCCGCGCGACGTCTCAAACGTGTAACCGGCACGCCAGCGCGCGACACTCTGCGGTGACGTGCGGGCATATTTGGCGGCCTCGCTGAGCGAATAGACCGGAACCTCCGCAGCGTCAACCGGCGGCATTCAACGAAGTCCTCCTCCTGGGCGCCGACGTAGCACCGAGCGCAAGCTTCACGCGTCGCGACGCCAGCTCATCTGGCACCCTCACTTTGGCCAGCGTCCCTCACCGATCTCGCGCAGGCAGCGCGCCATCTCGCACACCACGCCTTCCTCGGTCTGCGCCACGGCCATCCACTCGCGCTTCCGCTTGCCCACGACGGCCCTCTCAGCCGGGTCGAAGGCGTACATGACCCACTCTCGCCGCTCGTCATGGTAGCTCGGCCGCCCGACGTACCAGCCGGCCGGCGTGGCGCCGTGTATCACGGACCAAGCGTCCTCGCGCTCAGTTGTCAGGGCTGGTGGAGCATTAGGACGACTCCGACCCTCGGGCTTCAGGTCTGCGCGCCGCCGTCCCCGGCCAATTCCTCGGCGGGTGGCCCAGCGGTCGTAGGCGAACAGCGAGCGGACTTCGTCAACCTCCATGGCCGTGCCTCCTCTCGGCGGACGTATAGCTGCGGAGCCTAGCGACCGCGGGCCGCCGCGGTCTAGGAGCGAACCGGTGTGCCGAGGTACCAGCCGGGCGGCAGGGCCGCGTGGAGCTGTCAGGAACCGAAAGAAAAGAAGGTTGCCGAATGCGCAAGTTTGAGCATTTCCCCGGATTCGAGCGTCATATAGGTAACGGGCGACTGCCCGCAGCGGTGAAGGAGGGTCTCATGAGGCGCTCGCTCTTTTCATTGGTCGCAGCGCTTGTGCTGCTGACGGTCATGGCGGCATCCGTCGCCGCCCACAGGCAGACGGTCACGCCACCCGGCCAGGACACGCCGGTCATAAACGACGACCCGATCGCGAGACCGTGGATTCAGGGGCACTGCAAGGCAGCGGCACCCATGGTGACTGGAGATGCCTCGAATGGAGTCGTTGTCTTCGCTCCGGAGGAGCCAGTTCCATGCACGGGCGTGCTAAACCCTGGCGGGCAGGCCACCGGGCCCTGAGTTACGCGAAGAGCCGCCCCGCAGTGATTTGACGGTTCTACTGCCGAAGCTGATCACCTAGCCAGGTGAGTCACTGAAGTAGTCAGGCGGAGAGAGGCCGGGCAGTCCGCCCGGCCTCTCTTATGCATCCGCTGACGCTCCCCGCTCCGGGCTCATGTGCTGACGTAGGTCAGGATGCGCCAAAAGGGGCGCGCGGAGCACCGAGGTCGCGCGGCCGCTGCTGATCCATCTCTCCCTCCCTCCGCGCACGCTTCTTTGCTCGCCATCGTAGCGGGCAAGCGAAAGCCCCTCGGAAGAGGGACCGAGGGGCTTCGCCACACTAGGAGATGCCGAAGATTCTAACGCCACGGGCTCGAGCGTCGGGGCTCCGGTGATCTTGATCGTCACCGAGGCGCCGAAGACGCCGTTCACAGGCGGCCGATGTCTCGAAGCCAGTCACGTAGCCCGAGAACGCCCAGCGGTAGCCGTTCGTCCCGATGCGCGGGAAGACCAGCCGGAAGTCCGTCGGGTTGTCGGCATGCACCTTCCCGGCCAGGCCCGTCGGGGCCGTGCCGTGTGAGGCGTTGGTCGGGTCGAAGTTCAGATCGAAGGTCACTTCGCCGCTGCGCTTGATCGTCGGCACGAACTCCTCGTAGCCGTTGGGCGAGCTGTGCGAAGTGACTTTCCTCGAGGTCGCGGTTGGGTAGCGGGGCCGGAGATGTCCTGACGCCGGCGATGGTGGTGAACACGGGCGTGGCGCCCATGTCCGACATCTGGAGAAGGCTGCCGTAGGAGGCGAAAGCTGCTGGCATGTCAGTCCTCAGGCGATGGTGATGCGGACGAAGGCGGGCGGCCGGGTGACCGCTAGGCCGACGCGCATCTCGGCGCGGAAGCGGATCAGGTTGCGCTCGAAGTCCGAGGTGATCGGCGGGCCGGTGTTGTAGCCGGCTTCCGACCAGTCGATGCGCGCTTCCTGGCGCATCTCCAGGTAGCTGCCGTCGCGGAACGCGCCGAGCCATGCCGTGCCGTTGGCCGTGGCGTTGGTCACCAGGACGGTGACGCCGAACAGGCGGCGTGTCATGGCGTCGAGCGGCGTGAGGCTGGGGTTGGCCGCGAACTGGGCCAGCGCCACGCTCTCGATCTTGGCCCAATCGCCGGGCGACACGACCAGCGTGTCGGGCTCAAGGTCCTGCTGCTGAAGTGCCGTGATCGCCGAGCGGATGCGGACCAGCGCGTCGGCGCCGGTGGTCACGGTCTGGACGCCCGTCGTGGCGTTGAGGCCGCGCAGGTTGGGCGCCGTGCCGTTGCCGTTGAGGATCTGGTTGTCGAGCGCGAGGAAGAGCCCCAGGCGCAGCTCGTCGTCGACGAACTGGCGCAGCAGGGGCGCGTCCTCGAGCTGCTGCCGCGGGATCGGCTCGGACAGGTGCGCGATCGTGGCGATCGGCTCGTCGACCCGCTCGAGGGTGTAGACCGAGGTCGGCTTCAGCCCGCCCTCGGCCACCGGCGCGGCATTGTTGGTGCGCGCCGTCTGGCGCAGGTAGGAGAAGTGGCCGGTGTCGTTGCGCCTGCTCGGGATGATCTCGCGCAGGAAGCGCGGCCGGACCGGGTTGCGCACCGGATCGGGATTGAGCGGCACACTGACCGGCACGGTGCCCGCGCTGAGCAGCGCCTTCATCGCGCCGTACTCGCTGTTGGCGTCGACGACGGCCTCGCCCCACGACTTGTTGCCGCGGCGCTCGCTGATTGCCGGGTGGCTGGGCAGTCCCGACCTGCTCGGACTGTTGCTGCCATCGCCGTAGCCGGACACAGCGAGGTACTCGTCGAGTCGCTCGCGGAGCGTCTGCTTCTGTATGTCGCCGAGGTAGCTCTTGAGCGCCCTGACGGTCTCGGCCGGCTTCTCCAGGCCGTGCTCCTCGATGGCACCGAGCACGGCGTAGGCACCGCTGATATTGCTCTTGACGTGAGTCTGCATGAAGCCCTCGAGCGCGCTGTTGAAGTCGCGCTTCTGGGGTTCGGTGAGCGGCCGGCCATCGGCAACGGACACGATCCGTTCGAGGTCGGCTAGGTAGTCAGTCATTGGCTTCGGTCCTTCGGTTGTCAGACAGGTTTAGTCAACGTGCCTGGCTGACCACCGACACCGGCCTCTGGCCGGGTGCCCGCCCCTCTGGAGCGGGACCGCGAGTGGAAACAGGGGCGCCTTCTTGGCTGCCGCACCTGTTCTCCTGGTGTAGCGCTTCCCGTGCTCCAGGCTCCCGCTCATCTTACACCCGCCGATTCGCGCCCTCAAGCCCTCGCCTCGGGCTGCTTGGGCGTGTTCAGGACACGCCACGTCTCAACCGTCGCCACCGGGATACCCGCCATCTTGATCGTGACCGTGGCGCCGTCGTCGTTGATGTCGATCTCGTGGCGGAAGCCTCCGTCGCGATCAACGACCTGGAGGACCCGCTCGCGCAGCTCCTCGTCGAGCGCCATCCAGCCGTCAGTCGTCACCTGGGCGACCTTCGTCCAGTCAAAGTCTCGTGCCCTTGGTACAGACCTCATCTCAGCTCCTCCAGTGGCCGCCACAGCTCGTCGGGCGGCTCGACGTAGCCGCGAACGCGCGGCTGGCGTGTGGCGGCCACCTCGGCCGCTCTACGGCGCCGCAGGGCGCTCCTACAGGTCGACGAGCAGGTCGTCGCGTCGGCACGCTTGGCGGCCAGCGAAGCGCCGCACACGGCACACGTGGCACGCCTACGGCCGCTGATGAGGGCGAGATTTCCGAGGTCAGCGTGCAACTTCTTGGGCCTCCGTGAGCATGAGATCGGGCGAACTCGGCCGTTGCACTGACGCTCGCGAAAAGGCAGCGGCGTGGAGGCGGCGATTCCGGCCGAAGATTTCAACCCGGCCCCCGTCCTCATGCCGCGCCTCGGGCAACGCCCGATGGATGGCAGATGTCGCAGACTGCCGAACCCTCTGGCCGGTATCGCCAGCTGTGCGGGAGATGCAGCCGGCACGGCGGGTTGACCCACGCGACGCCATCGAGCAGCGTGTCCAGGTCGAGAGCGCCCGCCTCCGCCTCGGCGCTTGGTAGCGCCGGCGGGTCGGGCTCGACCTGCTCGATGACTGCGCCGCGACGAGGGTGATCCCGCAACCGGGCCAGCAGGTCGACGGTGGTCCCCATCTCGCCGTACAGCTCGCGCAGCAGGGCGACCGTGTCCTCGCCGTGGATCCGGTAGCAGACCAGCAGCAGCCGACGCATGCCCGGTGTCACCTTGCACGCACCGGTCACTGCGGTGTAGTCGGCCGCCAGCGCCGACATCAGGTCGGACGCGGCGGCCTTTTCTACTGCAGGCAAAACGTAGTTAGCTTTAGCTCCCCCTACGGGAATAGCTATAGCGCTAGCGCTATTAGCTATTAGCGCGCTACGCGCGCGCGTAGCGGTGCGTTGCGCAGAAGTAACCGCCTGACCCTTGTCCGAGGGGTTACCATTGGCGCGAGACGCTGGGGCAGCTTCTCGCGTGCCGACGGCGGCCGGTACTTCCCTTCCCGGCCGCCCGTCGCCGCTCACGGCGTACTCTCCTGACGAACGGCATTGAGCAGGGCCAGCACGACGCGCCGCTGAGCTGGCGTCAGATCGTCGAGGCGCACCACGCGCGGCGTGTCGCCCCAGCGTCTGCGCGCGCCAGCCCGCCCGGCGCGCTGCTTGACTGAGTTCTTAGAAACCGAAACGGCTTCGGTCATGCGCGTCCTCCGCGCCAGCCGAAGCCGTCGTTGCTCTCCGCGCCCTACGGCGACTTACCCTACCCCGGGATCGGGGCTACGTCTGCCTGAAGGGTTCCGCGTTCAGTGTTCGTCTGCCACCACAGTAGCAGACGCTCAACCGACGAGCTGCAGGATTCCGCACCCCAGATCGCGTCGCGGGCAATAGACGAAGAACGGCAGTGGCGTGGACTTCTGCCGACCGATGTCAGCGCTCAGCGCGTGCCGCTTCACTTGGCGCCTGCTCTTCCCTCGAGCGATCGTCCGGCGCGGCAGGCCGAACACCGGTAGCTCGTCGCGATCGGCAAGTCGCGTGAGCGAATCGACCAGGACGGCGCTATCGCGCCCCCAACTTGTCTCTGCAAGCAGCTCGCCACAACCTGAGCAACGCCACTCGCCACGTTCCAGCTCGGTTAGCGAACCGTCGACGTTGGCTTGCTTGAACCCAGGCTTCGCGCTTCTGGTGTAGATCGCGCGCCGCTCCATCAGGCTCTCCACTCAGGCACCAACCATTCGGCGTGAACAGGCTCCATCTCGTCGTTGAGCTGTACGTGGTCCCAGAACGCTCGCAGGACCTCGTTGATCGCCTTGGGCGGCCACGTCCAGTCGATCGCCGGCGGAACGTCAACGAGGCGTTGCGTGGCGTCTAGCCGCGCGATTTCCTCGTCGATCTTCGCAGCACGCCTTTCTATCTCAGCCCTGTCGAAGGTCCCCACGAGGTCCAGCAGCGCGTTGCGTCGTGCCTCAAGCTCCAGCCGCCGGTTCTCGTCCCGCTGCTCAATCTCAACCCGGTCAACTGGCACTCGGAACCGGGCAGCCTCGGCCTTCACCCACGGCAGCAGCTTCCGTTCACTGACGCTCTGGCGCGCGTGCGTCACGTCCGTCCGCCCGCCGATGCAGCGGTAGACGGTGTAGGCCGGGTCGGGGCCGTTGCGGAAGCGAGCGCCGGTCATCTGGCGACCACAGTGGCAGCGCAGCAGGCGGAAGAGGATGAACGGCGCAGCGGCCTTCTGACCCGGCCTCGAGCGCCACGGCATCGCCTTGTGGCGGATGAGGATCTCCCTGACCGGCGTCGTGCTCCACGGGCCGCCGTTTCTCGTTGGCACGCCGCGCGTATTGAGCAGGCGAGCAGCCCCTATCACGCTGCCGGCCTCCCTGTAGGCCGTGAGAATGGCCGCTAGGTCCTCTCCAGGCCGCTCGCCGTAGGGAACCTGCCCGATACGGTCTCCACGCGCCCTGCGGGCTGCTACGGTGTCTCTGGCGCGCTCCTGGGCGACATCAGCCTCGAACTCGGCGACCGACGAGAGGACGTTGACCGTCAGGCGGCCGCTGGCTGTGCTGGTGTCGATCCGGTCCTTGACCAGACGTACCGCAACGCCGCGCTCGGCGCAGAGGGCGAACAACGCGCTCAGCTCGTGGACCGATCGCCCGAGCCGGCTGAGGCTGTAGGAGTAGAGCGTGCTCACCCGACCCTCGTCGACCAAGGTGACCAGCTGGTGGTAGCCGGGGCGACCGTTGGCGCCCTTGCGGCCGCTCTTGTTCCAGTCGGAGAGCAGCAGCAGCTCGCCATCGCCATGCTGCTCGGCGAGCTCGCGGATCTTCTGCTCCTGGACCTCCCACGAAACATCGCTGCGCCCGGGCAGGACGCGCGACTTTCGCAGGTAGCCGACGGGCTGCTTCACGCGCGCATTGTAAACCCATCTGCTTGACGGACGTCCGGCGCGTGCTTGATCTCGCCGCTTCGCTGCCCGGCCTGCGGCGCGTCGACCTGGTCACGAACTATCGCTGCCCTCGACCGGTCGTGGAGCGGTCGGTACGCCTGATCGAGGCCAACCGCGAACGTTTCGCCAAGAAGATTCAGGCCGGGCCGGCGGCAGCCGGAGCGCTGTTCCTGGTACCGGATTCGGGTGACGACCTGGCGCGCGCCCGGCGCCTGCTGCAAGAGTGGGTGGGCCATGCACCCGGCGTCCACGCGGTACTGGCGCGGACCAACGCCGAACTCGCCCCGTACGCCGCCGTCGCGCTCGAGATGGGCATCGCCTACCACGCCGCCGACGACGGGCTGCTGCTCGACGACCCGCACCTCGAAGAGCTCCTTGACCCGGCGTCCGCCGCAGCAACCGAAGTCGGGCGCACCGAGGTGCCGCCCGCCGTCCTCCTCAGCCGCCGCACCGCCGACCCGCTGGCGCGGTCGCTCGCCGGCTGGGCCGCTCCCTACCGCAGCTGGCCCGACTTCCGCCTGGCGCTAGGTGAGATACGCCGCCGGCGCGAAGAGCTGCGCCGCGATGAGGCGGAGCTCGTGCTCGCCACCGCTCACGGGACCAAGGGACTGGAGTTCGAGCATGTCGCCGTCATCGGTCTCGACGAGGGTGTCTTCCCCAGTCGGCGGACGCTCGAGGAGGCCGACGATCCCGCACGCGCGCTGGAGGAGGAACGGCGTCTCGCCTACGTCGCGTGGACGCGTGCCAAGCGCTCACTCGTCCTCGTGTACGACCCGTACGCGCCTTCGCCGTTCATGCGCGAGGCGTTCAGCGAAGCTGAGCTGGGCCAGCGGGTCGACGTGCCGACGCGTCGGGCAGCCGCCTGAGAGCGGGCGAGTCAGGTCGCCGCTAGCCTTGAAGCGCGCCCCATCGGCATCGTGCATATCGCAGACGGTCAGATCGCCGAACGCTGGAGTGAGCGCGACCTTCTCGGCCGTGTCGCGCAACTGGAGGGTGTCGGCTAGGCGGACGAGATCGTCGCTAGCGGTAGCGGCGCAGATCCACCGAGAAATCGACCACCGCCCGCATATGCGCGAGCGCCTCGCCCCAGCCCTGCAGGCACTCGGCGTAGGCATCGAGCACGCGCGGCGCGGTCAGGTCGAACGGGCCGTCCTCGAGCGTGACCAGGCTGCCGTAGCCACGCGGGGTGATGGTGACGGTGACGGTGCTGACCCACTCCTCGTCGGCCAGCCACGGCCAGCGGAACTGGAACCGGCTGTACGGCTCGGCGGCCAACACCTCCCACCACACGCGCTCGTTGGGAAAGACCAGGATGCTCCGGGTGCCCGGCGCCAGCGAGCCCTCGACGGAGTCGGGGAACCACTCCGACAGCGCCTCGGGTGCCGACCACGCCCGATAGACCCGGTAGGGCGGCGCATCGAGACGGCGCTGCAGGCGTACTGTCCGGACCGGGTCGGGCAGGGCGATCTTCGGCTCTTCGCTCACAACCCCAGGTCTCGGCGCACCGTCTTGAGCCCCTCGACGACGTTGGCGACGTGCTCCTCGAACGGGACGCCGATCTCGTCTGCGCCCTTGACCAGCTGGTCGCGCGGCACCTGCC
>JALYGJ010000123.1 GCA_030777155.1 Chloroflexota bacterium | reverse complement strand
GTGCTGCCTCCCGGCGGCGGCTACACGCCCTCTCGCCTGGGGTCCTCGCCGGCAGCCGTCGGGCTGCGTTCGCCGTGGAACACCAAGCCGCCGATCGGCCTGCCCGACGATCCGGCGCGCGAGCGGGCGACAGACGCACCCGTCGTCCGGCGTACGACACCGCGGCCGATTGTGCCCGGTGAACGCCAGTTCCGCGATGGAGACCGCGTCCGCCACCCTTCGCTGGGCGAAGGGACAGTCGTCTCGTCGAAGCTGACGCGCGACGACGAGGAGGTGATCGTCGCGTTCCCCGAGCGAGGCATCAAGACGCTGCTCGCGTCGCTGGCCAAGCTCGAGATCATGGGCTGACGGGTCCTCGCTGGTCATGGATGCAGCGTCGCGCGCGGCGGAGCTGCGAGCGCAGATAGAGCGCGCCAACCGGCTCTACTACGAGCAGGACGCGCCGGAGATCAGCGACGCCGAGTACGACGCGCTCTTCCACGAGCTGGTCCAGCTCGAGGAGCGCCACCCCGAGCTGCGGGCGCCGGACTCCCCGACACAGCGTGTTGGCGGCGCGCCGGCGGGCACGTTCAGCGAGGTGCGCCACTCGTCGCCGATGCTGTCGTTGGCCAACGCCTTCTCCTACGACGAGCTGCGTGCGTTCGACGGCCGCGTCCGCCGGCTGCTCGGGCTGGGTGAAGAGGAGGTCGGCCAGCTGCGCTATGTCTGTGAGCTGAAGATCGACGGCCTGGCCGTCAGCCTGCGCTACGAGCGCGGTCACGTCGTGCAGGGCGCTACGCGAGGCGACGGCACGATGGGCGAGGACGTCACGGCCAACCTGCGCACGATTGACGCCATCCCGCAGCGGCTGCGCGAGCCGGTGACGGTGGAGGTGCGCGGCGAGGTGTACATGCCGAAGACGGAGTTCGCGCGCATCAACGCCGAGCGCGAGGAGGCGGGCCTGCCGCTCTACGCCAACCCGCGCAACAGTGGTGCGGGTTCGCTGCGCCAGATCGACCCGCAGGTGACCGCCAGCCGCCGGCTCGCCGCCTGGTTCTACGTCCTCATCGAGGGCGAGGCCGGCGAGACTGCGTCGGCGGCCACCGTTGCCACACAGTCGGCCGCGCTCGAGCGGCTGGCGCGCCTGGGCTTGCCGGTTGAGCCGAACCATGAACACGGCCTTGACGTCGAAGGCGTGATCGCGTTCGCCGAGCGCTGGCAGGAGCGGCGCCACGAGCTGCCCTACGAGACGGACGGCGTCGTCGTCAAGGTGGACTCTTTCGACTTCCAGCGCCGATTGGGGATGGTGTCGCGCGCACCGCGCTGGGCGATCGCCTACAAGTACCCGCCCGAGCAGGTCGAGACGATGGTCGAGCACATCGTGCCGTACGTTGGCCGGACCGGGACGCTCACGCCGGTCGCACACCTCCAGCCGGTCAAGGTCGCCGGCTCGACGGTCGCGCGGGCAACGCTGCACAACCTCGACGAAGTGCGCCGCAAGGACGTGCGCATCGGCGACCACGTCGTTCTGCACAAGGCGGGCGACGTCATTCCCGAGGTGGTGCGCGTCATCACCGAGCGGCGGACGGGCAGCGAACGGGAGTTCGAAATGCCGGCTACCTGCCCGGTCTGCGACACGGCGGTTGCCCGCGACCCCGACGCCGTCCGCCACTACTGTCCGAACACGGCCTGCCCAGCGCGCGTGGGCCAGGAGTTCGGCCACTTCGTCAGCCGCGGCGGGATGGATATCGAGGGCGCCGGCTGGAAGGTCCTGGTCCAGCTGCTCGAGCGCGGACTGGTACGCAAGCGCGGTGACTTCTTCCGACTGTCCGTCGAACAGCTCGAGTCGCTCGAGCGCTTCGCGCGCAAGAGCGCCGAGAACCTCAAGGCGTCCATCGAGCGTGCCCGCGTCCGGCCGCTGTTCCGGATCATCAACGCGCTGGGCATCCCGCAGGTCGGCGAACAGACGGCGATCGACCTGTCGGCGTGGATCGCCCACACCTGGCGCCCGCGCGACGGCGAGCCGATGGGCGGCTCGGGCGGCTGGCTCGCGCGCGTGGCGCGAGAGCTCCGCGGCACGCCCGCCGAGCGCTTCCGGGAGGTCAACGGCATCGGTCCGACGGTCGCCGCCAGCCTCGCCCGCTGGTTCAGCGATCCGTCGACGGCCGACGTCCTCGATGACCTCGTCGATGCCGGGGTCGAGCCGGAGCGGCCGGCACGGCAGGTCGTGGCCAGCGCCGACGACTCGAGCGGACCGCTCGCCGGCAAGACCGTCGTGGTAACCGGGACACTCGAAGGCTTCGACCGACGGTCCGCTGAGGCGGCCATCCGGGCGGCTGGCGGCAAGTCTGCCGGCTCGGTCAGCCACAAGACCGACTACGTCGTGGCCGGCGACAACGCCGGCTCGAAGCTGGCCAGGGCACAGGAGCTGGGCGTGCCCGTCCTCGACGAGGAGGGCTTTCGACGCCTGCTGGCCGGCAAAGATGTCGCGCCGCAGCCACGCCCGGATTGACACCTTTCCACCGGCTGCTGGCGGCAAGCGCCGTCTCCAACTTCGGCGACGGGCTGCGCCTGACGGCGCTGCCTCTCCTCGCCGCCTCGCTGACACGCGATCCGACGGCGGTGGCAGCGCTGACCGCGCTCAACTCGCTGCCCTGGGCGATCTTCGGCCTTGTCGGCGGCGCGATCGTCGACCGCGTTCATAGGGTCCGGCTGCTCGTCGCCGTCCAGCTGTTGCGGCTGGTCATCATCGGCGCACTCGCCGCGCTGGTGTGGACCAACAACGCGTCGCTGCTCCTCGTCTACGTCGTCGCCTTCGCCATCGGGACGGGTGAGCTGTTGGCAGATACGACGATGCAGACGATCCTGCCGACGGTGGTGCCACGCGATCGCCTGGAGAGCGCGAACGGCCGGCTGTACGCAACGCACACCATCACCAACGACTTCGTCGGGCCGCCCGTGGGCAGCGTCCTCTTCGCCGCCGTCAACGCCGCCCCGTTCGCGGTCAATGCCCTCACCTGGGGCGCCGGCGCGCTGCTGCTGACCGGGCTCGCCGGCGCACAAGCGGCGGCTGGACGTGCGAGGGCGTCAGTACGCCAGGACGTGCCTGCCGGCGCTCGTTACCTGTTCGGCCATCCGATGCTACGGGTGCTGCTCGTCTGGTCGGTCTTCGTCAACGCTGCGCTGACCGCATTCGGCTCGATCTACGTCCTCTACGCGCTCGAGGTCCTGCGCGTGGACGAGGCCGCCTATGGCGTCCTGGCAGCGGCGGCCGGCGCGGGCGGTGCTACGGGCACGCTGCTCGCCGGCAGGCTCGTCCGCCTGATCGGGCGGAGCCGCGTCGTGCAGGCCGGCTCGGTCACGGCAGGAGCGGCTGGAGTCGCCGCCGGGCTGGTCGATTCCGCCGTCGTGGTCGGAGGCCTCATGTTCCTGCTGACGGCCGCGGCGGGTGCGGTCGTCATCGTGCTGACCTCGCTGCGCCAGACGATCGTGCCGGGGCCGATGCTGGGCCGCGTCATCGCCACGACCCGCGCCTTCGGCTACGGCGCCATCCCGCTTGGCGCCTTGCTCGGTGGCTGGCTCGCGGCGCAGTTCGGGCTGTCGGCACCATTCATCGTCGGTGGCAGCGTCGTCATCATCGCCGGCCTCGCGATCCGGCGCTGGGTGTCCCCGCGCGCGATCGAGGCCGCGCGGGCGGCGGCGGGCGAGGGTTAGGCGGCTATCCTTGGGTCCATGGCTACGCTGTCACGCAAGGACGTCGAGCACGTCGCCCACCTCGCTCGCCTCGGGCTGAGCGAGGACGAGCTTGCCCGCCTGGAGGGCCAGCTCAACCACATCGTCGACCAGTACGCCGTGCTCGCCCAGCTCGACACCCAGCACATCCCGCCCACCGCCCAGACGATCGAGGTCGACAACATCCTGCGCGAGGACGCTGCGCGGCCCGGCCTGAGTACGGAGGGGGCGCTGGCCAACGCCCCGGCACGCTCGGGCGATTACTTCGTCGTGCCGCCGATCCTCGGCGAGCGATGAGCGACCTCACGCGGCTGCACGCCCACCAGATGGCGGCCGGCCTGCGAGCAGGCGACTTCTCGGCGCGCGAGCTGACCGCCGCCCATCTTGCCCGAATCGAGGCGACCGACGGCCCGCTGCACGCGTGGACGTTCGTCGATGCGCAGGCCGCGCGCCGGCAGGCCGACGCGGCCGACGCCCGCCTCCACGCCGGTGGCGAGCTACCGCCACTGCTCGGCATCCCGGTCGGCCTCAAGGACCTCGTGCTGACGCGCGGCCAACCGGCAACCGCAGGCAGCCGCATCCTCGAGGGACATCTGGGTCAGTACGACTCGCACATCGCTGAGCGGCTGCGCGAGGCCGGCGCGGTGTTGCCGGGCAAGACGAACATGGACGAGTTCGCCATGGGCTCGTCGACCGAGTTCTCGGCGTGGGGGCCAACCGCCAACCCGTGGGACCTTGAGCGCGTGCCCGGCGGCAGCAGCGGCGGGTCGGCGGCGGCCGTCGCGGCATACCAGGTTCCGGTCGCCATCGGCACCGATACCGGCGGCTCGATTCGCCAGCCGGCGGCGCTGACCGGCATCTGCGGCCTGAAGCCAACCTACGGCCGGGTCAGCCGCTACGGCATCATCGCGTTTGCCTCCTCGCTGGACCAGATCGGCCCGTTGGGCCGCGACGTGCGCGACACGGCCCTGCTGCTCGGTGCGGTGGCCGGCCGCGACGAGCGCGACTCGACCTCGGCCGACATAGCGGTCCCCGACTACTTCGCCGCCCTGCCCACGTCGGATGATGAGGCCGCGGCCTCGCTGCGCGGCGTGCGCCTGGGCCTGCCCCGCCAGTACTTCGTGGCAGGCATGGAAGCGGGCGTCGAGCGACTCATCCGGGCGGCGGTTGACGACCTGGCCGATGCCGGAGCGGAGATCGTCGACATCGACCTACCGCACACCGACTACGGCCTGGCTACCTACTACATCATCGCGCCGGCCGAGGCGTCGGCCAACCTCGCCCGCTACGACGGCGTTCGCTACGGGCGCTCGATCCGCCTCCCCGGCGCCGACTACCTGGCCGACTACAAGGGCACGCGTGGGACAGGCTTCGGCGCTGAGGTCAAGCGGCGGATAATGCTCGGCACGTACGCGCTGTCGGCCGGCTACTACGACGCGTACTACCTCAAGGCGCAGAAGGTGCGCACGCTGATCAAGGGCGACTTCGACGCGGCATTCGAGAAGGTCGACGCGCTCGTCGCGCCAACCAGCCCGACCGTCGCCTTCCGCTTCGGCGCCCGCCTTGACGATCCGGTGGCGATGTACCTGTCCGATGCCTGCACGCTCCCCGTCAACATGGCCGGCCTGCCCGGCCTGTCGGTGCCCTGTGGGTTGTCGGACGGGCTGCCCGTAGGCCTCCAACTGATCGGCCGCGCATGGGACGAACTGCGCCTGCTCCAGATGGGCCGTGCCTACGAGGCGATCACCGCCGACGCCGAGTGGCGGAAACTGGAACCACGCGACCTGCCGCTGCTCAAGGACTTGGCGACGGAGCCGCGGTTCGCATAGGGGCCAACGACCCGAGTCGGCCCCATCGCCGCGAATCCACTTGAGGTGAACGCACAGCGCTGACGACGTCGCCTCCGCTGGCGCGCTGACCCAGCAGGTTGGCCCGTTTCCACGTCAAGTTGAGAGTCCCGCGTAGAAGGCGTTGGAGCGGCCGGTCGGGCGCGCTGCCTTCCGGAGAAGCGGTCGACGTGCCGACTTGAAGTGGAGTGTCGCAGGCGAGCGGCTGGGTCTCCTCGCCAGCCAGATCGGCCACCGACCGGCCGGGGGCCGCGACGTGCCCGTATACTCGGCCGGCAAACGCCGAGCGAGGTGGGGATGTCTGCCGAACCAGCCGTCAGGGGCCGTCAGCGACTCGCCGAACGGGTGCGCGCCGTGCCGCCATCGGGCATCCGCCGGTTCTTCGACGTGATCGCGACGATGCCCGACGTGATCAGCCTCGGCGTCGGCGAGCCCGACTTCACCACGCCGCCGCAGGTGATCGAGGAAGGCGTCCGTTCGCTGCGTGCCGGGCGGACGCACTACACCAGCAACTACGGGACGCTCGAGCTGCGGCGCGCGTTGGCCGCCCACCTCGACCGGCTGTACGGCATCCGCTACGAGCCCGACACAGAGATCTGCATCACCGTCGGCGCGTCGGAGGCGCTCGCCTGCGCGCTCGCCGCGGTCGTCGATCCGGGTGACGAGGTCATCCTGCACGAGCCGTCGTACGTCGCCTACCTGCCGGCGATCGTGTTCAACGGCGGCCGGCCGGTACTCGTACCAACGACCGCCGAGAAGGGGTTCGAGCTCGACCCGGCCGACGTCGAGGCGGCCATCACGCCGCGTACGAAGGTGCTCTTCCTGGGCTACCCGTGCAATCCCACCGGCGCCGTCCTGGACATCGACCGGCTGCACGCCCTCGCCGACATCGCACGCCGCCACGACCTGCTCGTAGTCAGCGACGAGATCTACGACCGGCTCGTCTACGGCGGCCACCAGCACGTTCCGATCAGCACGCTGCCCGGCATGCGCGAGCGGACGATCCTGCTCGGCGGGTTCTCGAAGGCCTACGCGATGACGGGCTGGCGCGTTGGCTACGCCTGCGCGCCGGGCGACCTGCTCGAGGGCCTGGTCAAGGTGCACCAGTACCAGATCATGTCGGCGCCGACGGTTGCGCAGGACGCGGCGGTGGCGGCGCTTACCGGCGCCGAGCCCGACGTGCAGCGGATGGTCGGCGAATACGACCGCCGGCGGCGGATGTTCGTGCGCGGGCTCAACGAGATCGGACTGCCGACTTTCGAGCCGCGCGGCGCCTTCTACGCGTTCCCCAGCATCCGCCCGATCGGCCTGACCAGCGAGGAGTTCAGCGAGCGGCTGCTCTTCGAGGAGCACGTCGCGGTCGTGCCCGGGTCCGCCTTCGGGCCGTCGGGCGAGGGCCATGTCCGGATGACGCTGGCGACCGGCTTCGAACAGCTGGAAGAGGCGCTGGCCCGCATCAGCCGCTTCGTCGGCGCGCTGGCATCGCCGAGCAACGCGTGATCAAATTCCCCGGCACCGGGCTGGCGTCGGAAAGGACGGTGGCCTTCCTGCGCGAGAGGCTGGCGGCGTGACGACGGCGGCAGCCACGCGCTACGAGGTCATCATCGGGATCGAGATCCACGTCCAACTGCGCACCGCCTCGAAGATGTTCTGTGGCTGCTCGACCGACGTAGCCGGGGCCGCACCGAACTCGCACACCTGCCCGGTCTGCCTGGGGCTGCCCGGCGCGCTGCCGGTCATCAACCGCCGCGCGGTCGAGCACGTCCTGGCCACCGGCCACGCGATCGGCGCCACGACCCTCGAGGTTACGCGCTGGGATCGCAAGAACTACTTCTACCCGGACCTGCCGAAGGGTTATCAGATCAGCCAGTACGACCTGCCGCTAACCAAGGGCGGCTCGCTGACCGTCGAGACATCCCACGGGCCGGTGGATGTCGGCATCACTCGCGCACACCTCGAGGAGGACACCGCCCGCCTGCTCCACCAGGTCGACCAGAGCGGCCGGCGGATCAGCCTGGTCGACTTCAACCGCTCGGGCATCCCGCTGATGGAGATCGTCACCGAGCCGGTCATCCACTCGGCCGAGGCGGCGCGGCGCTACGCCGAGGAGCTACGCCTGCTGCTGCTGACGATCGGCGCGTCCGACGCCCAGATGGAGGGCGGGCAGATGCGCGTCGAGGCGAACGTCTCATTGCGCGAGCCCGGCACAGACGCTTTCGGGACGCGCGTCGAGGTCAAGAACATGAACTCTTTCCGCTCCGTCGAGCGGGCGATCGCATTCGAGATCGAGCGCCAGGCGCGCGCCCTCGACGAGGGAACGCCGCTGGCGCAGGAGACGCGCGGCTGGGACGACGACCGCGGGCTGACGTACACGATGCGGCCCAAGGAATACTCCGACGACTACCGCTACTTCCCCGAGCCGGACCTGCCGCCGCTGCGCGCCGACGCCGCCTGGCTCGAGGAGATCGCGGCACGGCTGCCGGAGCTGCCCGCTGCGCGGCGGGCGCGCTACCGCGACTCGTACGGGCTATCGGCATACGACGCCGCCGTGCTCGTCGGCGACGCGGGGGCGACGGCGCTGTTCGAGGGCGTGCTTGCCGCCGAGCCGGGCCTATCGGCGAAGCGCGTCGCCAACTGGGTCACCGGCGAGTACCTCCGACTGGCCAAGTCGTCGCCGGGGAGGGGAGCGGTCGCCGCCGCCGGCCTTGCCTGGCTGATCGGCCGCGTCGAGGCCGGCGAGCTCTCGGGCAGCAACGCGAAGGAGGTGTTCGAGCACCACTTCACGAGCGGTGAGCCGGTACAGGCCATCGTCAGCGGGCTGGGGCTGCGCCAGATCAGCGACGCCGAGGCGCTGGCCGGAGTGGTCGAGCGTGTTGTCGAGGCTAACCCGGCGGCAGTCGCCGACGTGCGCGCCGGCAAGGCCCAGGCCGTCCGTTTCCTGGTCGGCCAGGTGATGCGTGAGACGCGCGGCCAGGCCAACGCGGCGGTCGTCCAGCGGGTGCTGGAGGACCGCCTGTCGCGGTGACCAACCTCGTCCTGTGGGCGGCCGGCTTCGGCCTGCTCGCGCTTGCCGTCTGGTTCGGCCGGCGCCCCTACTCGCGGATGGCTGAGCTCGACCGGTTGGCCGAGAACGCGCGGCGCTACGACTCGTGGCGCGGCGGTCAGGCGACAGCGACGAATGGCCCTACCGGGGCCGACGTGATGCGCGCGATGCTCCGCCGTCGCGTCCTGTTGTGGCTGGTGGTGGGTGTCGTCGGCGTCGCGCTCATCGTCGCCGGGTTCGCCGTCCGCTGACCGGCGAGCGGTGACGGCTACGCGCCACGCAGCCGCCGGTGCTCGATCGCCGTACAGCGGTCCATTACCACCAGCAGGCCGCCGTCATGGGCGATCTCGGCGGCCGTCCAGTTGACGACGCCGAGCTGGAGCCAGAGCGCGTCCGCGCCGCTGGAGAGCGCGTCGCGCGCCACCTCGCTGGCGTACTCCGACCGGCGGAACACGTCGACGATGTCGAACGGACCGCTCTCGGCAACCGCCGCCTGCAGGTTGGGGAAACTGCGCCTGCCCTGTACCGACGCGGCGTTTGGATTGACCGGCACGCACTCGTAGCCGGCGTCGAGCAGGTAGCGCATCACGCCGTGCGACGGCCGGCCCCGCTGTGGCGACGCGCCGACGATCGCGATGCGGCGTGCCCGTCGCAGCAGGTCGGCGATCGTGGCGTCGTCGGCCAGATCCACGCTGCCCGTCCGTTCCTCGGCGTCGAGCACGTCGCGCGCCCGCCGTCGCTCCTCGCTGACACTCTCGGCTGGCCGCCCCCGTTCGTGCTCGCCCACGTGCCCGATCATTGCACGCAGGGCTGTGCCGTGTGCATACTGCGCGGGCAGACTCCGCGACAGGCAGCTCACTGTGTCGCCCGGCCCGAGGGGCAAGAGGAGGATGGTGGGAGGCCAAGACCAGCGGAGCTGGCTTGGAGGAGGAAACCTTGCGCAGGAATGGATCATCGGTTGCCCTCGTGGCGACCATCGCGCTCCTGATCGCCGCGTGTCAGCCGGGCGCTGCCACCCCCGGTCCGGCGACGCCCACCGGTGTCGCGACACCGACCGACGCCGCAACGCCGACCGGTGCCGCATCGCCGACCGGCTCGCCAACCGGGTCTGACCTGCAGATTGGTGTCGTGACCGACGTCGGTACCGTCAACGACAAGAACTTCAACGAGTACACCTACGTTGGCGCCAAGGAGGGCGCGGCCGCCATCGGGCACCCGGATCCGGAGAACCTGCCGGTTGCCGTCCCGAACTCCGAGTCGGACTACGGGCCGCTGATCCAGGGGTATGTCGACCAGGGCTTCGACATCATCGTCACGACCGGCTTCAACCTGGTGCCGGCGACCGCCGCGGCGGCGCTCACCAATCGGGACACCTGGTTCATTGGCGTTGATCACAATCCGTGCCTCGACACGCAGGGCAACATCGACGAGACGTTCGCCTGCCCGGGCGTCGTCGGTGACCTGCTGCCGCGCTACATCGCCCTTAACTACGCCGAGGACCAGGCCGGCTACCTGGCCGGAATCGTTGCTGCCTCGGCGAGCGAGAGCAATGTCATCGGCGCGATCGGCGGCGTGTCGCTCTGCGCGCCGTGCGTTCGCTACATCCAGGGCTACGTCATGGGCGCCAAGTCGGTCAATCCCGACATCACGGTGAAGGTGGCGTGGGTCAGCGACAGCGACTTCCGGGCCGGGTTTGCCGACCAGGCCGGCGGCAAGACGTTCGCCAGCCAGTTCCTGCAGCAGAACCCGGAGGTCGATGTCCTGTTCCAGGTCGCCGGCCTGACCGGTAACGGCGTCATCGACGCTGCCTGCGAGGCTGGTATCAACGCCATCGGCGTCGATGTCGATCAATACCAGTCGTACCCGGCATCGCGACCGTGCATCCTGACCAGCGCCGAGAAGAAGCTCGCGCGCTCGGTCTCGGAGTCGATCAAGGCGATCGCCGCAGGCACCGCGCAAGGGGGCGTCGTCTTCTTCAATGCCGAAAACGACGGCATCGGGATCTCGCCCTTCTACGAGGCGGCGAGCAAGCTGCCGGCGGACATCCAGCAGACGGTCGACACCGCCTACGCCGGCATCAAGGCAGGGACGGTGGAGACCTGTCCCGAGAACTGCGGCCAGGTCCCCGCTCCGCCTATCGGAGACTGACCGCGCCGCACTGACGCTTCCGGAGCGGGCCAGCGGATAGTTGGCCCGCTCCTCGTCTTTCCGGCCCGCTCTCGGGAGGCGCTTTTGTCGACCGAACCAGAGTCAGTGCAGGCACCGGCGCTCGAGATGCGCGGCATCACCAAGCGCTACCCGGGCGTGGTCGCCAACGACGCCATCGACCTACAGGTTCGGCCGGGCGAGATCCACGCGCTGTTGGGCGAGAACGGCGCCGGCAAGACAACGCTGATGAACGTCCTGTACGGCCTGGCCGTTCCCGACGAGGGCGCGATCCTGCTCGATGGGACGCCCCAGCGCTTCGCCGGCCCAGCCGACGCTATCGCCCACGGCATCAGCATGGTTCACCAGCACTTCATGCTCGTGCCCGTCCTCACCGTTGCCGAGAACATCGTGCTCGGCGCAGAAACGATGGCCAATCCGCTCTTCCTTGATCGGCGAGAAGCGAACCGGCGCATCGTCGAGCTGGGTCGTCGATTCGGTTTCGAAGTCGATCCAGACGTCAAGGTCGGCTCGCTGTCGGTCGGTTGGCAGCAGCGGGTCGAGATCCTCAAGGCGCTCTACCGCGAGGCACGAATCCTCGTCCTCGACGAGCCAACGGCGGTCCTGACCCCGCAGGAGACCGAGGAGATATTCGTCGTCCTGCGCCGTCTCGCCGAGCAGGGCCACAGCATCATCTTCATCAGCCACAAGCTCTACGAGGTGCTTGACATAGCCGACCGGATCACGGTCATCCGGCGCGGCAAGGTCGTGGGCGAGCGGCTGCCCGCTGAAACGAATGAGGACGATCTGGCCGAGCTGATGGTCGGCCGCGAGGTGTCGCTGGTGGTCGACCGCGGCGAGTCGAAGCCGGGCGAGGCTGTCCTGCGCATCGAGGGCCTACGTGTCAACGACGATCGCCGCCACGAAGCCGTCGGCGGGGTGGACCTGGAGGTTCGCGCGGGCGAGATCCTTGGCATCGCCGGCGTTGCCGGCAACGGCCAGGACGAGCTCGTCGAGGCGCTCACCGGCTTGCGTAAGCCTACGGCGGGCAGGGTGATGGTCGATGGGCGTGAGATCACCGGCCGTCCGCCACGCGCGGTCTACGAGGCGGGGGTCGGCTATGTGCCGGCGGATCGCCACCGCTTCGGGCTCGTCCTCTCTTATCCGGTCGCCGACTGCCTCGTGCTCACGGCCTACCATCGGCCGCCTTTTGCGCGGGGCATCCTGCGCAATGGCGATGCAATCATCGACGTGGCCCAGAGGCGCATCGCCGAGTACGACATCCGGACGCCCAGCGCAACCGTTCGTGCCGGCACGTTGTCAGGCGGCAACCAGCAGAAGATCATCGTCGCGCGCGAGCTCTCGCGTGAGCTGCGCCTGCTCGTCCTCGACCAACCTACGCGCGGGCTCGACGTCGGCAGCATCGAGTTCATCCATCGCCAGGCCATCGCCAAGCGCGATGCCGGCACGGCGATCCTGCTCGTGTCGGCCGAACTCGACGAGATCCTCGAGCTCGCCGACCGGATCGCGGTGATGTACCGCGGACGGATCGCCGCCACGCTCGACGCGCGTGAGGCGAACAAGAACGACGTCGGCCTGCTGATGGCGACGGGCGGCCGCGAGCGCCCGCAGGGCGACCAGAGCCCGGCCGCGTGAGGTACGTACGGCGCGCCTGGGCACTTGTCTCGCTGCCCATCCTGTCGATATTCCTGGCCGTCGTCGTCGGCTCGCTGGTCATCCTGGTTGCCGAGCTGCTCGTCGGCGGAAACCTTCGGCTCGAGCTGCCGTTGCGCGCCTATGCGGCGCTGCTGTCTGGCTCAGTCGGCTCACCGAACGCGCTGATCAACTCGCTCGTTCAGGCCACCCCGCTGCTCCTGGGCGGTCTCTCCGTCGGCTTCGCCTTCAAGGCCGGGCTCTTCAACATCGGCGCGCAGGGCCAGTTTCTGATAGGTGCGCTGACGACGGTGGCAGTCGGCGTCCAATTCCGGACCTTTGAGCCCGGTTTCGTTGGCATGCTCGTCGCGATCACGGCCGGCACGCTCGCCGGCGCCGCGTATGGCGCCATCCCGGGCATCCTCAAAGCCGTGTCGGGGGCGCACGAAGTCGTGACCACGATCATGCTCAACTTCGTTGCTGTCTCGACCGTCGCGGCGCTCGTCAGCACCGTCTTCAACGTGCCGGGCAGCCCGTCGCCGATCACTTTCAGCGTTGGCAACGCCGAGCTGCCGGTGATCATCGGACGCAACGGTCACCTGGGCATCCTGATTGCCCCGCTGATCGCGATCGGCTACGGCTTCCTGCTGTTCCGGACGACGTGGGGTTTCGAGATCCGGACGGTCGGCGCCAATCCCGAGGCGGCGCGCTACGCCGGTATGTCGCCGCGGCTGGTGGTGGTGGTGGCGATGGCGGTGGCCGGCGGCCTGGCTGGCCTGGCCGGCGCGACCGAGCTGCTCGGCGTGACCCACCACATGACGGCCTCCTATGGCACGACCGTTGGCTTCGACTCGATCGCGGTCGCGCTCCTCGGCCGCACGAACCCGCTGGGCATCATGCTGGCCGCGCTGCTGTTCGGAGGAATGCGCGCCGGCGCGGGCGCGATGCAGATCCAGGCGGGGGTGCCCGCTGAGCTGGTTGGCGTGCTGCAGGCGACGATCCTGTTCTTCATCGTTGCCAGCGTGCTCGTGCGCCGCGTCTTCCGTCTTCGGGTCGCCGGGCCAGGGCTCGACGAGGCAACGACGATCACGCGCACGTACGGTGGGGAGGCGCCGCGGACGGCCTGATGGACGTCGTCGAGGTCCTGTACGAGCTGCCGATCGTCGGCCTTCTCTTCCAGCTCGTCGGTTACCTGATCACGATATTTCCGACGATCGCGCCGATCGTCATGGCGGCCGCGGTTCCGATCGCGTTCGCCGCGCTGTGCGGGGTCATGTGCGAGCGGGCGGGCGTCGTCAACATCGGGATCGAGGGCACGATGCTTACCGCCGCCTTCGTCGGCTGGGCGGCGGGCGTGCTGCTGGTACCGGTGCTGGGGCGCGAGCCGGCGATTTTCCTGGGCGTGACACCGGCGCTGCTGATCGCCTTGCTGCTGGCTGTCCTGGCCGGCGCGCTGGTCGCCCTCGTACACGCCTGGCTCTCGATATCGGTGCGTGCCGATCAGATCATTGCTGGGACGATCATCAACATCGCGGCTTTCGGCCTGACCGGCTATCTCAACACGCTCATGGCACGCAGCTCACCGAGCGGTGCCGGCGGCTTCACCGAGCTTACGCTGCCGCGCGCGCTGACCGATCTGCCACTCATCGGCTGGCTGCTCAACACGTTCCTGGTGCAGGGCCCGCTGGGCCTGTCGCTGCTCGTCATCGTGATCCTCTTTCAGGTGATGCTCTTCCGGTCGCGCTGGGGTCTGCGCACGCGGGCCGTGGGAGAGCATCCGCGCGCGGCAGAGACGGTTGGCGTGGACGTGATCAAGGTCCGTTACCGCAACGTCGTGATGGGCGGGGTGCTGGCGGCGCTGGGCGGCGCGTACCTGAGCATGGAGCTGTCCGCCTCGTTCCAGCAGGGGATGACAGTCGGCCGCGGGTTCATCGGGCTCGCCGCGATGATCGTCGGCCGCTGGACTCCGCTGGGCGCCTTCGGCGCTGCCCTGCTGTTCGCTTCGTCGGTCGGCATCGGCCAATCGATCCGCATCGTCCCGCCCGCGGGCGAGCTCGGCGCGCTGCTCGGCGGCATGCCGCGCCAGTTCTTCGACGCGCTGCCCTACCTGGTCACGATCGTGATCCTCGCCGGCGTGATAGGCCGAAGCATTCCGCCGGCGGCCGATGGCCAGCCGTACGAGCGGGAGAGCGCAGCCTGAGCCGACCGTCGGAC
>JALYGJ010000122.1 GCA_030777155.1 Chloroflexota bacterium | reverse complement strand
CCCACAGTGCGCTGAGCGCCGCTGCCAGCCGCCGGGCGTCGCGCGGCTCGACCACGATGCCGGCGCTGCCGACCAGTTCGGGCAGGGCGCCGGCACGTGAGGCGATGACCGGCACGCCCAGGCTGTGCGCCTCGAGCACGGCCTGACCGGTGGCCTCGGAAAGCGCCGGGTAGACCAGCGCGATCGCGCCGCCGAGGATGGCGGCACGGTCGGGGGCGCTGAGCATCGGCGCGACGTGGACGAACCGGCGAGCGCCACTGCGATCGACCGCCGCCGCCACCGTCGCCCGATCCTCGGCGCTGTCGAACGGCCCGGCCCACACCAGCCGCGGCGGGTCAGCGGGCGTGCCGAGGTGGTGCAGTGCGGCAAACAGCGTCGGGGTGTCCTTACGCGCGTCGTAGTGGCCGCTGAAGACGAGGTAGCGCGGCGGCAGCCGCAGCCGCTGGCGCAGTTCGGCCTGACGGTCGCGATCCCGGCCGGCGCTCCGGAAGGCATCCTCGACGGCCAGCGGGACGACCGCGATACGCTCGCGCGGCAGGTGCAGCCGCCGGCGCGCGCTCTCGGCCGTCGCGGCCGAGCAGACGATGACGCGCGCGGCGTCATGCAGGATCCGCGCGCGCAGCCGGTGGCCGAAGCGGGCGGCTACGCCGGCGGCGTAGCGGTCGGGTAGCTCCCACGGCGCGAGGTCGAGCAGCGTCGCGACGACCGGCACCCGCGAGGCGAGCGGGACGGCGCCGCCGGCGGTGTGGAAGACGGTCGGCCGGCGAGCGGTCGAGCCAGCCGTACTGCCGGCGGCAGTCCCAATCTCGGCGGCTCGCAGCAGGAACGAGTCGAGCGTAAGGCCCGCTGAGCGGAACACGCGGCTCGTTGCCGGCAGCGTCCGCCGGTCGGCGACCGGCAGACCGCGCTCGGCGAGCTGGTGCGTCGGGTCGGCGCGCAGCGCGCGCGACAGCACGACGAAGGATTCGCCGGCCAGCGGATCGGCAGCGAAGGCCTGCAGCAGGCTGGCCAGGTAGTCGGCCGTGATCGGCGTCCGCTCCGGCTCCTGCATCGGCCGGATGTCGATGATGACCCGCGTCGGCGAGGGTGGCCGCCCGGTTCGCGGTTCGAGGCGCGCCATCAGCCGGGTACCCGCCCCCTGAACTGCTGCCAGCGCAGCCGCAACACGACGAGCAGCGCCTCGAGGATGATCCGGCGCGACATCTTGGAGACGCCGACCGTCCGATCGACAAAGACGATCGGCACCTCGACGATCCGCGCACCGCGGCGGCTGGCCAGGTAGGTCATCTCGATCTGGAAGACGTAGCCGCCGGAGTGCAGCATCGACCACGGCGTCGCTGCGAGCGTCTCGCGGCGCCACGCCTTGAAGCCGCCGGTCAGGTCGTGCGGGGCCAGCCCGAGCACGGTGCGCGCGAAGATCGACCCGCCGCGCGAGACCAGCCGGCGCAGGACGCCCCAATTGCGCACGCCTCCGCCGGCGACATAACGTGAACCGATGACCAGGTCGGCGCCGTCGTGCCGAGGCTGCCCGTCGCCACCTTCGAGCGCGGACAACAGCGCGGGCAGGTAGCGCGGGTCGTGCGAGCCGTCGGCATCCATCTGAACGATGCGAGCGGCGCCTCCGGCGAGCGCGGCCCGGAAACCGTCGGCATATGCGCGCCCGAGCCCTTCCTTGCCCGGGCGGTGGAGGACGGCCACACGCGGCTCGGCCGCCGCCAGCTCGTCGGCCAGCCGTCCGGTGCCGTCGGGCGACGAGTCGTCGACGACGAGCAGGCGAGCGCCGGGCAGGCAAGCCAGGATCTCGGCGGCGATGCGGGGCAGGTTGTCGGCCTCGTTGTACGTCGGCAGGACGACGCACGTCCCGGCGTAGTCGGCGGGCGCCGGTCCAGCGGCGCTGGTTGACCGCGCGGGCGAGCCGTCGTCGAGCGCGCCGTCGCCGGCCTCGGCGTGTCGTCCGTTCACGCCGCCAGTCTATCGGCGGCTGCCTGCGTCAACGCCAGGTGAGGAAGGCGTCGACGTCCACCCTGAAGCTGCTCGAGGCGTTGTTCTTGGTACCGGTTACCCGCACCTGAATCGTGTGCGTCGCGGCTGACAGGCGCTCGCTGGCCCAGACGACGCGCGCCGGCAGCAGCGAGCTGGCGTAGAGGTCGACGGTCGCCACCTTTACGCCGTCGAGCCACACCTCGGCGATACCGCGGTTGGCTCCGCGCGTCGAGACGAGGGCGACGCCGGTGCCGTTGAAGGTATGGCTCGCGCCGGACCCGCCAACGCCGCTCTTGCTCACGTAGCCGCCCGATGCGCCGCTCAGCGACACGCGGCGCCACGTCCCCTGGTATGTGACAGCGAGACTCTTTTCCTGCTTGCGCACGAGCTTGCGGTCGGTCGTCACGACCCAGTCGCCGACCGTGCCCGCGCCATCACGCGCGCGCAGCCGGAACCGATAGATGCTGCCCGCAGGGAGCGCGACCCTGGCCGAGGTGCTACCCGAGCTGGGCAGCGTGACCGCCGTCCACGTGCCGCCATCGCGGCTGTACTGCAGGTCGTAGGCGACGACGTTGGGCGACGCGCTGGCCGGCCATGTGAGCTGTACGGTCACTTTCGCACTCGCCTTCGGTCCTGCGACGAACGTCGCCGTTGGCGCGTCTACGGTCGGCTTCGCGAGCGTCCCACTGTCAGTGGTCCCGCCGTCCCGCCAGGTGGCGCTGCTCATCGCCAGCTTGCCCGTCAGGGCGCGCAGGAAGCCCTTGTCCGGGTCGGGGTCGAGGTGGTTGCGGAAGCCGGGCATCCGCTCCGAGTCGAAGCGCCGGTTGTCCCAGCCGACGAAGCCATAGTGCGCCTGTGGCTTGGCGCCGGGGGTCATGAAGATCTCGTCCATCGTCTTGTCGGTCGTGAAGAGCGCATCGACGACAGGCACGACGGTGCCGGTGCCGTAGGCGAAGACGGCGCGCGCGCCGACGTACAGGAAGCCGGCGGCGAAGTTGTCGACGCGCTGGCGCGCGACATCCCAGCCGGGGATCGCCATGCCGGGCTCGCCGTTGCCCGATGCATAGCAGAGGTGGCTGAGCAGGACCACCGCGTTGGCGGCCAGGACGATGTTGTTACGGATCTTGTTGGCGCCGTAGTAGGTCACGTCACTCGCCGAGCCGCCCTCGACCGTGTTGAGCCCGAAGCCGTTCTTCGTGTTCTCCTGGAACGGCCCATACGGGCTGGGCCAGCCGTTGCCGTGGCCGAGGTAGGCGACCAGGTGCGCGCCCTGGATGTTGTTCAGTACCCGCGCCCAGGTCGCCTTCGGGTGGAAGACGCGCCGGACGTCCATGCCGTATGACTCGGCCTTCTGCGCGATCGCCTCGCCCCGCGACAGGTTCGTCGAGGTGAGGCTGTGCGTGGGGCCGACGATGATGACCGCCTTCATGCCCGCGCCCGGGGAGGCAGCACGCACAGCGCGTGGCGCAGCAGCGGCCGAGGCGACGAAGAGCATGGCGACCGCGATCAGGACGATCAGGGCGCGACGCGCCAGGACGGCGCCAGGCATGGCTGAGACGGTCATCAACTCCCCTTCCCTCGTCGTCCTTGACAGCGCTGGGGCGCTGCGCGGACGCGTGACGACGTGTGCCGACACTTTCGCCGATCGCGGGCGGGAGCGCAATGAGCAGTATCGTCCTGCCTGCTCCTAGTCCCCCTGGCGTCGGTACCGCCCGACTCGACGCCCCGCAACGCGCTTCCCGCCGGCCGGTCCATGCGCGGATAGGTCACCAACGGGGCGCTCCTGTCGGGATGCGGGCGGTTGGGATACCGGACTCGGCATAGGACATCAGTACCGGTCGCTCAGATCGCCTGCCGGACGAGTACAACCGGGCGGCTGAAGCACGCAGACCGGCGAGCGCGCTAATCTGGCCGCGATGTCGCTCCCTGGTTCGCGCGGCCCGTCACCGGCCGCGCTCCCCTGGCTGCTCGCCGCGCTTGCCCTGTTCGCCATTGCCGTCGTCGCCGGGCTCGGCGCCGCCTATCTCGTCACTCTCGACCGGGCCGTCCCGACCGTCGACGCGGCGCTCCTGGCCACGCCGACTGCCCGGCCGACCGAGGCCACGCCGGCGCGAACCGCCACCGTTCCGCCGACGGCGACCGCACGCCCAACGGCCGCCGTGTCGCCGACCGGAACGGCGACAGCGACGTCGAGCAGCCCTACGCCGAGCCCGCGGACCCATGTCGTCGCACGCGGCGAAACGCTCAGCATCATCGCTGCCCGCTACAGCGTGACGTGGCAGGAGATCGCGCGGCTCAATGGAATCGAGAACGCCAACCACATCCAGGTTGGGCAGGTCCTGCTCATCCCACCAGCGCCGCCCGACTGAGCGGCGAGACGCTCACGGTGCCGGTCCGACCGTCGGTGCCGCGCCGGGGGTCGGCAGCGCCGGCTGATCGCCGCTCGTGTAGTTGACGATCACCAGCACGTACTCGAGCCGATCGAGCGCTGCCGCCGGTGCAACGAGCGCCGACTGGACGACCTGGTTGGGCGAGCTCTGTACGTCGGCCACGGTGCCGATGAGCAGGCCGCCCGGAAAGGGCGAGCGGATCCCGCCGCCGAGGTCGATGCCGGCCGTCAGGACCGCCTCGCCGACGTTGAGCGTGTCGGTCGCCGGTATCCCGGCCATCGCCAGCGGCCGGTCGAGCTGGCCGTGCACGTCGCCGGTCGCCCGGCTGCCCTCGGCCATGCCGGCGACCACGAAGCGGGTGTCGGAGAGGAGGAGGACACGGCTGAAGTTGGGGCCCACCTCGAGCACCTGGCCGACCAGCGCGCCACCGCCGGCGACCACCGGGTCGTCCTCGCCGATACCCGACGACGAGCCGCGATCGATGCTGATCACCCGCTCCTGCGCGGTCAGCCGGCGGCTGATCACCCGCGCCGCGACCGTCTCGTGGCTGAGCGAGGCGCGCACATCGAGCAGCCCGGCCAGCTCCTCGTTCTCATGGCGCAGGCTCTCCAGCTGGCGGTTCTCGATCTCGAGCTCGTCGACGCGCCGTTGGAGCTCCGCGTTGAGTTGGCGCAGCCGCTCGATCTCGCCCAGCGCGGCGAAGACGGACGTCACCTGCCGTGTGGAGTCGCGTACGACGGCCTGTATGGGTGCCATCGCAAACCCGACCCCGCGACGCAGCTCGAGCAGCGGCGCGCTGTTCGAGAAGGCGAGCAGCAGCAGGCTGACCACGAGCAGGCCGATGTAGGCGATGAGCTGGCGTCGCGCGGCAGCCGTTGAGAGCACTGCGGCAGGCAGCTGTCAGCGCGCCGCTCAGCCGTCCAGCGTCGTCACCGCGGCGTCCGCGAGTACGTCTCGGCGACCAGCGTGCGCTCCATCACGTCGAGATCCTCGAGCGCCTTGCCGGTCCCCCGCGCGACGCATGTCAGCGGATCGTCGGCGACATGGACCGGCATCTGGGTCGCCTCCTGCACGCGCCGGTCGAGGCCCTGCAGGAGCGCTCCGCCACCGGCCAGCACGATGCCCTGGTCCATGATGTCCGCAACCAGCTCGGGCGGCGTCTCCTCGATGGTGTCCTTGATCGTGTCGACGATCTGCTGGACCGGCGCCTCCAGCGCCTCGCGCACCTGCTCGGCGGTGATCTCGACAGAGCGCGGCAGGCCGGTCAGCAGGTCACGACCGCGGAGTGTCACGCGCTGCTCATCCCATTCGCCGGGGTAGGCCGACCCGACCGCGATCTTGATGTCCTCGGCGGTCCGCTCGCCGAGCAGCAGGTTGTACTCGCGCCGCGCGAAGTTGACGATGTCCTGGTCCATCTCGTCGCCGCCGATGCGGATGCTGCGGCTGACGACGATGCCGCCCAGGCTGATCACCGCCACCTCCGTCGTCCCGCCGCCGATGTCGACGATCAGGCTGCCGCTTGGCTCGGCGACGGGCAGGCCGGCGCCGATCGCCGCCGCCATGGGCTCCTCTATCAGCCGTGCCCAGCGCGCGCCGGCATTCAACGCCGCGTCACGCACAGCCCGCTTCTCGACCTCGGTCACGCCCGAAGGGATCCCGAGCAGCATGCGCGGACGCGGGATCAAGCCGACCCGGTCGTGAACGCGGTGAACGAAGTACTTGATCATCTGCTCGGTAACGTCGAAGTCGCTGATCACGCCGTCGCGCAGCGGGCGGACGGCGATGATGCTGGCCGGCGTCCGGCCAACCATCCGCTTTGCCTCCGCGCCAATGGCCAGCACGCGCTTGCTGCGTGCGTCGATCGCGACGACCGACGGCTCGCTGATGACGATGCCGCGGTCGCGAACGTGGACGAGCGTGTTCGCCGTGCCGAGATCGATGCCGATGTCGCGCGAGAAGAGGCCGAGCAGAGCGTCGAGCATGAAGGTGGGATCCCTCTGTGCGGGCGGCGCTGGGGAGTGACGAGTATACCGGCGGCGATACGGCCGGCCCGTCGATGCGACCGCTGTGGCGGCCGTCAGCGCCAGCGGCGGCTCTGGTCAAAAGCGATGCCGCGGTCACGCAGGCTCACGTAGCCGCCGTAACTGACGATGAGGTGGTCGAGCACCGGCACGTCGAGCAGCCGCCCGGCGGCGATCGCCTCGGCCGTCAGGTGCAGGTCGTCCGGGCTGGGCTCCGGATCGCCCGAGGGGTGGTTGTGGACGATGATCAGCCCGGCGGCGTGAGCGCGGACGGCGTCGCGAAACAGCTCGCCGACGCGCACGACGGCAGCCGACACGTTCCCGCGATAGACGAGCGCTTCGCGCAGGACGACGTTCTTGGCATTGAGCAGCAGGACATGGAGCTCCTCGCGTTCCAGCTGAGCGAGCCGCGGTAAGAGCCGATCGGCCACGTCGCGCGGTGCACGAACCGTCCAGCGGCCGCTTGGCCGGTCGAGGAGGGAGCGCCGGCCCAACTCCAGCGCGGCGACGAGCTGCGCGGCACGGACACTGCCCATGCCGGGCTGACCCGTCAGCTCGGCGATGTCGGCGCGGGCGAGTCCGGCCACGTCGCCGTGCCGAGTGAGCACGGCCTGGGCCAGCTCGAGGGCCGCCCCGGCGCCGCGTCCGCTGCTCCAGACGACGGCGAGCAGCTCTCCGGCGCTCAGGCTGGCCGCGCCGCTGTCGGCCAGCTTGTGGCGCGGCGTCTCGCCTGCAAGCTCGCCGACGCGGTGTCCCCGCCGCGAGACGCCGTCGGTCATCGCCTCCTCCGCCGCGATTCAACAGAGCTCCCGCACCCGAACGACGGAGCCCGCCGATTTCCCCGCCGTCCGGATGCGGAAGCAGGGGCATCCTAGGCTGCGCCCCTTCACTCCGGCTTTGCTGCCGCTTGCCTCGCGCTTAGCTCGGCGGCAGCAGGTCCTCGCGGAGGAGCTGCAGCAGGACGGCGATGCCGTTGTACGTGGCGTGGGCGACGATTGCGGCAAGCAGCCCGTGGCGCAGGAACAGCCAGCCCAGGACGACACCCACGGGCAGGATGACCGCGCTGACGATCACGGCCTGCTTGGCCACGTCGGCGAGCTGGCCCGGTTCCGCCTGCAGGTTCAGGACGTGGACCAGGGCAAAGAAGACGGCCGACCGTATCAGGGCCCGCCGCTCACCCAGGTCGCGCAGCCAGGCGGTCAAGGCAAAGCCGCGGTAGAAGACCTCCTCGCCGATCGGCGCAAGCACGACCGCCGCCAGCACGAGCAGCGCCACATCGAGCTGTGACTGCGGCATTGGCAGGACCGACTCGGGGCGGACGTCGAGCAGCTGGCTCAGCAACCCACCGATCAGGAGGGCGAGCAGCGTCATCGGCACCATCAGCCCGACGGCGAAGAGGACACCGCCTACGTGGTCACGGATGCGGCCGTCCTGCAGATTGGCGATCTCGTGCCACGACAGCACGCGCGGCCCAACTACGAACAGTGCGATCAAGACGATGTAGCCGACCACCTGGATCAGCAGCCCGACCAGGAAGACGTCGGGCCGGTCGACAGGCAGGCGGCGGGCGCCGGAGAGCAGCGCGATCAGCGCACCGAGCAGGCTGACGAAGACGATGACCAATGCGAACAGCAGCAGCGGTGCCGGGCCGCGGTAGGCAGCGGCCGGCCGCCGGCTTCGCGCCACCAGCTGGTAGCCGGCACCGGCGGCGAGGCCCGCGCCGAGCGTGATCAGGCCGAGCGCGCTGAGGACGAGTGCCTGGCCGAAGAGCCCGACGACGGCGAGGCCAAGGCCGACCACCGACAACAGCCACGCGACGAGGTAGAGGCCCGGTGCGGGTCGTTGATCGAGGGAGAAGACGGTCCCGGCGGGCGGCCCGGCGGGAGCCTGCGTGGGCCGGTCAGCGATGTCAGGCCCGGCGGGCCCGTCGCTGCCGCTCAATTGTCGCCGGTCGCCGTCCTGGGAGCGGGCTCGGACATCCGGCTGTCGATGTTGCCCGACGGGATTGCCGGTATGTCGGTCCGCTGCGTGGGCAGGGCAGCTACGTCGGGCGCGCGCAGTGGCCGCCCGGCCGGCGGCGGCACGGCGACTTCATGCAGCAGCTCGGCTCGCTCGAAGTCCTTGCCGCACCATGCGCAGAGCGACCAGTCGAGCTCGATCAAGCGACTGCAGTTGGGGCACACGCGACGCAGGCGGTTGCGGCAGGTGGGGCAGATGATCCAGTCCTCGTGGACCTGCCGCCCGCAGTTCGCGCAATGCGGCTGGGACTCGATCTCGACCATCATCGCCTCTTCGGCGAGCGCCCGTTCGTTGGCCTCGGCGACGGTCTCTGACGGCCGAACGATCCGGTAGATGATCACGCCGAACGGGAAGAGCAGCGGCGTGAACAGGATGATCAGGGCGGCGGCGAGATACGGCGCGACCGGGTTGGTGGTGCGCGTCTGGAGGTCGCGGTACGCCCAGTAGGCCGTCGCTCCCCACAACAGCACGACGTAGATGGCGACCGCCTGGATGACGAAGCGGACGGCCGGTGAGTCGAAGAAGCGCGCGATCTCATCGAGCAGCCGCTGCAGGACTTCCATCGGGCTGGAATACGCCTTTCGGTAGGGGTGTTTGTCGCGCGCACCACGGCACGCGGCCCTGCGACGAAGCAGAGCCTGGGCCGGAGGCCGAGTTTAGCAGAGGGTCAACGCGGGCCGGCCATGCTCCATAACGCAGCGCGGAGGGCTGACGCGAAGCCGACCAGCACGATCGCCGCCATCCACGCGGCAGCGAGCAGGATGGCGACGGCGACGCCCGCCGCAGAAACGCCCGCCTCGGGCAGCAGTAGCACGGTGCGGACGTGTTGCCAGGCCAGGCCGAGTGCCCACAGCGCCGGCACGACGGCGACGAGCGTGACGCTCCACCCGAGCAGGACTGTGGCGAGCGTGCGCAGGACGCCGCCGAGGAGTCGTGCGGCGCCTTCGCCCGGGTCGCGCGCGCCCGCCGTGCCCGTACGGCCAAGCTGGCGGACGAGAAGCGCGCGAGTCGCCCTCGCCGACAGCAGCTCGGCGGCGACGACGGCTACGGCCAGGGCGAACAGCGGCTGCTGGACGCCGGCCAGGATCCGGGCGTACAGCCACGCACCGCTGCTCGGGCGGAGGATCTCGGCGTACGTGACGTGGGCCGCAGCGACCATGACCGGCACTGCCGCGAGTGCGATCACCGCGAACGCGCCGAACTGGATCGCAAACAGGGCAACCAGCAGCCGTCGGCGTGGCCGGCCGCGGAGTGGGCGGAGGCTTTCCGGGGCGCGGCGACTGCCGTCGCGAGCCGCCACGAGCAGCTCGAAGCTGACCAGTTCGAGCCAGGCGAGGACGAGCAATGCGCCAAGCGTAAGCACGACGGCGACGACGCCGAGCGCGATCGCGCCACCGATCAGGGCCGGGCTGAAGCCGGCAGACCCGAGTCCGTCACCAATGAACGCCCTGATATCGATCGGCGTCGGCAGGACCAGTACCGGGACGAGCAGGACGAAGACCCCGCCGCGCAGCAGGAAGCCGAGCGCGCCCGTCAGCCAGAGCGTGGGCCGGGCCACCACTGCCGCCACTGCGAGGTCGACTCCGGTCGGCGCGTGTACGCGCGGAAGCGCGCTCAGGCCGGCCGGGAGCGGACGCGACGAGTCCATGGAGTTCGATTGTAACGACACCGAAACGGCGGTCAGCCGGGCCGGCCGACGCCCTCGAGCGCGGCGGCGAAGCCGCGCAGCAGCTCGCGCGCCAGCTCGCTGTCGCGCAGTACCGCTCCGCGCAGCGGGTCCCACCTGACGGCCAGCATGACGAGCAGCGGCCGCTGCCACGGTCGTGCCTCGTCGGCC
>JALYGJ010000121.1 GCA_030777155.1 Chloroflexota bacterium | reverse complement strand
CTGATTGCACAGGTCGGCTGAGCCGAGCGAGCCGTCGGCGACGCTCTTGAGCGCCGTCCACGCGTTGCTCGTAGTCGAGCGGCTGAGCAGCTCGGCCCGCGGCATCAGCAAGTAGTCATCGGCTGTCATCGCCAGCGCCGGGACGACGACGGCAACGGGGAGCGCCGTCAAGTGCCTGCGCCAACTGCCGCGCAGGACTGGAGATGAGCGCGAAGGATCCGACCGCGGAATTCGCCCCCCTCTCGGGAGGCCGGTCGCACGGCATTGCAGCCCCTCGCGTTTCGGCAGCCCGTTCGGCTCCGCTGTTCGCGGAGTCACGTGGCATTCCGCACCGGCATCAGTGCGAGGAGGGCTTTGTCGGTCGCTCGATGGTTCGTCCGCCGGCATCGGCAGACTATTCGGTGGCTGCCTGCACCGGCCTTCCAACGATGGTCCTAGCGGCGCTACCGCTTCTGTTCACGCCGGGTGGACGAGCGAGAACAGCACCTCGGCGATACTTACCGTCCTCGTCCCGTGCGGACCACACTGAGCCGACAGGTACCTAAGTGCCGCCGCCGGGGCACGCTCCTGACACAACCGAGGAAGGAGAGGCGACGCGTGAAACGGCGAGGCCTGATAGTTGCCCTGGTCGGAGCGGACGGAGCGGGCAAGACCACGCTCGCTCGTCACCTGTGCGCCCGCCTGCCAGCCGCGACGTACGTGTACATGGGCACAAATCCAGCCGCCAGCAATCACCTGCTGCCCACCACGCGGCTCATTCGGCGATTGAAGCGACGCTCGGGGCGCGCTTCAGGAGGCCAGTTGGCGGCTTCACGATCGGGCACCGGCAGACCCGTGCGGCCGGCGATCTGGTGCCGATTGCTCGCGCCCTTGAGCCTCGTCAATCGGGTCGCCGACGAGCTCTTCCGGTACGCGATCCTCGCGCCCGACCTCTTGCGCGGCAGGGTCGTTCTACTCGACCGCGACTTCTTGATCGACTATCGCGCCGCCGACAGGAGGAGCCGCGCCGAGCGACCGCTCGTGCGTCGGGCATACGGATGGTTCCTGACCCATCTGTATCCGAGACCGGACCTTGTCATCTACCTCGACGCGCCCGCGGAAGTCCTGTTCGCGCGGAAGGACGAACGCAGCCTCGAATTCCTCGAGCGCCGGCGCGAGGACTACCGGCAGGTGCTGCAGGCGATCCGGCGATCAGCCGTCGTCGACGCTTCGCGGCCCATCGACGAGGTCGAACAGCAGGCGGCAGCGGCAATCGAGGCCGCCGGCCGGCAGGCCGAGCGGGTGATCGCCGCCGACCGTTCAACAGCGGCCGCGCGCCCGATGAGTGGCAATGATCCGGTCCGCCAGTTGCCGGGCAGTCGCGCGGATGTCGAACTGCCTGACGACCTTCTGACGGCCGGCCTGGCCAAGCGCCCGCCGGAGGCCGACGTCGCCGTGCAGCCGCCTCAGCGCGTCGGCGAGCGCCGCCACGTCGCGCGCCGCAACGAGTAACCCGCTGACGCCATCGTCGACCAACTCCGGGATGCCGGAGATACGGCTCGCTATGGCAGGCAGTCCGCTTGCCATGCCTTCCATGAGGACGACTGGAATCCCCTCCCGCCGTCCCTCCGCCGTCGGTACACTCGGCACTACGAGGACATCTGCCTCGGCCATCAGCGCGCGGACCTGCGACCTATCACGCGCGCCGAGGAACGTGACACGATCGGCGAGACCGGCATCGGCAACGCGCTGCTCGAGCTGCGCTCGGAGCGGCCCGTCACCGACGAGCTGGCACTGGAAGTCGATACCGTCGCTCTCGAGGTCACGCAACGCGTCGATCAGGTAACGGTGGCCCTTGACCTCGGCCAGGCTGCCGACGCAGATGATCCGCAGCGGCGCACCCTGCGCCGGAAGATCGGCGATAGGTCTGAAGAATTCGCCGTCCACGCCGCTGTGAATGACGTCCACGCGACTCGCGATCTGCGGGCCGCAGTGATCGGTGATCACACGCCGGTTGTACTCGGAGATCGCGACTACGAAGGCCGCCTCGGACGCCTTCTCGCACAGCATGTGCCGGTCGACGTGAAGATCCGAGCCATGGGCCGTGAAGCTGTAGGGGATCCCGCTCAACCGGTGCAGGATGAAGCCGGCGGTTGCGGGGTGGCTGCTGAAGTGGCAGTGAACATGGTCGACGCCCGCAGCGCGGGCCAGCCGCGCGAGGTGCGCCACTTTGGCAAAGATGGCCAGCCCACCGAACAGGTAGTTCGCGCTGCCAAGGTTCGCCCGGACCAGCGTCGCCAGCGTCCGGACGTACGTGCGCGGTCGATGGCGCAGATGGTGCAGCTGCGAACGCAGGATGGCGAGCGAGACAAAGGGGAGGTACTGCACAACCGCTGCGACGCGCTCAACTTCGGCGTGCCTGACCGGCTCCCGCTGGCGGAGGAGCGGGAAGACCGAAACCTTGAACCCAAGCTCCTGCAAAGCCAGGATTTCGTACAGGATGAACGTCTCGGTCAGTTTCGGAAAGCGCGACATGACGTAGGCGACGTGAGGCAGCTCCGCCTTCGCCCCCGTCACGCCGTCGCTCGGATTGCGACTGCGCCAATTGAGATCTGCGCGCTGATCAGCTCGGGTCCTGAGCGAGCGCCGACGTTGATCCGGCGCAGTCGCAGCGGATGGGTTGCCGCCAGGCGGTTCAACCCGCGCCGAGTCGTGAACGCAAGCTCGTAGCCGCACTCTCGCGTCGCTCCCAGCACAGCGCGGTCGTACGCTCCCGAAGGGTAGGCGACGGCAGCGCCGGCCAGCTGGTGGCCAAGACCGGCCATTTCGGCAAAGAGGGTCTGGCGCGACCGCTCGAGCTCCGAGCGCTGGGTAGCGGAGTCGACGGTCGTCAGCAGCGGGTGGTTTTGGGAATGAGGCGCAAGCGTCACGCCCTGACTCGCCAACGTGCGCAACTCATCCCAAGTGAGTGTGGCCGAGACGGGCTCCGGCCCCCGCAGCAGGCGACAGATCGTCTCGACGCTGACCATCGCCTCCGCGTGCGGCAGTGCTCTGTGCCGGTCGACGAGCGAGCGAGCGGCCGTCCGCCGCTGCTGATCGTCGCCGAGCAGTAACTTCCCGACCGGCGTCTGGAGCGCCCCACGCCGGCCCGTCATCGTCATGGCGGCCCACAGCCGATCCCACCAGAAGGGCCGATCACGGGCGCCGGGATAGGCGGTCGGTACGAACAACGTGACGGGAATGCCGAGACGCCGGAGTGTTGGCCATGCGTTGCGCGCGAAGTCCGCGTAGGCGTCGTCGAACGTGACGAGGACGGCGTGGCGCGGCAAGTGCACCGCGCCGTGGTGTGCCTGAGCCAGGTGATCCAGCGAGACCGGACGCAGGCGCCGGCCGACAAACTCCATTTGTCGCTCGAACCCCTGCGGCGTCGCGCTGACGAGGCTCGGGTAGAGGTGTTCATCCTCGCCCGCTTCGGCGATACGATGATAGGTGAGGACGACGAAGGCGCCGTTTGGCCAGCCGGCGGCAAGCTCGAGCAACCGCACGAACGGCCGCGAGAACGGCGAACCCGCGAACGACACCCCGGCGCGCCGAAAACGTCCATGCACGCGTTGAACGGTACCTGAAACAAGTGCCAGAGTCGCATGCTCGGGCGCGCGAGGCAGTCCTCCATACTGGATGAAGCGCAGCATCGAGGGGCAGATGATCCATCGCACCGCAGCAAAGAGTATGTTCTGGGGGTCAGTCATGACCCTCGCCTACATGTTCGTGCTCTTTCCCCTCCTCGTCATCGTGCGCGCGGTGATGCGCCCCAAACCGGTGCAGGCGGGCGCGATCGAGCCGCCGCTGACGGTTGTCATCGCCGCGTACAACGAGGTGTCGGCGATCGCGACGAAGCTCGACAACCTCCTGGGCCTGGACTACCCGTGCGAGCGTGTAACCATAATTGTCGCCTCTGATGGTTCCAACGACGGCACGAACGACGTCGTCAGGTCGTATGCCGGGCGCAACGTCAGGTTGCTCGAGTTGCCGCGCGTCGGTAAAGCGGCCGCGCTGCGAGCCGCAGTCGACGCCTCGGCGGACGAAATCCTGGTTTTCACGGACGCCAACAGCATCTTCGGCAAGGCCAGCCTTCGAGAGCTGGTTGCCCCGTTCGCTGACCCGGAGATCGGCGGCGTAGCCGGCAACCAGGTATACCGCTCCTCTTCGACACCGAGCGAAGCCGGCGAACAGACGTACTGGGGGTTCGACCGGCTGCTCAAGGAGTTCGAGAGCCGGGCAGGTAACACCATCGCGGCGACCGGTGCCGTCTACAGCATCCGTCGCGCGCATTTCCGGCCGGTTCCGTCCGGGGTTAACGACGACTCGTTCGTATCCTTGGGAGTAATCCGGCACGGGCGCCGTCTCGTCTTCGCCCGGCAGGCGATTGCATATGAGCCGCCGGCGCCATCACTGGACGCCGAGTACCAGCGCAAAGTGCGCGTGCTCAGCCGTGGACTGCGCGGACTGGCCGCGATGTCCGACCTGCTCGACGTCAGGCGTCACGGCTTCTATTCCATCCAGCTTTTCTCACACAAGGTTCTACGCTGGCTGCTCTTCGTGCCGGTCGGCCTGCTCGCGCTCGCCTCCGCTCTCCTGGCGCGCTCAGGCCCGCTGTACAGCGCCGCGGCCCTGACGCAGGTCACCTTCTACTCTGCGGCCGTAGCGGGCTTGCTGCTACGCCGTCACCGGCTGGGCCAGTCGCGGCTCCTGACGGTGCCGGCATATTTCGTCGTGGCGAACGCTGCCGCCGCGCGTGCCACCTGGAACTTCGTCACGGGCCGGCAGATCGATCGCTGGCAGACGGTGCGCGATCACCAAGCGGCGGTCCCCCACTCAGGCGGGTCGGCCGCGGCGCACCAGGCCGCGGTCGGTGACGCGCGGAGCCAGGGAGCCAAGCCAGGCGAGGACCGGCGCTGGGTCGTCACGCCGCCACAGGCTGGGGACGGCGCCACGCGCGTAGCGGAGCGTGTCCGCGACGTCGGCGAGTAGGCCACCGCGCCGGTCTTCGAGCGCCCGCAGCAAGTCGCCTTCGAGCCACTGGTAGCGGAGTCCTGCGCGCGCCGGCTCTGTCCGCGCCGGTCTCTCGCCGAGTGCCAGGGCCGCCGACAGCGCCGGCAGATTCACTCCCGCCGCAAGCGCCAGCCCGATTGAAGCGTAGAAGCGCCCGTTGAGGTCGATCAGCCTCGGCCGGTCGTCGGCGCCAACGAGGAACTGCAGCTGTACCAAGCCGGTCCAGCGCAACTCGCGGAGCACGGCCGCCGACTGTACGTCTATGTCGGCGCGTGGGGCGACGATCTCGGCCCTGGTCCACACGCCGTCTCTCGCCGGCCACGTGCCATACCCGTCCTGCTGGTGTGAGACCACCACCTCGTGTTGCTCGTCCAGGAGCGCAACGTACGCCGTGTGCCTACCGCCGATCACTTCCTGCAGCACGGCCTGGCCGCCGGCCTTCGTTATCTCCACGGTCCGCGCTTTCGCTGCTTCGCCGCCGTGGACGCGCAACGCGTTGAGACGATCGGGGACACGCTGCGCACCGGGCTGCCAGTGCAGCCGTGCCTTGACCAGGACCGGCCCGCGCACTTCGGCAAGTTCATCCGCGGTCGCTTCACGCGTTCGTGGGACCGCCATTCCGACTCCTTCCGCCGCCGCCGCCAAGTGCAGCTTGTCGAGTGCGCGAAGCGTGACCGGCGCCGGCGGATGCGGCACGCACGAGTCGATCCTGTCCATTGCCAGCGACAGGGCCAGCAGCTCCGCGTCGCCGGCGGCAAAGACGACGTCATACCGCCCGGCGCGAATTGCCCGGTTGGTGGCAGCCACGAACGTCTCGAAGTCCTGGGCAGGCGACGGTACGTGGTGCCAGCGGCTTGCCCACCTCGAGCGCGAGGCGAGCCCAGGAACCGGCGAGCCGATCGCAACCCGCCACCCGGCCAGCCCGAGTGCGCGCGTGGCCGCAAGCACGTTGCGTGCCTGGAATGCATCCTTGCCCACGATCAGCGCTGCTTTTCGCGGAATCTGGCGTCGGCCGCGTGGCGCGAGGTTCACCACCACTCCCCGTCGAGTCGAGACACCATCGCGCGACCGCCTAGCACGGCCGTGACGATTTCCGGCCGGCGTGAATGAACGAGGAATCGTGGGCCCAGACGGAGGAACGCTGTCCGTCCGGCGAACTCCTCGACGAGATGCGGCTCCAGGCGCCCCTGGACGGCCGAGGCTCGACGTAACCGGGCGTCGCGCAGCAGGGCCGATGCGACGACGCGCAGCGAGCGGAAGTCGCCCACCAGCTGCAGCACGCTCGATACGTGGTCGCTACGGTGGCGGTAGACGTACCACCCCACGACCCGCTCCTCGACAACAACCGCCTTTGCCACGAGCCTCCCCCCGCCAGGCGCCGCCGCCGCCCGCGCCAGTAGCCAGTCGAAGTGCGCTAGACTGTAATCCGGCACGAGGTCGAGCCCGCGCAGGACCCGTTGCCGTTCATCGATGGCCAGCTGCGCATCCAGTGGCACAGTCTGCACTTCGCCCGGGCTGGCCCGGACGCTGCCCACGCGCGCCTCGCGCTCGGTTGAGCCGGCGCCCGGCGTCCGCAGCACCGACCCCGCGGCCCAGCGCGACGGCCGCCGTGTGTGGCGTGCGAGCTGCTGGAAAGCGAAGCGCGACGGGTGGACGATCTTCAGCCAGACGACCGACGCGAGCTGCGACGTGGTGCCGCCCAGCAGCCGCCACATGTGCGCCACCGGCCGGATGGCCGTGTCGGTGATGGTTAAGTCCTGCGCACCGGCCAGCAGCGACCGGAGAAGCAGCCCGCCCTGGGCGCTCGACGGCTCTTCGGGATCAGTCAGCAGGTGGGAAGCCGTGACCATACGAACCGGCTCGCCGCGGAAGCGCATGGGGGTGACCGTCGCGCCGATGAATCCACTGATGCGGCCGTCGCGTCCGACGTAGACCAGTGAGGGGATGGCCGGATCGACAGCCGGGCCATCGAGGAATACGTCGCGCAGGAAACGGGCGTCGTGTGTACCGGCGCCACGCCGGTATATCGACTCGTACAGGCGCGCAACGTCGTCCAGATCGGACGGCTCGAGTGCGCGAATGGCGGCTGTCACTCGTCCTCCGACCGTGCCAGGTCGGTCACAAACAGGCTGATGCTGCGTATCGTGCGCAGGCGCTCGATGTTTAGGTCGGCCGGCGGAACCTGCACATCAAATTCCTGCTCGATCGCGACCAGGAGTTGGACGATCAGCAACGAGTCGAGGATGCCACTCTCGATCAGGTCCTGGTCTTCGGACTGAACGTCGCTGGCGACAACTTCACGCAACAGCCGTTCGACGCGCGCCGGCACGTAATCGGCTGTCAAGCGCCGCATCGCGGCCTCGGCTGGCCCCGGTTTCCAACGCTGGCGCTGAATCGGCGGCGCAGTTCGGGCCGGTCGACCTTCCCGTTGGCTGTACGCGGCAGCTCGTCGAGCGTCAGCCAGTCGCTTGGAATCATGTACGCAGGAAGGAGGCGCGCCGCCTGAGAACGAATCGATGACAGCGAGATCGGCCGGCCCGCTACTTCGGGCACGTAAGCGCAGCAGATTTTCATCCCGCTGAAGTCGTCCGCCTCGAGTGCGACCACCGCCAGGTCACGCATCGCGGGCAAGGTGTGGAGCATCGCCTCGACCTCACCGAGCTCAATTCGATAACCGCGGCTCTTGATCTGCGAGTCGTTTCGGCCGACGAAGTGGAGCAGGCCGTCGTCGTCGCTGTACGCAAGGTCGCCCGTCCGATACGTTCGCTGCTGGTGCCCGTCGGGCGTGCGCAGGGTGACGAACGCCATCCGCGTCCGTTCTTCGTCGCGCCAGTACCCCGGGCTGACACCCGCACCGGAGACGCACAACTCGCCAACGTCCCCGGGCGCCAGCGGACGCAGCCGGGAGTCGACAACGAAGGCATCCTCCCCGCCGCACGGGCGCCCAATCGGAATGGGCACCGTTAGGTCAACTGGAACCCGGGCAACGACATGGTACGTGCTGGCGATCGTCGTCTCGGTCGGGCCGTAAAGGTTCACGAACATCGCGTGCGAAACCCTCGTCATCAGCTCGGCGACGGCCGGCGTTGGCAACACCTCGCCGCACCACAGCAGGCGGCGCAGTGACGGGAAGTCGGGCTCCCCGATCACGCCACCGCGAAGCATGAACACCAGCGCCGACGGGACGGAGAACCACTGCGTCAACTCCGAGTTCCGGATGAAGGAGGCGAGCTGCTGCGGCAGCAGGTTAGCCGACGGGGGCACGAGGTGGAGCTCGGCGCCGGCGGCGAGGCTGCCATAGATGTCGAACGTCGAGAGGTCAAAATATAGCGGCGAGTGACCTGAGACGCGATCGTCGCTCGCGATCGCGAAGAAGTCGACGGCCCACTCCACGAAGGCGCTCACGTTGGAGTGGTTGATCACGACGCCCTTGGGCACGCCGGTTGAGCCGGACGTGAACAGGATGTGTGCCGCGCCGTCGTCTGCGAGAGCCTCGACCGACGTCGGTTGAGACTGCCAGGCGGCGGCCGTGAACACCGCCCGGACGTCAATCGGCGCCGGTTCGTCGAGAAAGGCGACGCCCATGCCGGCCTGCTCGGTCGCTGCGAGCGCTCCGTATGCGCTGGCCGCCGATGCCGACGTCGCCAGGATCAGCCTCGGCTGTGCGCTCGCCAGTATCTTGGCCAGCCGCGACGACGGGCTGGTCAGGTCGACCGGCACGTAGACACAGCCCGCCTTGAGGACGGCGAGCATCGCCAGCATCGCGCCGGGTGACTTTGCGACGAACAGCGCCACTCGATCGCCGTACTCGCAGCCGGCGCTGCGCAGCTGGTAGGCCAGGCGGTCGCTCGACTCGTCGAGCTCAGCGAACGTCAGTCGCTCATCGCTCATCACCACCGCTGTTCGGTCGGGCCAGCGTGCCGCGGCCCGGCGGACGTACTCCTCGAGCCTCACACCGTCACCGCCCTGAGCGCGCGATCGAAGGCTTCGCCGATGTGCTCCATCTCCTCGAGTGAAACGGGAACGTCGAGGATGAAGGTCTTGAAGCCGAGCCCCACGTAGCCGGCGAGCTGCTCGGCGACGGTGTCGTAGCTGCCCACCACGTATGGACAAAAAGTCCGGTAGTTCTGGAACGGGCCAAGCCAGTACGGATCGTCGCCTTCGGGAGCATCGGCCGCCGAGAGCTGGCCGTGCCAGTGCGAATCTGAGACGGCCATCGCGAGCGCGTGCGTCAGCTGCCCGTGTCGATCCTCAGGGAAGCGCGTCCGAGCGACGCGCCACGCCTCACGATCCGTATTGCGCGCGATCACGCCGACCCGCACGCCGAAGCCACCCTCCGTCCCCGTCGGGCGGGGCGGCTCGATACCGACGCGGTTGGGATAACAGACGGCAGTGGCGCCGGTGGCCGCGGCGGCAGCGAGCCCGGCCGGCGACGAGCCTGACAACAGGATCCGAGGGCGGTATTCGGAATCGAGCGGCGGGTTGAGGCGCAAGTTATGGACGCGGTAGTACCGTCCATCGAAAGACACCGGTTCGGGACCGGCCAGCAGCCGGGTGATGATGCGCGTGTACTCGATCACCCGAGCGTAGCGGCCGTCGTGCTCGGTCTCGTCGTCGAGAGCCAAGAGGTCACGCGTGAAGCCGCCAGCCACCATGTTGAGGGCGACGCGGCGGCGAGTCAGGTACGCGATCGAGCTGACCAGCTTGGCGACCGTGTACGGGTGCATGTAGATGGGCTGTACGGCTACCAGCGGGCTCAGCCGTGAGGTCCTCGCGATGATCAGCTGCCCGACCATCCACGGATCGAGCAGCGAGTTGTCGGTGTAGACGAGTATTCCCTCGCAGCCCGCGTGTTCGCTCCACTGGGCGACCCTGGTCACCGCGTCGACGTAGACGTTTTGCGGCAGGTCCTTCGATTGGGGACAGGTCGAAAACAGGCTGATGCCGGCCGCTAGGCGCCGCTCGACGTGTCGTGCGGTCATACCACGCGCCGTCATTCGACGTCGAAACTCTGGCCGTGTCGAATCACCTCTGCTGCGTCCACCAGCCGCCCATCGACCTCCAGTTTCTTCAGCACAAGGAGTCCTTCCCCCGTCGCGACCGACGCTGCGCCGCCACTGACTGATATCACAGTACCGGGCGGGCGCGATTCAGGCGTCTCGGGCGCGGTCTCAGCGGCCAGGACGTGCAGCCTCCTTGCCCGTAACGTGACGGAGGGGTGTCCCCACGGGGAAGGGAACGGCCCGAAGTCACAGGCGCGCACAAAAGCGTCAAGCCGGCTCGCTGGCAGCCGCCAGCGCAACCGGCCACCGTCGGGTGGCCCCTCCCCGAGGTACTCGCGTCGTGTCTGGTCCTGCTCGCGCATTCGCCGCGGATCCGCTGAACCCGGCAACCCGCGCACGAACCGCTCGAGCAGGCCGAGGCCGCACTGCACCGCCTTCACGGTCAGGCTGAGCCCGGTCTCACGTGGCGCGACATCGAACAGCTGCTGCTCGAAGATCGGGCCGGCGTCGATGCGCGTCGTCATACGGTGAAGGGTCGCACCGTACCGGTTCTCGGATCGATAGACGGCCCAGAGGGGGGAATTGAGACCGGCGTAGCGCGGCAGCGGGCCGGGATGCAGGTTGAACGCGCCCAGCGTCGGTACGTCGAGCAGCGCGTCAGCGACAACGACCAGCGAGTGCACGTTGAGCATCAGGTCGACAGATGTGGCAGCCATCAACCCGGCGGTCGCTGGGTAGGTCAGCACGCGCGGCGGCCAGACGGCGATGCCGCGCGCGGCCGCCGCTTGAGCGACCGTCGCTCCGCGTCGTCCGCCGCCCGAGCTCGCCAGGACAGCGACAACCTGCACGTCGCCAGACGCGAGCAGGAGATTGAGCGCGCGCACTCCCGCCGTATCCTCGGCGGCCAAAAGTACCCGAAGCAGGCGCCGGCTCATCGATCTGGCACGATGTTATGACCGCGCGGCGACACCAATTCCGAACGGCTCGTAGGCTTGCTGGACAGACATGCCGGATCGCTCGACATCCAACCTCTCGCGGCCGCGTCGGCGGATGGACAAGACGTCGCCGCTCATCGTGCTCGCCCTGCTCGTCGGCGGGCTGGCGCTCCTGCCGCTGATCGAGGCGACATCGTCCGGCCGCCACGGCGGCGTCGGCGGCTCGCTGGCTCCGACGACGGAGAGCACGAAGACGGTGCCCGACAACCGGACCGCTACGGCTGCGGCCACGAGGCGTCAGCCGGCCGCGACGACGGGGGCGCCACCGACAGCCTCCCATTCGCCGCCCGATGTCGCGGGCGCTGACTACTTGCTCATCAGTGGTGCCGACCTGATGGCGCAGCCGACCGGCGTTGCTGCGTGGGAGGACCTCGAGGCGGTAGCCGACGCGCCGCCAGGGCGCGCCGACCTAACCGACCAGGACAACCGGCATGGCGTCCGGGCACTGGCTGCCGCGCTCGTGTTTGCACGAACGGGCGACGAGGCCTACGAGGCGAAGGCGCGACAGGCGATCATCGAAGCAATCGGCACCGAGCGCGAGGGCGCGGACAACAGCATTCTGGCGCTGGGCCGGCAGCTCGCCGCGTACGTCCTGGCGGCCGACTTCATCCGCCTGTCAGGCGACGACGACCGGGAGTTCCGCAGCTGGCTGTCCGAGATCCGCACGCGCGAACTCGGCGGCCACGGTCGTTGGCGGTCGCTGACCGCTACCCACGAGGATTCCATCAACAACTGGGGTGCGTTTGCCGGCGCGTCCCGTATTGCCGCCAGCCTCTACCTCGGCGACACCATTGACGTGGCCCGGGCCGCGACCGTGCTGCGCGGCTTCCTAGGTGATCGCGACGCATGGAACGATTGGGAGCCGCTCAACCGTCACGACGTCGAGTGGGCGTGCGATCCCGACGCATACACGCCGATAAATCCACCGTGCTGGCGGTCAGGGATCAACCTCGACGGCGCGATCGTCGCTGACATCAGCCGGGCAGGCGGCCTCGGCTGGCCGCCCGGCCGGACGGCACTCATCTACACGCTCGAGTCGCTGCAGGGCCTCGCCGTGCAGGCTGAGCTGCTGCACCAGAACGGGTATGACGCTTGGGAGTGGTCGGACCGCGCGCTGATGCGCGCGGCGCTGTTCGTGGACCGAGCTGATGGCTGGAACATCATCTCCGTCGGCCGGCACGTGCCGTGGCTGTTCAACGAGCGGTACGCGCTGAAAATTCCCGAGTGGCGCGCGCGGTACGGAAGGCTTCTCGGGTATACCGACTGGCTCTACCGCGGAGACTGAGGAGGGCGGCCCGGCGCTCGGCTGTTCGGCCCTGGGCGTCTCTACGGCCGGCGCGCAGCTTCGTGTACGCTTCCGCCGGCGCTGAGAAGTCGTGTGCTCGCCGGATCGCCGCCGAGGCAGTGCCCTCGGCCGTGGAGGCAGCAGGCGAAGTGCCCGTGCGCCAGTCAGGGTGCGGACGTTGCAGCACTCCGCGGATTTAGCACCTCGGCGTGCGTTGGGTGCGCCGGTCTTTCTGTCCACGGGCGAAGAGGGAGTCGGTCATGAAGTCGAAACCATCGTCGCTCCGTGGCAGCCGATCGGCGCTGTTCGCTGTCGCCTTGGCCCTGGTCGCGGCACTCTCTGCGTGTCGCCGCTGGGCGCGTCTCTTCCTCGTCCACCGACTACGATTCTGATGCCGCGGTCGGAACTCCTCGGCTTGTCGAGGTCGACGAGCGCCTGGACCGCGCTGAAGGGTGCCGCCGACGGCTCACTTGGTTCCGTAGACCGGTGCGACCTGAAGAATAAACACAGCGTCAAGGAGCTCGCCGTCACCCCTGTTGTTGGTCCGCGAATCTGTCAGTGCTAAGTGATCAGTGACTTTGTCAGTCTCCGCCGATGAGGGAGACGATCACGATGACCAGCAGCGATCAGCAGCGCACCATCGTCCTGACGAAGCTACTGGTGGGCGAGCTCAGCGTGGCCGAGCCGGCCAGCCTGATGAACCGCTCGGAACGCCAGGTGTGGCGGCTCACGAAGGGCTTCCAACGCGACGGACCGGCGGCCCTCGTCCACCGCAACCGCGGCCGCCCTTCGACCGGCCGCCTCAGCGACGAGACCCGCCAGCGGATCGTCGTCTCGCCAGCGACCGCTATGCCGCGATCAACGACTGCCACCTCGCCCCGAGCTGCTCGCGGAGCACGAAGGAATAAGCGTGAGCCGCGTCGCCGTGCGCCGCATCCTGCGCGCCGCCGGCCGAGCTAGCCCGCGCCGCCGGCGCTCGCCGCGCCATCGCAGCCGAAGCGATCGGATGCCCCAGCCGGCCTGCTGCTTCAGCTCGATGGCAGCCGCCACGACTGGCTCGAAGGCCCCGGCCTTCGCTGACCCTGGTCGGCGCGATTGACGGCGCGACCGGCATCGTCACCGGCGCCACCTTCCGTGAGCAGGAGGACGCGGCACGCTATCTGCACGTGTGGCCCGACACCGTCCGGCGGCACGGCCTGCCGCTGGCCGTCTGTCGCGATCGGCATACCATCTTCGAGACGCGGGCGGGAGAGCTGACCCTCGAGGAGCAGCTCGTCGACCGGCGCACGCCGACGCAGGTCGGGCGCGCCCTCGAAGAGCTGGGCATCAACTCGATCGCCGCCCGCTCACGGCAGGCCAAGGGTAGCATCGAGCGGCTGTGGGGCACCTGCCAGGATCGCCGGGTCGGCGAACTGCGCCTCGCCGGCGCGGCCGACCGCGAGATGGCCGAGGAGGTGCTGCGCCGCCACCTGCGGCGCCACAACCGCCGCTTCAGCGTCCCGCCGGCAGATCCGACGGCGGCCTGGCGCCCAAGGCCGGCCGGCCTGCGGCTCGAGCATGTCTTCTGCCTCAAGTACCGCCGCGTGGTGGCCAACGACGACACCGTGCGGGCCGGCGCGACGATCCTGCAGCTGCCGCCGGGGCCCCGCGGGCGCGGCTATGCCGGCAAGCGCGTAGAGGTCCACCTGCGCCTCGACGGTCGGCTCGCCGTGTGCGACGGCGAGCGCTTCCTGCTCGTCACCGAGGCGCCCGCCGACGCCGTCCCGCTGTGCACGCTCCAGCGCGCCCGCTCGCAGCCGGGGACGCTGCCGCCCAGCGGGGCGACGATTACAGTCAAGCCGGCGCCACATGATCAGTGGCGTCGCATCGGCACGAGCAGCACGCTCTACCGGCGACTGACAGACTCAGTGATCACTTAGACGGAATCACTGACCCTCGACAGCGGCTCGCCGCTGCGCTGGTGTTTGCGCGCACCGGGCGTCGACTTACTACACCAAGGCGCGGTCGGCGGTCATGGCGGTGATCGGCGCGAGAAGGTCTGCACGGACGCGGTCCTTGCCTTCGGCCGCCAGCTCGGCGCCTACGTCGTGGCGGCCGACCTCATCAAGTTGTGAGGCACGGACGATCTAAGCTTCAGCAAGTGGCTGTCGGCCATCCGCTCGAAGACCTGGGCGGCCATAGTCGCTGGCGGACGGTAACCGCGACACACAAGGACTCGACCAACAACTGGGGTCGCTTTCGCGGGCGCCAGCCGCATCGCCGCCAGCCTCCACCTCGGCGACACGTCCGACGTGGCTCCGGCAGCGAAGGTTGTGCGCCGCTTTCTCGGGGATCGGACCGCATATGCCGGTTTCCGCACGCCCGGCGCGGGTGAGCTCGCGCGCGCGTGCTCTTCGGATACGCGTTCATTCCCGCCGATCAATCGGCCATGCACACGCTCGGGCACCCTGGCCGATGGGCACGACCGGCGCCGCGGCAGCGGGCTGATTCTGCACGTCATCAAGCTGCTCGATAGGAACGGCTACGCAGGCGCGTGCGGCTGGTCGAACTCAGCCCTCGGGCGCGTCGCGAACGCGATCAGGCGTAACGCAGCCGCCGGCGGACCCGGCTGGAAATCTACAGGACGTACTACCACCTGCTTGGCTTCTCAACCGGCGCCAGGCGCTTGCGCTACCCACGCGAGCAGCCGCGTACGGCCGCGTGTTCGCATACACCGACTGGCTATGTAGCCGGTAGGCGTACCGGCTACGACTATCCGTCCCGGTCGCCGCCGCCGGCGTGGGCCAGCATCTGTTCCAGCCGGCGAGCGGCGGCCGGCCAGCGAAAGTAGCGCGCGACGAACTCGCGTCCTGCGGCATGCGGAGTCGGATCGGCGGCCGCAGCTTGCAGGCGTTCAATCAGCCGGTTGGCGAAAGTCTGCGCATCGCGCGCGGTCGTCACCGGCGGCAGCCGTCCATCTTCGGACCGCAGGCCCGCAGCGGCCAAGGGGCTCGCGACGGAGGGTATCTCCATCGCCATCGCCTCCAACAGCTTGTTCTGGATGCCCGCTCCGTGGCGTAGAGGGGCCGCGAAGACGGCAGCTCGCTCGAGCTGTGGTCGCAGGTCTTCGACGAACCCGGTCACCGTCACGCCGGGCAGGCGGCCGCGCTGCTCGAGGAGCGGCGGGGGATCGCGACCGATGATCCGTAACCGCACGTCGGGCAACTTGGCCCGAACCAGCGGGACGATGACGTCGGTCAGCTGCAGCGCGGCGTCGGTGTTCGGCTCGTAGTCCATCGCGCCCGTGAATACGATCTCGCTTCCGAGACGCGGCGTCAGCCGCTGCCAGTAGTCGATGTCGACCCCGTTGGGCACGACCGCGACGTCTGGACCAACAACGCTTCGTCCGGTCGCGGCCCGCATATCGCGCCATGAGGCGAACGTCGCTCCCTGCGAATTGGCGACCACGTTCGACTCGCGCCAGCGAGCCGCCAGGTAGCGCAACAGAAGGCCCGGCTGGTCGCTGAGGCGCGCGTGACTGATCTTGCGCCGCGCGTGCAGCGACTGTGCGTCGCAGACGTCGTACACGCAGGGCAGCGTGCCACGCAGGAGCCGCCAAACCGAGAACGCTCCTCGACCGTAGAAGACGGCGACTGTGTCGTCACTCCGGACGATGTCGAGAGCCAGGACACGGGCTGCCGCACGTCGGGCAGCGGGCGTTGGGACACCAAGCGAATCGAGCGCCCGCAGCAAACGCGCTTTCCTGCCACCGCCACGGGCCGCCGCCATGTGCACCTGCGCGAAGTTGCTGAGGGGCGCTGCGTAGTCGGGCTTGTCATTGGGCGCAAGCAACGCGAAGAGAACCACCTCGTGCCTCTTGGCGAGCTCACGCAGCAGGTAGTAGTGACGCAGCCGACCGCTCGTCAGCGGAAACGGCAGGCCGTGCATCACGCAGAGAACGCGCATCAGTCGTCGCTGCCCCGCCGCGTCCGACCGATTCGCGCTGTCTTCAGCGCCGGCAGCAGAGCCAATGGACTTGCGTGCCGCGGGTGCTCGACGAGGAAGGTCGGAACGTGGGCCAGGAAACGCTGAAGGAGGTCCGCCTCGAGCACAGCCATCTGCTCGATCGTGGTGCTCGCGAGCTCCGGATGCGCATATCGATGCCGCCAGTAGACGTCGAGGAGCGACATGCGGTGGTGAACGTGAGCGAAGACCATGCGCGCGGCGACGTCGCGCGCCGGCACGCGCTCGACGTGGACGCCTTCGCCGTCAGTCGGCACGAGCCACAGCGCGCGCTGGAGCGCCAGCGACGGTACGCAGGCGCGCGCCCCGAACAGCTGTCGCGGTGGCACGTCCACGTGCGTGCGCCGCCGGGCCGCGGCCAGCAGACGGTCTGTTAGGCGCCGCCCGGGAAGCGGCGACCGGCCAACCAGCCTCACTTGGGCAACGATTCCGTCGAGCAAGGCGAGCGCAGCGAGGCGTCGTTGCAGGGGCCACGAGACCGGACTGCGCACGACCGCCTCCGCACGCCGGTGTCCCGCCTCGACCCTGACGCGCGTTGGCAGGCCGTACGCGATCCCGCCGCTCACGTAGCTCCATTCGTCAGAGACGTACGTCCCGCCGTCGCCTAACGCGGCTAGCAGCACCTCCGTCTTACCGCTCTGGGACCAACCCATGGCGACGGTTCCGATCCCGCCATGGACAAACGCTGACGCGTGCAGCGGCAGGACGCCGCGTTGGAGCAGGCACAGGTTCAGGATGGGGATCAGGAAGGGGATCGCGCCGACGCCGCTTTCGGCCACGATTTCCACCACCTGGCCTACTTGGTCGAACGGGACTACGACGCTCGAGCCCGCCTTGCCGGACGGGCGAAGTATCAGTGCGGACTTGTCGGGCCACCATTCGACATCGAGCGCGCCGATGCGACGCGTGGCTCGACCGCCGGCTTCCAGTCGCCGAGTGTAACGCACTCTGATCACGGCATCCGAAGCACCGTCATCTGCTCCGCGAGAGCGGATCCCGAGCTGCCTCTCGACCGCATGAACGTCCGCCGGTGCCGGATCGATGAGAGCCACCCGGCCGACGCCATGGATGTCGATCGCGCGGCAGGCACCCATCGGTTCAGTTCAACGCCTCGACCACGCAGGCCACATTTGCTCTTATCCAGCGCCGTGAGGCAGTGGTCTCCGGGTCGCGCCGACGGCTCGCTTCGACGCATTGCAGCCAGTAGAGCGCCAACATCTCGGGCGCATCGGCTGGGCGCGGCACCATCGCGATGCCGAACAGATCGCGCTCCGCATGCGACCAGCCAGTGGTGAGGACATTGGCAACCACCTGTCCCCATGGCGTTCGGTCCGGCCACCGACGCGCAGTCAGCACGAAATGGAAGTAGTCGTTCGAGGGCAGCTCCCCATACGCGGCACTGTCCCAATCGATAACGCCGACGATTGAGTCGCCGGCGACGAGGACGTTCTTGTGCCAGTAGTCGCCGTGCGTGAGGCACGTCGCGACGGCCCGACCGTCGAGCCGCGCGCGCAGGTCCCGCTCGATTGCGTCCGCCGAGGCCGCCAATGAGCGGTGGCCGTCCATCGCCAACAACGCCTTGACGATCCTCATTCGCCGGCCCACCCACCGCTGCAGCTCGCGTCGGCCGACGACGATCGGCTGCTTGGTTGCGCGGTGCAAGACGCCGATCGCGCGCAGGGCGTTCGCCAGCAGCGGCGTGGAGAGTCCAGTCGCGGCGCCCGCTGGTGACCGTCCGTCGAGCGCCGTTTGCGCCGCGAAGTACCAGCCGCTTGCAGCGCCGGCGACGACCGGTTTCGGCACCAAGCCAGCGAATTCGGCGAGCTTCGCGCATTGGAGTGCGCGCAGAACACGCGTCTCGTGGCGAAGCGCGGCGCTCCGATGCCGGTGCCTCGCCAACTTCAGCAGCAGCCGCTCGCCGTCGGCCGGCTCGATTAAGAGTACTTGTCCACCCCTGCCCGGCGAGTGTACCCAGATGAGGCGTGCGTCGTCTGCCGGCTGTCCCAGCGCGGCCATGCGCGCCGTGATTGCGTTCAGGTCGCGGAGTGCGCGTGACCGCTCCCGGCGGCGTGACAGCGAGCGGTCGACCCGGCGGAGCACAGCCGCAACGGCAAGTCCGGAAGGAACACGGTCGCCGACGGCCGGACGGCGCTCCCCGCGCCCGAGCGATTCCACGATCTTCAGCCGCCGAGCAGGAAACGGGCGCCGGGCACGCGCAGCAACTCGGGAAACATCTCATTAATGTGCAGCACGCGCCTCCCGACGGCGAAGACGATGAGTGCAAGCAGTGCCGTTGTGGCTACGGCGACGACAAGCGGAGGTGCCATCAGCCACTGCGCGACGAACAGGAGCGCTGCGCCGGCGATGACGACGTAGACGCCAGCGTACCTGCGATTGACGGGCTTCACGGGCGTGTACCTGCCGATCGCGAGCTGCTTGATCACGTTGTACACGATGAAGGTAACGGCCACCGCGACAGCGGCGCCGAGCGCGCCGACTGGCGGGATCAAGAGCATCGCCACCACCACGTGCAGAATCGCCGCCACGACATTAATTGACACGAGCTCCTTCACTTTCCCGTAGACCCGCAAGGTCAACCCGTTGGCACCGAAAGCGGCGTCAACGTACCTGCCCAACGCCAGCAACGCCAGGAACGTCCACGAGTCCCGGTATCTCTCACCGTACAGGAATTCGGTCAGCGGCTCGGCCAAACCGAACGTCAGGGCAAATATCGGGAACCCTAGAACCGCCATCCACGCGGTCGTCTGCCAGTAGAGGTCATTCACAGCATCATGCTGGAAGCGCGCAAAGAAGCGCGTGGCGACCGGGACGAACAGCAGGCTGAAGCTGGCCATCACCAGCATGTTCGTGCGAGCGGCCGGCTCGACGGCCTGCAGCGCGGCCAGCTCTTCGGTGCCGTAGCTGTACGTCAGAAGGACGGCATCGAACGCGAGCATCAGCCCGATCAGCAGGTCTGTGCTCAAGACCGGCAGGCCGTAGCCGACCAACTCGCGGACGTGGAAGCGCATGCCACGCAGGGGCAGCCGGTCGAGCAGGCGCCGACGGCGCAGGATACCTGGGAGTAGGGTTCCAAAGAGCGCGAGTCCGAGCACACCGGTCACGACGTAGCCGATGGCGAGGAATCCGACGTCAAGTGAACCAAGGACGAGCAACGTCGCTACCCCGAGGCGGAGCACGGGCGTGACGACGTAGCGCCGCAGGAAGATCGCCCTCGTCGCTCCGAAAACTGCGAGAACGTTCGTCAGGTAGGAATCGAACGACTCGATGGGCGCCAGAAAAATCAGGATCAGTAGGACACTGACGGCCGTCGGATCGTTGACCACGCTGCCGGCAAGCCAGCTTTGGAGCGCGTAGACGATCCCGATCGTGGCGAAGCCGAGCGCCGCGATCGTTCCCGCTACGAGCGTCAGCGTCCCGAAGAGCGCGGCGTGGTCGCGCCGTTCCTCGTACAGCGGAAGGTAACGGGGGACTGCGCGGTCGAGCCCGAGCCCGAGCAGGACCTGAATGAGCGCGACGAGCGCGATCCCGTAAGCGAACGCGCCGTAGGCCGCCATGCTGAGGTACCGAACGATGATCACCTGCGTGACGAAGTTCGTCGCCAGCGCGGTCACACGGCCGACCATCAGAAGGCCGGATCCGCGTATCTGCATGCGGGTCTCGGCGCGCGCCCGGTCGTCGATTGGGCCGGCATCGGCTGCCCGCTCGTCCCCTCCGCCCATACCAGCCGGCCTCTCCTGACTCACGTCGCCAGGTGCGGCCGTCGTCGGCTCACTGCCGGTCGGCGGCGAGGTTCAGCGAGCGACAAACGGAAGAGGCAGCGCACGCCCGACGGCCGTTCGGCCGCCGTCCGTGCGGGGCTCGAGCCGGAGCGCCAGGTGGGCCGTTATCGCCGCCAGCGCAACGAGCACCCAGAAGTACCTCTCGTACTGGAGGTGCAGGCCGATGCCGCTTACCAAGTACCCGAGTAGGGCTATCCAGAACGCCGTCGCGAGATGCGCGACATCCGGGCGCTCCGTGAGCCACCGCCGTCGAGCGCGAAGTAGGTCACGCATCGTAACGGCGATCAAGCCGAAGAACGCGACGAAGCCGGCCATCCCGAGCTCAGCCGCTATGCCGGTGTACAGATTGTGCGGCTCCCGCTCGCCCGCCTGGATGCGAGCGTCGAAGGCTGTATCGGCGACGGCCCGCGCGTAATGCTGGTAGTGGGTGCCGAACTGCCCCGGGCCAACACCCAGGAGCGGATGATCAACAAACGCGTAGAACGCGGCGAGGACGTGCGTTACGCGACCACGCAAGTTGCTCGCGTCTCCCTCAACGGTCGCCTGCGCGCCGCTTGTCCGGTCGAGCGCGGCCAGCGCCTGCAGGTCGAGCAAACGGTCCGCGTACGAAGGAAATATCGCGAGGGCGGCGGCGCCCGCCAGGAGCAATGCGGCGACGTGAATCAGGCGGATGTAACGGAACAGCGCGGCAACAACGATCATCGCCGCCACGGCGACCGCGGCACCGCGCGAAAACGTCGCGACCACGCCGAGCAGGATCAGCATGGTCGGGACCAGCGCAACTACCTTCACCCACCGGCGCCTGTCTGCCCGGGCCACGAACATGCCGAGCGGAAGGAGGACCAGCATCACCTGCGCGTAACGATTGGTCTCGCCGACAGGTCCCTCCGAGCGCGGAATGCCCTCCAGGCTGGCGCGGAACTGGGTGACGCCGGCACCCGGTAGGTCCACCTGCGCGAAGCCCAGGAAGTCGTTTCTGTAATCCCGGGTAACGAACTGGTAGACCGACAGCGCCCCGACGACTGCTCCCACAGCCATCAGTACCCAGACCGCGTTCCGCACCATCTCGATCGTCCGCAAGGCATTGGTCAAGGCAAAGAACAGTCCAAAACCGCCGACCAGAAAGACCAGTAGCCGCTCGAACGCCGACGAGGCGTTCGCCGCGAGAGCAGTCGAGGCAATCGCGACCAGGAGATACACGACCACGAACGGAAACGCGGCGGTCACGGTGACCCGTTGCCGACGGACAACCAGGTGGTATCCGAGCGGCATGGCGAGGATGAGCGGCATGCTCAGCCCGGCCCATCCGGGCAAGCCATGGAATTGAACCGCGATCGCCGCCGCGTTGCTGTAGAGGATGGCCAGCGCGAGGTAAGTGGCAACGTCCGGTTTGGCGAGGCACGCAACCACGACCAGCGCGGCGGCCGCGGTTGCGAGCGCGATGAGCGGAGCGGCCGCTACTACGGCGCCGGCCGAGACCGCCACGACGACGACAACTGTCGCCAGGAGCAAGCCATCCGACGCGCGCCACCGGAGGGATCGTTCGCGCGCCAGCCCAGCTCGCGCCGTCATGATGAGGCCTTACGTTGCTCAGCTATCAGTCGGGCGCTTGAAGGGCGTCGCCTGGCTCGCGCGCACCGCGTGCGGCGATGACAGCAGGCTGTCCGCCGCGAACGCGAGGCCGCAGCGCCGGGCGTCGACCGATTCGAAGCCGCTGAGTGACGACCAACGACGTGATGTTTGCCCCGGCCGTGCGCAGGGTTTCAACAGTCGTCAGGACGTCGCGCCGACGAGCCAAGCCACGCGGGACCGCTATGACTGCAGCGTCGGAGAATTTCGCCCACAGCAGCACGTCGGGCGTTGTCTGGATCGGAGGCGCGGCGATGACCACGACCTCGGCCCGCGTGCTGAGCTCGCCGAGCAGGTCGCGCGTATCCGACGCGCCAACCTCGTGCCCATATGTCGCGCCCAGGATCACGCTTATCGGTGGCCCAGTGCCCGAGTGGATCTCGAATACCGGGAATCTGGCACGGCCGAGCCGTTCTTTGGGGCGACCAACGGGGACCGCAAGGGCCTGCAGCGCCTCCGAGTCCGCGACGCTGAGGTCGACAAGCGCGCTTCGATATCCGCGTGATGAAAAGCCAAGGATGACATTGCTGGCGATTACTCCTGCGCCGCTTCGAGCATGGGCCCCAGTGATCAGCACGGCATGGGACCTCCTCTCGCCAAACTCGAGTTCGAGCCGCGCGACGAGCCGGCGGTAGGCTGGATGCTCGGGCACCACACCGGTCGAGGGATCGGCAACCAACGCCGGCGCGGCCATGATTGCACCAGGGTTGACCAGGTCGCTGAGCTCGGCTGGGGAGTGCACGCGGTCACGAATGTGTTCGATGGCGACCACCACGACCAAGATCGCGATCAGGGCACCGCCAGCAGCTAGCAGCACGATGAGCGGCACCCGCGGGGCGATCGGCTCTGCAGTCGCTTGAGCGGGCTCGATGACCGCCACGTCGCCCGCCGGACCTCCTTCCGGCGTCGGACCGGCGACTTGCAGGAGACGCGCCGCGAGTGCGTTGGCGATCGTCGCGGCAACGTGCGGGTCGCCGTCAACGACGCGAATCGTCACCAGCCGCGTGACGTCGTTGGCGGCGGCACTCGTCCGACGTTCCAGCTCAAGCACCGTCAGCGGGAGCGCTAAGTCGGCGATCGTAGCTTCGAGCAGTGGCTGGCTCGTCACGAGCTCGGCGTACGTGAGCGCGAGCTGTCCAGCAGCGCGCTGAGTATTCAGGTCGGCATTGATTGGTCCCACGAGAAGGCGCGCCTGACTCTCATAGACGCGCGGTAGAGTGGCGGCGACGGCATAACCGGCAACAGCCGCCAGCGCGACCGCAATCACGATCAGCCACGCCCATCGGCGGACGATTGCGAGGTACCCGCTCAACTCCATGGCTGCTCGCTCCGATCTCGCACCTGCAGTCTCCAGCTAGAAGAGCTAGCTGTGCCAGACGCTAGCACGCGCAGCAACGAGAGGCGCTGAATGCGGAATTGCATCGGCAGTCGCATCCGGGTCCTCTCGTGGTCAGCGTCCGCTGTCGAGCGTATCGCAGTCGTAGCATTCCTACCGCCGGCCGCGGGCCGCCCGCTGAGCCTAGACGCCCGTCCCCCTGAAGACCACGAGCACGGTGCGAAGTATGAGCTTTATGTCAAGTAGCAACGACATCGAGCGGATGTACTCCAGATCGTAGCGCAGACGCTCATCGAAGGAGGTGGCATGGCGTCCCTCCAACTGCCAGATGCCGGTAATGCCCGGCCGCACCTCCAAACGTTCACACTGCCACAGCTTATAGGCTTCGAGCCCGATCAACGTTGGCCGAGGGCCAACGATGCTCATGTCGCCTTTGAGCACATTTAAGAACTGCGGCAACTCGTCGAGGCTCGTCTTCCTTAGCAAGCGACCGACACGCGTTATCCGGGGATCGTTGGGAATCTTGAAGTCAGGCGGCAGAAGTGCGTTCAAGTGAGCGAGAGACGGCAGCAGCTCGTCGGCGTTCTTGACCATTGTCCGAAATTTGTACATCCGGAACGGTCGCCCGTCTTTGCCTTCCCTCGTCTGCGCGTACACGATTGGGCCGGGCGAATCGAGCCGGATCGCAAGTGCGCACAGCAAACCGGCGATGGCGACCGGAACAAAGACGATGGCGCAGAAGACGAGATCCAACGCTCGCTTCACCGGCAGGTAGCGGCGCGCGACGAGATGATGCCTCCCGCCGAGACGGACCGACGCGGAAAATGCGCCGCTGATGACGGTCATCTCTTAGGCCACCTTCAACCCATTAGGCCCTACAGGGCGCATCGCCTCGAAGAGCCCGGCGACGGTAACGGCATCTTGGGGGAAGTGCGCGTACGCGAACTGAGTGGCCGGATCGACCGCGGCCAACTTCCTCAGTGCACGACTGACGAAGTCGCGCGCGCCCGGGAGGTCGCACTCAGCGAGGAGGACGTACACGGACGACCGATCCGGCCAGACGTAGTCCGTTGCACGTACCAGGGGCTGGATGAGCTGTGCCTTCTCAAAGAGCGATTGCATCTGGCTAGTCGCCGAACGACTCGCGGCGCCCGCCATTGTGGCTGTCATCGAAAGCAGAACGAAGGAGCGGCCGTGGCGGCGGCTCCGCGCGATCTCGGCGTGGAGCGCGTCCCAGCCGGCTTGCCGAGCGGCCGCGATCTCGACGTGCAGCGCTCGTCGATCCCGATCGGGGACTGCCGCCCGCGCAAAGACCAGTCCGGTCAACACGGCCGCCGACGCCGTCGCGATCCCTACCGACACGACCAAGTCGACGAGCTCGGCGAGTATCAGGCCCAACAAGAATGCGAACGCGACCGCACCGCCCAGGAGCAACAGGTTGGCTGGCTCCAAAAGCGCGCGAGTTGCGCTCGCAGTGAAATCAGGCGAGTCGTCGCGTAGGTTCGCCAAATCGCGCGCGGACTGCTGCAATGCCTGCTCCTGCTACGTCCGGACAGCAGGTGCTAGGCAATAGCCATCGCTGGGACCGTGCCCCGGTACGCTAAAGCCAGAATGACACGGCCGGCGCTTCCCGGCAAGGGAAGATAAGGCGCTTCTCCGTTTCACGTCTGTTACACGCGGTTTGTCTGGTGCTCGCAGACACCGCTGAGCTCGAGTTCGCGGGCCGCGGGCCCGTTGCGGGAACGTGTGTGTTGCCGCCGACACACCTGGGGATGGTCGCCGTCGGACGTCCCACCCGGAATAGCGCCGTCGCGCGGACGTAGTCGAGCGGCGGCGGACCTTAGGGCCGCGGCGCGGTCCCCTCGTCGACGGCAATCGCCAGCTCGGCGCGAAACCATTCAGCCGTTGTGATGAGGCCATCGCCCAGCTCGACCTTGGGCGACCAGCCGTAGCGCTCGCGTATGCGCGTGATGTCCGGCCGCCGGCGCTCCGGATCGCCGGGCCGGGCCGCGATCGTCTCGATCGGTGAATCGCTGCCCGTCACCCGCCGGATCGCCTCGGCCAGTTGGCGGATGCTAAGCTCGGCGGGATTGCCAAGGTTGAACACCTCGCCGTCGATGGTCTCATCGATGGCGAGCATGGCGAGGCCGGCGACGAGGTCGCTAACGTAGCAGAACGAGCGGGTCTGGCTGCCGTCACCGTGGACGCCCATTGGCCGTCCACGGAGCGCGGCGGTCATCAGCTCCGGGATGGCGCGACCATCATTGCTCCGCATGCGCGGCCCGTAACTATTGAAGATGCGGACGATGTTGGCGCGTACGCCGCGCTCGCGCCGGACGGCCATGATCAGCGCTTCGGCGAACCGCTTCGACTCGTCGTAGCACGAGCGCGGACCTATCGGGTCCACGTTGCCCCAATATGCCTCGGGCTGTGGATGGACGAGCGGGTCGCCGTACACTTCCGACGTCGAGGCGAAGACCAGCCGCGCACCTGTCCGCCCGCAGACGTCTAGCAGGCGCCACGTCCCGAGAGCGTTGGCACGCATCGTCACCACCGGCAGGCGCTCGTAGTCCGCTGGGCTGGCCGGCGAGGCGAGGTGGAGCACCACGTCGGCCGCGATGTCGGGAGTTTCGGCAACATCGGCCTCGACGAGACTGAAGCGATCGCTTGCCCGCAGGTGCGCGATGTTGCGTGGCGTGCCGGTGATGAAGTTGTCGAGACACACAACCTCGTGCCCGTCGTTCAGGAGGCGCTCGCACAGGTGGCTGCCCAGGAAGCCCGCGCCGCCCGCGACGAGGGCTCTCAACGGTCGGTTCGCCTCCGTCGCGATCCAGTCGTCGGCCGGCCCACGCCAAGGTAGGCAAAGCTCAGCTCGTTGACCTCCGCGCGCGAGAGCAGGTTGCGCCCGTCGAAGATGACCGTCCCTCGCATCGCGGCGCGGACCTCCACCAGGGGGACGTCGCGGAATTCGGGCCAATCGGTCAGGATCGCCAGCGCGTCGGCGTCTCGTACCGCCTCGAGGGCCGACGAGCAGTACAGCATGCGAATGGCGGCCGGCGCCGACACCGGAAAGGCCGGATCGTATGGCCGCACTATCGCGCCCTCGTTAATCAGGAGGTTGATTACATCGATCGCGGGCGACTCGCGCGCATCCTCTGTGCCGCCCTTGAACGTCACGCCCCACACCGCGATAACTTTGTTGTCGAGCGTGCCGAGGCGAGCGCGCAGCCGGCGGACAGCGCTGGTCCGCTGCGCCGCGTTGACTTCCTGGACCGCGGACAGGATCGGCGTGGCGACGCCCATCGTCTCACCCACGTAGCGCAACGCGGCGACGTCCTTGGGCAGGCAGCTGCCGCCGAAGCCTATGCCGGCGCTGAAGAAGTGCGCCCCGATGCGCGGGTCCAGCGCGATGCCCGACACGACCTCGTCCACGTCTACGCCTACGTTCTCGCATAGCCGCGCGATCTCGTTGATGAACGAGACACGCGTCGCGAGGAACGCATTCGCGACGTATTTGATCATCTCGGCCGTGCGGACGTTGGTCAGGATGAGGGTGCCGCCCAGCTCGCCGTAGAGCTCGGCGACGGCGCGGGTGTCATCGGGGTGACCGCCTATGACGATCCGTTCCGGATGGAAGAAGTCGTGCACGGCGTGGCCCTGGCGCAGGAACTCCGGATTGGAGACGATGCGCGGCGGTCGCTGGCGGTCGGCCAGGGCGCGGGCAAGGATGCCCTCGATCGTTTCGGCCGTGCCAATAGGCGACGTGCTCTTGTTGACGATGACCGGCGTGACGTCGTTGACGGCCGTCGCGATCGAGGCGGTCGCGCTGCGGATGTTGCGCAGGTCGGCCGCACCGCCCTGAGTCGCCGGTGTGTCGACGGCAAGGAACACGAAATCGCTGTCCGGGATTGCCACGCTGTAAGAAGTGGTAAACGTAAGCCGCCCGTTATCGAGCCCGTGCTTGACGAGCTCCGCCAAGCCGGGCTCGTGGATCTCCACGTGGCCGGCACACAAGGCGCTCACGAGGCTCTCGTTGCGGTCGATGCCGACCACTTGGTGGCCGAGCTCAGCGAGGCCGGCCGCAGTCACCACGCCAACGTGCCCGCAACCAACCACCGCGACACGCGCGCCGGCGGCCTTCCCCTCTCCACCGTCGTTCATGTCACGTCTCCCTAAAGTCGAGGCGTGCCGCAATCGGCGACGGCACGAGTCGATTTGAGCAAATCACAGAGACTCAGTCAAGAGCAGCATTGTTTACCACATCGGTCGAATGCGCATTCTTTGACCGCACGCACCAGGAGTTTTGTTGTCGCCGGAGCGTTATCAGTAAGGGTGCCTTCTAAGAACTCCGCCGCTCGTGCGACGCAACCCAGGGCTACCTATAGCGGCGCCCTCCCCGGCCACCGCGGCTTCGTTGCCTCGGCCGCTCGCCGGTGCGCCTGGCGACGTTCGGGTGTCACGGTGCCCGTCCCGCGTCGGCGAAGCTCGGGTCGCTTCGAGGCGTCCGCTGTCGGATGCACGATGACGCAATGCGTCACCGGCGCGGCGGGCGCCGCGAGGGCGGTCGGGCACTAGCGCCGGCGCCGCCCTCCCCCTCCCCGCCGGACCGGCCTCTCCCCCGTGCGCTTCACCACACTCGGCGTGACGCGCGTGTCCCACGTTGGCCGATCGAGCCACCGCGCCATCCAGCCGGCGTCGTCGCCCTCGTGCTCATCCCGGATGCCCGGTAGCCAGTCCGAAGCCGTGCCCTCACCCGGCACGCCCGTGTCCTGGCCCGGAACGCCATCGAGGGCGTCGGCCGGTTCCTCCTCGGCGGGTAGGACGGTGACCGACGTGACTTCGAGGGTCGCCTCGCCGCTCGCCACGGCGCGCCGCCCGCGCCGGAGACCCGAGCGGACGGCGGCAGCACGCTCGGAGGGCTTCGCTGTCGGGGCCTCACTCGCCGGCGCCGCGGCGCCACCCGCCGCAGCACCCGCTGCCCGTTCGGCCGCCCGCGCCACCGACACCGACGCATCCTCTTCCAGGACCCGCATCCGGATGTCGCGGATCTCGTCGCGCAGTGCCGCTGCGCGCTCGAACTCGAGCTCGCGCGCGGCCGCGCGCATCTCCGTCTCGAGCTGGGCCACGAGCTTGGCGACCTGCTCCTTCGTCATCTCCGACAGCTCGCGCGCCCGCCGGCCCGCGCCGTCGCCGTAGTCGGCCGACGCCTCGGCCACCGCGCGCAGTCGGTCATTGATGTCGCGAATCCCCTTGATGATCGTCTGCGGCACGATGCCATGCTCCCGGTTGTGCGCCTCCTGCGCGGCTCGCCGCCGCTTCATCTCCTCGATCGCCACCTGCATCGACTCGGTCATCACGTCGGCGTACATGACGACCTCGCCACCGACGTTGCGCGCGGCCCGCCCGCTGACCTGGATCAATGACCAAGCCGAGCGCAGGAACCCCTCCTTGTCGGCGTCGAGGATGGCGACCAGCGTCACCTCGGGCAGGTCGATGCCCTCGCGCAGCAGGTTGATCCCGACGAGGACGTCGTAGACGCCCATGCGCAGGTCGCGCAGGATCTGCACCCGCTCGAGCGTGTCCACCTCCGAGTGGAGGTAGGAGACCTTGACGCCCATCTCGTGCAGGTAGTCGGCCAGGTCCTCGGCCATCTTCTTGGTCAGCGTCGTGACCAGCACACGTTCGCCACGGTCGACCCGCTCGCGGATGCGGTCGATCAGGTCATCGATCTGGCCCTCGGTCGGCCGGACGGTCACCTGGGGGTCGACGATGCCGGTGGGCCGCACGAGTTGCTCCACGACCCGCTCGGAGCGCTGCAGCTCGTACGGCCCGGGCGTGGCCGACATGAACACGACCTGGTTGAGGTGGTCCTCGAACTCCTCGAACGTCAGCGGCCGGTTGTCGAGCGCCGACGGCAGACGGAAGCCGAAGTCGACGAGGATCTCCTTGCGCGTGCGGTCGTTCTTGTACATCCCGACGACCTGCGGGATGGTCACGTGCGACTCGTCGACGATCAGCAGCCAGTCGGGCGGGAAGTAATCGAGCAGGGTCCACGGCCGCGAGCCGGGCGCCCGTCGCGCCAGGTGGCGCGAGTAGTTCTCGATGCCCGAGCAGAAACCGAGCTCGCGCATCATCTCGAGATCGAACGTCGTTCGCTGGCGCAGGCGCTCGGCCTCGAGCTCCATGCCCTTGGCACGCAGCTCCTCGACGCGCTCCTCCATCTCCTTCTCGATGTCGAGGATCGCGGCCTGCAGCTTCTCTGCCGGGGTCACGTAGTGCGATGCGGGATAGATATTGACCTCGCGCCGCTCGGCCAGCAGCTCGCCGGTCAACGGGTCGACCTCGTTGATCCGCTCGACCTCGTCGCCGAAGAACTGGACGCGCACGACGAAGTCGTCATACGCCGGCTGCATCTCGAGCGTGTCGCCACGGACGCGGAAACGGGCGCGTGAGAGCGCGGCGTCGTTGCGCTGGTACTGCAGGTCGACGAGTTGGCGCAGCACGCCGTCACGCCGGTACCGACCGCCGACGCGCAGCCGGACCACCGTCGCGCCGTAGTCGACGGGCGCGCCCAGGCCGTAGATGCACGAGACGCTGGCGACGATGATCGTGTCGCGCCGCTCGAAGAGCGCGCGCGTCGCGGCGTGGCGCAGCTTGTCGATCTCGTCGTTGCGCGACGAATCCTTCTCGATGTAGGTGTCCGAGCGGGGCAGGTACGCCTCCGGCTGGTAGTAGTCGAAGTACGACACGAAGTACTCGACGGCGTTGTCGGGGAAGAACTCGCGCATCTCGGAGTAGAGCTGTGCGGCGAGCGTCTTGTTGTGGCAGAGGATCAGCGTCGGGCGGTTATGGCGCGCGATGACAGTGGCGGCCGTGTAGCTCTTGCCCGAGCCGGTGACGCCGAGCAACGTCTGGAACTTCATTCCCCGTTGCAGGCCGTCAACGAGTTGTTCGATCGCCTGCGGCTGGTCGCCGGTGGGCTCGAACGGCGCGCTGAGCGTGAAGTCGGGCACGGGCTGACTGTACAGGACGGCGACCATCCGACCGTCCTACGACGACCCCCCACTTGGTTGATTGCCGCTGTCGCGCGACATGAGGATGTTGCGGCCGACGTGTCCATGAGGAGCACCTCGCAGCAGCATGCCGTTCCTACGACGACCCAGCACGACTCCCCCTCGCCCGCCTGCGAAGCGCGGGCGGCGCAGTCGCGGGCAGTCGCTCGCCGAGTTCGCCGTGCTCCTGCCGGTGATGCTCACGCTGGTCGGCGTGCTAATCGATGTCGCGCGCCTCTATCACGCCTGGCTCAACCTCGAGGCCGCCACGCGCGACGCCGCGCAGTACCTGGCCACGAGCAACCCGGATCCGTGCGACAACAACTACTCGGGCACGCCCCCGGCCGACATGGGCTGCTTCCTGCCGGCCACCGCCGACCAGAAGGCGAAGTACCTGCTCGAGCTCGCCACCGGCACGACCTTCACGATCTCCGCCTCGCAGACCGCGTGCACCTCAGCGATGGTGACGACGACCTACAGCGAGAACTCGAGCAGCTCGGTCGGCGGCAGTCCGGCCTATCCGGTCGGCATCAGCACGGTCACTGCCTGCCTGCCCTTCAAGACGCTCTTCGCCTACCCGCTGCTGACCAACGGCGGGTCGTGGACGTTGCGCAGCGAAGAGACCTACCGCAGCCTGGTCGGCCGATGAGTGCAGCCCGCAGACAGCGTCGGAACCGCGACGCTGGGCAGGCGCTCGCCGAGTTCGCCCTCGTGGTGCCCATCTTCCTGGCCATGCTCTTCGGCGTCATCGACCTCGGCCGGGTCATCTGGGCCAACGACGTTCTGGCCAACGCGGCGCGCGAGGGCGCCCGCTGGGCGTCGGTACGCGGCAACTCGGATCTCACGCCGACCGCCAGCAAGGACGAAATCCGGGCCCAGACGCTGGAGTACGTGGTGGCCGGCGGGACGGGCACGGTCGTCACCGTCTGCTACTCGGAGGTCGACATCGCCAACGGCAGCATCGGTTGCTCGGGCAACACCGACCAGGCGGGTGCCGGCAACGGCCGCGGCAACCTGGTGACCGTCGGCGTGACGAGCAACGTCCCGCTGCTCACCGGCACCCTCCTCGGCCTGCGGCCGTTCACGCTCAGCGCGTCCTCAAGCGTCCTGGTCAACAACTGATGAGCGCGATGCGAGCCGACGAGCGACAGCGCGAACGCGGGCAGGTGCTGGTCCTCTTCGTGATCTCGCTGGCCGTAATGCTCGCCGCCGGCGGCTTGCTCTTCAGCGGCGCTCAGGGCCTCGTCCTGCGCCGTCAGCTGCAGAACGCGAGTGACGCTGCCGCACTGGCCGCCGCCAACCTGCTGGTGGTGAACAACGGCTGTAGCGGTGCCGGCTTCGGAGGAGCGCCGCGCAGCGTCATCCTGAGCGCCGCCCAGAACTCGGTCAGCGCGAACCTCGCCGGTTTCAGCCTCTCCAACCTCACGGTCAGCTGCCCGACCGGCTACAACAACCTGGCGGTCAAGGTGCAGCTGAGCGGCACGGCCGCCTCGTTCTTCGGCAGCGCAGCGCTGAGCGCGAGCGCGTCGAGCACGGCGGTCAACGGCCAGGTCACTACCGGCAAGTGGTCGGTGGCGATGCTCGACCCGTCGAACAAGAACTGGGCATCGAAGCGCAACGGCTGTCCGTCGTTCCTGATCGGCGGCGGGATCACCGCTTCGTTCGAGGGATCGATCATGGTCAACTCGACGTGCAGGCTGGCCGACAGCAGCAACGGCGCGATGAACACCAACGGCACCTCGTCGACGATCAACATGCTCAACGGCGCGCTGATCATGCTCGGCGGCGAGTACAACCGACGCGTCTCGGTGGTCGGTACGGTGCCGATCGAGAACACGCGGCCGCTGCTGCCTGACCCGCTCAGCGGCCTCATCAACCCGCAGACGTATCTCGTCAACGGCTCCGGTGCGGTGCTGCCGAGCTATAACCTCAACACCGTCTGCACCGGCACGAACGTAGATCCGTGCATCCTGCAGCCAGGCGTCTACAGCGGGGGCTTCAACCCGAGCGGCAGCAACGGCAATACGTTCGCGCTCCGCCCAGGCGTGTACGTCCTCCGCGGCGGCGGCTTCGCCCAGGGCCCGCGCCACTTCTACTCGGTGCCCGGGCCGTCCGTGCTCACCGACGCCGCGGTCCGGACGCGTTATGCGAACAACATCGCCGGCGAGACCAACTGGGCGACCGACTGCCCGCTCGACGTCTCCACGGCCGGCCGCTGCGGCGTGCTCATCTACAACGCGCCGTCGTGCGCGTCATGTGCATGGAACCTGCCCAACGGCGACCGCATCAGCTGGAGCTCAAACGGGACGATCCGGCTGCGCGCGTACAACCCGGCCGCCGACGTCAGCAGCTTCAACGGCCTCGTCTTCTCCAGCTACAAGAACCTCGTGCTGTGGCAGGCGCGTTCGCCCGAGCCCGACCCCAACAAGGGCCAACCGGTGCTCGACCTGGGCGGCGGCGGCGTCATCACGCTGTCGGGCAGCGTCTATGCACCGGGCGCACAGATCAAGTTCGGCGGCGGCAGCGGCGGCACCGGCGGCGGCACTGAGCAGGCGACGATCCAGTTCGTCTGCTGGGACCTGCAGCTGCAGGGCAACAACAACTTCTACTTCGAGTACCGCGCCGACGTCTTCGTCCAACCGACGGCCTACGGGCTGATCGAGTAGGTCCTTCGTACCGCTGAGCTAAGCCGGGCGGGTCCTTAAATCGGCTGCGTCACATAGGTAGGGTCGTCGACATGGAAATGGAGTTCAAGGATCCGTCTGCCCGGCGCCGCCGGCTGCTCCTCGTAGTCGGGCTCGTCACGGCGCTGATCGCCGGGTTCGCCGCCTACCAGATGAGTGCCGGGGGGACCGGCGCCGCCGCGCCGCCGGAGACCACGCAGGTCGTCGTCGTCACGCGTGAGGTGCCGCCGCGGACCGTCCTCGCGGCGGGCGACGTCGCGCTGCGCGAAGTCCCGGTCGATCCGAGCGTCGAGACCGCCGCCCGGGCGACCGAAGTGGTGGTCGGACGGATGACCGCCGTGACCATGCTGCCCGGTCAGGTCGTCTACCCGAACCTGCTGGTGACAACGACAGAGGGCGCCCCGTTCAGCATCCTCGCGCCGGGCGAAACGATCGCAGAGGACACGCCGCACTGGCGCGCCGTCGCGGTGATGGTGCCGCGCGACCGCGCCGTCGGCGGCGACATCCTGGCCGGTCAGCACATCGACCTGATTGTCAGCGTGGCGATCAACGTCTTCCGCTACGACGAGGAAGGCAACCTCGACGAGATGGTCCTCGCCGGTAACCCGCAGAGCGGAGAGTCGACGAAGATCACATACCAGGACCTGGAGGTGCTCGAGGCGCGCACGACCGACAGCATCTACATCTTGAAGATGGACCTGCGCCAGGCCGAGGAGGTCAGCCACATCTCGAAGGTCGCGCCCAACTCGTTCAGCCTGGTGCTGCGACCGGACGGCGACGGCCGACAGGTCGAGACCTACGACTACGGCGTGACCCACGACCGGCTGATCATGAAGTACCTCTACCCCGTGCCGCTCGTCCTCGATGTCTCGCTGCTCCCAGGCGGCAACGGTGAAGCCGTCGTCGCGCCAGGCCCGGTGCTGTCATCGCCCGATCCGGACGCTCCGCCTGAGTCGCCCGCCCCCGACGCCCCGGCCGAGTCGCCGGCGCCGGAACCGGCCGTGCCAACGCCGACAGCGGCACCGTAGCGGTCAGAGAGCGCGTCGGCGAGCGCGAGCCCGACGCGCCGGCCGGTCTCTTCGAGCGAGCCGGCGGTCGATAGCCGCCGATAGCGAACCACTCCTTCGAGCGCCTCGGCGAGGCGATCGGCGAGGTGCTCGCCCTGCGCCAGGAGGCGTTGCTCGGCGTCGGTGGCTGCCTCCGCGCGCTGCGCGAGCCGCTGGCGCTGGACGTGCGGCGGACAGTCAATCAGCCACACCTCGTCACAGCCGGCGGCCAGCCCACCCTCGACGAGCTTGATCGCCTCGAGCGCGACGAACGGGACGCCATCGGCGATCGCCGCCCGCAGGTCTTCAGCGAGACGCTGGCGAACCAGCGGGTGGACGATGCCTTCGAGGTCACGCAGCGCGCTCGGGTCGGCGAAGACCACTCTGGCCAGCGCCGCCCGGTCGAGCTCGCCGGCCACGTCGAAAACGCCATCGCCGAAGCGCGCGCGGATGGCGGCCAGTGCCGGCTCACGAGGACCGGTGACCTCGCGCGCCAGCGCGTCGGCGTCGATGACGCGGCCGCCAGCTGAGGCGAGCATGCGCGCAACCGTCGACTTCCCGCAGCCGATCGGACCGGTCAGCCCGATCAGCAGGGGACGCTCGCGGGGCAACAGCGCGTCGTTCAACGCGGCGCCTGCTCGGCCAGCGCCAGCCACGCGTCCTCGGCCTGGCTCAGCGCCTGGTCGACGTCGGCCAGCTCGCTGGTGACGCGGCGCAGCTCGACGAAGTTCGAGTGGACCTGCGGGTCGCGCAGAGCCAGCTCGAGCTGGCTCTTGCGCAACCCTAGTCGCGTCAGGTCATCCTCGACCAGCTGGCGCCGCCGCCGGTAGGCGTCCTTCGAGAGCGCCGGCGGGCGGTTGGGAGGACGTCGTCGGCCGTCGGTCTTCGTCGTCTGGCGCTCGCTCGGCTGCGCGTGCGCCGTCCCGAGCCGGGCGGGGGTCGTCGCGCCGACGAGCCGGCCCGGGATCCGTCGCGCCAGCTCCGCCTCGACCGTCCAGCCC
>JALYGJ010000120.1 GCA_030777155.1 Chloroflexota bacterium | reverse complement strand
GGGCCGCGGCTTCGACCGCGGCCCTTCTGGGGCACTTCGCGTGGAGCGGCCGCCATCACGGCCGCCGCTCCACTTTTCGCGCTTCGGGCCGGCGCGCGGACGATCAGCCCGACCAAGAACCGTTCATGGCAGCGATCAGGCGCCTGCTAAACTGCCCGCTGCGGCCACCGTCGTCCCTGCGCGCCGCAACCGTCACGCGGAGGGTCAATGGAACTCGTCATCGTCCTGCTGATCGTCCTTGCCGTCCTGGCCGTCGGCGCCATCTTCATCTACAACTCGCTTGTTCAGAAGCGGCTTCGCGTTGACGAGGCTTTCGCGCAGATCGAGGTCCAGCTCAAGCGGCGCTGGGATCTGATCCCGAACCTCGTGAACGCCGTCAGGAGCTACCTCGGGTTCGAGCAGCAGGTACTGACGCAGGTGACGGAGGCGCGCGCGCGAGCCGTGTCGGCCGGCGCCCAGGGCCCGGCTGAGCAGGCTGCCGCGGAAGGGATGCTGACCAGCGCCCTTCGTTCGCTGTTCGCCGTCGTCGAGAACTATCCCGAGCTGAGGGCCAACCAGAACGTGCTCGAGCTGCAGGAGCAGCTGACGACGACCGAGAACCAGATCGGCTTCGCGCGCCAGCACTACAACGCGTCGGTGATGGACTACAACACGTCGATCGCCACGTTCCCCAACCTGTTGCTGGCGGGCCCGCTCGGCTTCAGCCGGCGTGAGTTCTTCGACGCCGAGCCCGAAGCGGCGGAGGTCCCGCGCGTCGACCTTGGCTACACGCCGCCACCGACGACCGGCTGAGCGTCCGCCCGACCGCTCCCTTCGGGCCTGACGCCGCCGCAGCCGCGCGCACCGAACCGGACCATGACCCCCCGTCGGGTCGAGACGTTCTATGCCCAGATCGTCGCCAACCGGCGGCGCTCGCTGTTGCTGATGGCGGCCGTCTTCGTGCTGCTGGGCGGGCTCGGCTTCGCTATCGGCTACGCCATCAGCGCTGAGCCGCTGGTCGGCGTCGCGGCGGTCGTCGTCGCGCTGCTGCTCGCGTCGGTCATGACCGGCGTTTCCTACTTCGCCGGCGACAGCCTGGTGCTCGCGGCGTCGGGGGCGCAGCAGATCAGCGAGACCGAGCAACCACGCCTGTTCAACGTCGTGCATGAGCTGTCGATTGCGGCCAACATCCCGCCGCCGCGCGTCTACCTGATCGACGACTCGGCGCCGAATGCCTTCGCCACCGGTCGCGACCCGCGCCACGCCAGCATCGCCGTCACGACCGGCCTGCTCGAGAAGCTCGATCGCGAGGAGCTGCAGGGGGTCATCGGGCACGAGCTCGCGCACGTCCGCAACCTAGACATCCGCTTCACGCTGCTCGTCGGTGTGCTGGTCGGCTCGATCGTCCTGCTCGCCGACTTCTTCCTGCGCTCGCTGTGGTGGGGTGGGGCCGGTCGCGGCTCTTCGCGCCGCGGCGGCGGCGGGGCCGGCGCACTGGTGCTGTTGCTGGTCGCGATCGCGCTGGCAATCCTTGCCCCCATCTTCGCCCGCTTGATCCAGTTCGCGGTCAGTCGTCAGCGCGAGTACCTGGCCGACGCGTCGAGCGTGGAGCTGACGCGCAATCCGGTCGGGCTGGAGCGCGCGTTGCTCAAGATCGGCGCCGACCGCGAAGCGCTCGAGGCCGCCAATCGCGCGACGCAGCACCTCTACTTCGTCAACCCGATCAAGAAGTTCGAGCGCCGCTCGTCGGCTCTCTTCTCGACCCACCCGTCGATTCTCGAGCGCGTCAACCGACTACGCGCGCTGACTGGCTCGGTGCCACTCGACGTTCGTACCATGACCGGCGTGCAGGGCGTCGAGTAGGCTCACGGGACACTCGACACCGGTGCAGGTCGGCAAACGACGATGACGGATCCAGACCGAGCGACAAACAGGACGACCCCGGAGAACAACGGCGCCGAGCGACCGGCCGGCCTGTTCCTCGCCGTGGCGGTGTTCGTCCTCGTCCTGCTCGGAGTGCTGCTGACCGGGGTCGGCTTCGCGCCGGGCAACTCGGCTTCGCCGTCGCCGAGCCCAGCCATCACGCCCGTACCGGCGACACCAACCGCTTCACCGACCCCGACGAGCACCGCCGACGTGACGCCGTCGCTGACGACGACGCCGTCGCCGACCGCCCCGCCGACCCCCACAGCCACCGCGACCGCAGCTCCGACTGCCAGCCCGACTCCCACCGCTTCGCCAACTGCACCGCCTACGCCGACACCGACTCGGGCGCCGACCCCAACGCCGACGCCTCGGCCGACGCTGACGCCGATCCCGTTGCCCTGAGCCAGGGCGGCGCGTTGCTGCCGCTCCGCCGGTTGTGGTTCAATATGGGTGTCGCTCTGCGGCAAACCAGGGGCTGGACGCGCCGAGATAGCTCAGTTGGTAGAGCACGTGACTGAAAATCACGGTGTCGCCAGTTCGATTCTGGCTCTCGGCACCACCAAACCCGGCCGGTCGGGCGGCAGATCACGAGCGGAAGTGGCTCAGTTGGTAGAGCATCACCTTGCCAAGGTGAGGGTCGCGGGTTCGAGTCCCGTCTTCCGCTCCACTTCCCTCTCGCCCTGGCCGCGAGGACCACTGGCCCTTCGTCTAGTGGTAGGACAGCGGACTTTGGATCCGTTAACCGAGGTTCGAATCCTCGAGGGCCAGCCACAATAGAGTGACGCCGCTTCCCCGGCGGCCGCGTCGAGGCGACGTACCCAAGTGGTTAAGGGGGAGGTCTGCAAAACCTCTATTCACCGGTTCGAATCCGGTCGTCGCCTCCACTTTTCCCTCTCAGAATGACCCCTCCCGGCGACGCCGCATGGAATCGTGGCAGCAATCCGGCAGCAATAGCGTACAATCGCGGACAGTAAAAAGCGCCCCGACTGGGTGAGGGCCGAGGCGCCGACACGGAGTCCTGTGGAGGAGGACACCCGCGATGACCAATGCTACCGCCCCGAAGCGCCGGAAGCGTTCGCACGGCGAAGGCTCGGTCTACCAGACGAGTGACGGCCGATGGCGCGCGGCAGTCGCGTGGACCGACCGTGATGGGTTGCTCCGCCGCCGCTACGTCTCAGGTCGGACGCGCACCGATGTAGTCGGCAGGCTAGACGAGCTCCGTCGGCAGCAGCGCGTAGGCGGCTTGTCTACCGCGCGCCAGACAGTCGGCCAGTACCTCGAGCAGTGGATCGAACGCGATCGCAGCCGCGTGCGCCCGTCGACCTGGCGCAGCCGTGAGACGCACATCCGCGTCTATCTCGTACCGACGCTGGGCCGTATTCCGCTCGGCAAGCTGACGCCTGCTGACGTCGAGCGCGCGCTCGCCGGCTTCATTGCGAACGGTCGACCTGTCAGCACGTCTCGCCGCGGACGCCCTGCGCGCCCTGTATCACCACTGACGGCCAGGCACATTCGGGCGACGCTCCGCCGCGCGCTAACGGAGGCGACACGAGACGGCATGGTCGCCCGCAACGCGGCTGGCGACGCCTCCGCACCCTACGTCGCTCACAAGCCTGTCGCTTACCTAGAGGCGCCCGTCGCCCGGCGGCTGCTCGAGGCGACGGCTGACACCGAGTACGGCCCGCTGTACGCGCTGGCCGCTACCACCGGCCTCAGGCTCGGCGAACTGCTCGGGCTTCGCTGGCCCGACGTGAACCTCGAGGCCGGCACTCTGACCGTCCGGCAGACACTCACCCGAGTGGCCGGCAACGGCTGGGCGCTTGCCGAGCCGAAGTCGGCACGCTCGCGCCGGACCATCCCGCTGCCGTCGACGGCCCGCGCCGCGCTACTGCGCCAGCAGGAACGCCAGCAGGCCGCCAGGACCGCCGTCGGCGACGCTTGGCAGGCTCGGGACGGGCTCGTGTTCACCGACGAGGCCGGCCGGCCCTGCGATCCGCACCGCGTCTCGTCGGCCTTTCACCGGGCGCGAGAGGCGGCCGGCATCCCGCGTGTTCGCCTGCATGACCTCCGCCACACCGCGGCGACGTTGATGCTCGCCGAGGGCGTGCCGCTGGCTGTTATTTCGGAGTGGCTCGGCCATGCCGGCATCGCGATCACCGCCTCCCACTATGCGGCCGTTGTCCCGGCGCTCCGTCACGAAGCGGCCGCGGCGGTGGATCGGGCGCTGTCATGAGCCCACGGCATTCCGTGGAATGGATTTCGATCGAGCCGCCCATGCCGGGACGCCCCGGATCGGCGCTCGTCAAACTCAGGTTCGCACGGGACGTGCGCGTCATGCTGGAGGCACGGACCGACCATGAGGGACGCTCGGTCACACTCGAGAGGGCGGGCGCCGCGTGGGAAGCAGGCCTCGTCTGGGCCGCCTTCCGATGGTCGCCAGGCGACGGCCCCGCCGACCTCTTGATATGGTGGCCTGGCAAGCCGCCGGATATTCGGGTTACATGGCGCGAGGGCGCCACGGAGCCTCCCCCGGACGATCTTCCGGACCCGCCCGCGATGGAGTACCTGAACTCTGCGGGAGTGTCCGACGTGGACCTTTTGTCGAGGGACGCTTCGGCGCGATGGGCCGTTCGTGCATTCCTTGACACCCTGTCAGCCGTAGGCCGACCACCCGGACTGACGGACATCGAGAACGACGAGCAGATCCGAAGCGTCGTGCGAGAGCTTCGGGCAAACCACACACGCGTTACTCAGCAGAATGTCGTCGCTTGGGCTGGCACGTTCACGTTGTCCGCGCTGCGCAACTACCTCCGGGTCCACGGTCGGAAGTGGGCTGAAATAATCGACACTTAGTCGGCGCGCCACGCACGCGCGACGGTCCACGATCGTCGCGTGAAGGACGAGCTACTCCGAGTCCCGCTTGACCAGCAGACCCTCGAGCGGCTGCGTGAGCGCGCCGTGGCGGAACGGCGGGCGACGAGCGACGAGGCAGCCGTCATCCTCACGCGCGCCCTCTCGCGTCCGATACGTCGTCGGCAGACTCGGGACGATCCCGCACGATGAGCGACCGCCTCGCAGCGGCCGTCGCTGAGTTGGTCGATGCGCTCCGAGACGAGCTTCGTCCTGCGCCTTACGCGCCGGACCGGCTTCTCTCGGTCGACGAGGCCGCGGCCGCTGCGGGCGTGGGTCGCTCCCTACTGTACGACTTGATCGCCCGCGGTCGGCTCCGCTCGGTAAAGGCCGGCCGCCGCCGTCTCGTGCCGTCGAGTGCGATCGCCGAGCTGGCTCAGGCGCCGCCAGGAGAGGACAAGTAAATGGCCGCCGGCAGTTTGAGCAGCCCCGCCGGCCGAGACGAGCCTACACCTCCCGGCTGGGCGGCCTGGTACGTGTTCGGCGGCAAGCGAGAGGCGGTGACCGTCGTTCGCATCCTCGCCTCAGGCTCGGTGCTGGTAGCGCGCCGCGGCGGCTGGCTCGACGCCGTTCCTCACCATCGCATCCGGCTTCGCCGAGACGAGCTGCCGTGACCACGTACGCCGAGTGGCTGCGCCGGACGCCGACCAACGAGCAGGGGCGTGTGGAATGGGAAGCCGAGGGCCGCGAGCACGGATGGCTCGACCGGGCGACGGCGGACAGCGCCAGCGAGCCGATCCCGCTGCATCCGCCGATTGAAAGTTCGCGCCGGCGCGAAAATCACGAGCCGCCCGCGCAAATATCCCGCCCTGAGATATTTGCTCTCGGCGACTACCTGGCCGCGGTCGAGACGTTCGCCCGGCGCTACGTCGCCTTCCCCTCGGAGCACGAGCCCGTCGCCGTCGCCCTGTGGGTGGCGCAGGCGTGGCTCGCCGAGCACGTCGAGACGAGCCCGATCCTGGCCGTCACGTCGGCCGAGATGCGCTCGGGCAAGACGCGGCTGCTCGACTGCCTCGAGCTGCTCGTGCCGCATCCTGAGCGCTCCGTCCTGCCGTCCGAGTCGGTCGTCTACACGCTGTTGACCCAAGATCCGCGGCCGACGCTGCTGATCGACGAGGCCGATGCGATCTTCGGCAACCGGCGCCAGGCCGAGCGCTACGAAGGCGTCCGGGCGATCCTCAACGCCGGCAACCGCAAGGGCACGACTGTCCCGCGCGTCCGGCTCGACGGCCGCAAGCGCGGCGTGGAGCGGTTCGACGCCTATGGGCCGAAGGCCATCGCCGGCATCGGCGACCTGCCGGCCACGGTCGCCGATCGCGCAATCCCGATCCGCCTGAAGCGCCGGGCGCCGGATGAGCGCGTTGCCAAGTTCCGCCGCCGGCGGGCTGAGGCCGAGGCTGCTGCTATTCGGTTCGACGCCAGCGCCGTCTCATTACCTGCCGAGGTCGCGGTGCCTGACGAGCTCCCCGACCGGGCGGCTGACGCGTGGGAGGTGCTGCTGGCAATCGCCGAAGCGGCAGCGGGCGACTGGCCGCGGCGAGCTCGCCTGGCCGCGCTCGCGCTGTCGGGCGAGGAAGCCATCCAGGTAACGACCGGCATCCGGCTGCTGACCGACATTCGCGATGTATTCGAGGATGCCGACCATCTGCCTACGGCCGAGCTGCTGCGCCGGCTGAACGACCTCGACGACGCGCCGTGGTCCGAGTGGTACGGGCAACCGCTGACCGCGCGCGGTCTGGCCAAGCTGCTCGAGCCCTACGGCGTCACGCCGTTGCTGCGCCGACTCCGCGGCGAGCGTCGCCGCGGCTACTTCCGGGCCGACTTCGCCGACGCCTGGCGTCGCTACGTAGACACCGGCGCACCCGTGACAAGTGTGACAAGCGTTCCGGCTGACGACGCTGGCACGGGTGTCACGGGTGTCACGGTTGCGCAGGTCGGCAACGACGGGCTGTTCGATCCGGAGTTCGCTACCCACGACGACGGCGAGGGAGTGGCATGAAGGATCGCCTCACCATCGGCGCCGAGGCGCCGGCAACGATCCGTCGTCTTGGTCGGGGCGGCCCCGCAGACCCCTCGAGACCCCCTGCGGGCCGCCCCATCGTCCGGCGCCGTGTACCGGACTCCACCGAGCATATGAACGCCGCCTGGCCGCTCCAAGGGGCAGCGGGCGGTATCCGGTGCCGGACCGCACCGTGACTGCTCTACGCGCCCGCTGCGACCACTGCGGCGCCGTTCGCCCGACTGAACACCTGCTCGCTTTGGAGCTCGCCCCGCGCCGCTGGCGCTGGTACTGCCGCCCCGATTGCGTGCCGCCACTGCGGCACGGACACGAGGAACGGCGCGCGGCCGTCTCCGCGCACTACCAGAGGAGGATGGAGGACCGATGAGCACAGCCGAGCAGATACTCGACCGCTTCACGCCCGGCCGCCTTGTCGAGCAGGAGATACGGGACGCCATCGAAGCCCGGCTCGATCGTCGCGTCGGCGACGCTGACCGCATGGCGTCCGTCCGTCAGTTGATCCGCCAAAGCATCACCCAAGGCGCCGCCGACCCGCTGATCGACTCTGCCGCTGACACGCTAGAGGGCCGCGGCGAGGTGTGGGAGCCACTCGACGAGCCGCACCGCTGGGCGCTGTTCAGCGACCTGCGCCCTTCCGAAGCCGCCGGTCTCGTCGAGCTTGTGGCGGCGGCCTGCGACCGGGCTGAGGAGCGCTGCATCGCAGCCATCGTCGAGGAACTGACCGAGGCTGGAGCCCAGTTCCTACGCGAACACCCAAATGCTCGCTTGCGAGGTGAGGCGCGAACGCGATGATCCTCAAGCCTTGCTCGGCTTGCGGCCGCGCCGTCGCTCATACCTATCACGGTCGTTGTGAGCGGTGCAAGCAGACGACCAGCCAGCGCGGTTACGGCCGAGAACACCAGCGAAGCCGAGCCGAGCTCGCGCGAATGTTGCCGCGTCGTTGCGCTTACGGCTGCGGAACGCTGCTGCGAGTGACCGACGATTGGGTTGCTGCTCACGTCGTCGACGGCGATCCGACTTCGCCGCGCGTCGTGTCGTGTCGACGATGCAACGAGCGAGCGAAGGGAGCCGGCCGAAATCTCTGGCGAGCGCAACCCGTCCCTGACCCTCGCGGCATTCCGCGCGCTGCGGCGAATTTCGGGGGGGGTTGCATCTCTGGGGCGTCGTCATCGTCCCTGACCCTCGCACCTTTCCGCGAGAGACACGGAGAAAAACCATGATTTCCGACGCTGAGTACCAGGCACTGCTTGACGAGCTGAAGACCTGCCGGCGGTGCGGGCAACAGAAATCCGTACTCGACTTCGCGTACAACGCGCGAACGCGTGACGGGTTCAGCTCGTGGTGCCGCGACTGTCACAACGAGCGAACCCGCGAGTGGCGCGCCCAAAAGCGCCGCGAGGCGGACGAGCGGGCGCGAGAGGAGTACCGCCAGCGGCGCGCCGACCTCCAGCGCCAAGACGAGGCCCGGCGCCGGCGGGCCGAGCGGCACGAGCGCGAGTAAGGCCGTGCCTGACCACTACATCGAGGTCTCAGCCGTCTCCGTCCCGCGCGCGAAGCGCGAGCTCGCCGAGCGCACGCTGCTCGAGGCGTCTGAGGACCTGGGCATTGCATCACGCCGGCCACCGCTGCGCTGGTTCGCCGAGATGGCGCCCGAGGACTTGACCCTCGTCACGAGCCTGGGCGAGCGCATCAGTGACCGGCTCACGAGCGACGTCCCGGGCGCAACGTTGCAGGGCCGCACGTTCTACGGCGAACACGCGATCTGGATCAGGGCAACGCAGCCGCTCGAGGAGATCGCCGTCACGACGGCGCATGAGGTCGCACACGTCGCAGCGCAACGCGAGCGAGGGTACCCGGCCGTCACGCCGTCAGAACTCGCCCGCGAAGAAGCCTTCGCTGAGGGCTACGGGCTCCGCTACAGGAGAGAAAGATGAGATATCCCGCCAATCTGACCCGCGGCGGCTACGTTGAGGGCTTCGTGCCCTTCGACCGCCATCTATCGCCCGAGACGGCGATCGACTGGCTGCCACCGGGCATCAGGCCCGCGATCCTCGACCAGGCGGGCAAGCGTGTCGGCGCCGAGGTCGAGGTCGACGCCGCCGGTGACGGGCTATGGGTTGCCGCCCAGCTCGACAAGGCCAGCCGCTACCGCGAGTTCGTCGAGCAGCTCGTCAAAAACGGCCACCTGTCGCTGAGGTCGCTGACCATGCCGCGGCTCAGCACCAAGACCTATGGCCTCATCGAACAGCCGCTCGTCGGCTGGGATCTAGTGCCACTCCGCGAGGCCGGCATCTCCTACGCCGTCAGCGCGGTCGACGTGGCCCGTCACTTCGAGGAAGCCGGGACGTACCTCGCACCGTCCGTCAGGACGGCACTCGTCGCCCAGATCATCAACGAAGCCACAAGGAGAGACTGACCATGCCGCGCATCCCTTACATGGGCAACGTCGTCGTCGATGGCGTGCCCTTCGTCGATCTTCGCGGGCGCAAGCAGAACGCGCTCATCGAGGCCGAGTTGGACAAGCAACGGGCCGAGGCGAAGAAGAACGATCCTGGCGCCCTGACTGCCGCCGAGCGTGCCGCTCTCGACGCGGCGGAGGCGCGACTGGCGAAGGCGCAGGCCGACCATGACGCGGCCGTCGCCCGCTCGAACGAAGTAAGGCTCAAGCGCTGGCGTGCGGCCACGGCGACGAGTGCGATCGACGTCGCCCGGCGCATCGTCCAGCCGGTCGCGACCGAGGCGGCCCTCGAGGAAGCGACAAGGGCCAAGGAGCGCGCCGAGCACGAACTCCACCAGACGCTCATGGAGCGCAACCGTGTCTATCAGGCGGTCGACAAGGCCCGGCAGGCTCGCCGCCTGGCGAAGGCCGAGTGGCACGTCCCGTTCATTGAGCGGCGGAAGCGCTGATGGACGATGTTAAGGCGCAAGGCGGCGTCGTCAGCCGCGCTTGGTTCCGGCTCACCGCGTCCGGGGCGATCTACAGCCTCATGGCACTTATCGGGCTCGGCCTACTCGTCGTTGCCGCGTGGGTGCTCTGGTGGGTGGCCGGCCTCGTCGCCCTTGGACTCGCGCTGTTCTTCCTGGGCGTCTACGGGCCAGCCGCATGACCGATCAGCACCTCTCTCGCGATGTGTCGGGTCTGACTCTTTCCGGGTTCCGCTCGCTGCCCCACCGCGGGTGTCCTCCCAATCGCTCGCGGCCAACGTTTACCCTTCCCGGCTAAACCAGAGGGAGGGAAGCTCGTGAGCGCGCCAGGCCGAAAGCGACCCGCCACCGAGCCAATCCGCACCGCCCGGCTGCTCCAAGCGCAAACCGCGATCTTGCGCGCCATCGAAGCCCTGCGCGAAGCGGCGACGGCGCTCGACGCGCCAGAGATCATGAGCGCGTCCGAGCTGCTGCCGGACCTGTCGCCGCGAGAGGAGCAGGTGCTTCGGCTGATGAGCCTGCGCATGACCGATCCGCAGATCGCGGCAGAGCTCGGGATCAGCGTGAAGACCGTCAGCCGCCACGCGCAGAGCATCTACCGCAAGCTGCGCGTCAAGAGCCGCCGTGAGGCGGCCGAGGCTTACCGCGCAGCCGCTGAACCGGAAGTCGCCTCATAAGTCACTCCGCCAAAGTGCGTATACCCATCCCACGATGGGTAAATCCGTGAGTAGGACTGCGCACGACGCGGCTCTCGCCAGCCCGTAGCGTTGCTCTCACGTCGCGGCACCCAGCATTGGCCGCGCCACTCGTGTAGCGCCCCGTCACCGAGGGGGTTGGGAGGAACAGGATGATCATCAAGAGACTAGGAAAGGCGACGGCGGTCAGCCTGTCGCTGCTGCTCGTGTCGGCGGGTGTCGTCTTTGCCGACAACTTCAACAACGACGCGACGACAGACGGGAACAACAGCATCGAGACCGGGCAATCGACCACGATCACCTACAAGGTCGTTGCCACCGGCGGTAGCTGCGACATCAGCTCAGCGAACCCGCTCAACGTAACGATCAACGCGCCGAGCGGCGTCTCGGTCAGCGTCAGCTCGCTCCAGTTCACGGCGTGCGGGAATGCCGGAGCAAAGACGGCTAACTTCTCATCGAACACAGCCGACGACTACTCGATCACGCATACTCTCTCGGCCGCTTCGGGAAGCTTCAACAACAACGCCAACTTCACCCTGAGCGTGACGGCGCCGGCGCCGCCGCCGCCGCCTCCGCCACCGTCAGACACGACGGCGCCGAGCATCACGCCGACCATCACGGGCACGCTTGGCGACAACGGCTGGTACACCAGCAACGTCGACGTCAGTTGGACCGTCGTGGACAACGAGTCGGCCATCTCGTCCAGTTCGGGCTGTGGTTCCACCACCATCAGCGCCGACACGGCGGGCACGACCCTGACCTGCACCGCGACGAGCGCCGGCGGCACGAATTCGAAATCGGTCACGATCAAGCGCGATGCAACGGCCCCATCAGCCAGCGCATCTGCTTCCCCGGCGCCAAACGCCAACGGCTGGAACAACACGACCGTGACCGTGACATTCACCGGCACGGACAGCCTGTCAGGCATCGCGTCGTGCACAACGGCCGCGACGCTTAGCACCGAGGGTGCTGGTCAGTCCGCTTCGGGCACCTGCACCGACAACGCCGGCAATGTCAGCTCGCAGGCGACAGCCTCGAACATCAACATCGACAAGACGGCACCCAGCGTGTCGCTTGCTGGTGGCCCAGCACACGGCGACAGCTACTACTTCGGTTCGGTCCCGGCTGCACCGACGTGCAACGCGAGCGACTTGCTCTCAGGCCTTCCGAGTGGAACGATCAGCCCGAGTGGCTACTCGAACGCTGTCGGCACGCACACGGTCAGCTGCAGCGCAACCGACCTCGCTGGCAACAGCAACTCGGCCAGCGCGACGTACACAGTTCTCCCGTGGACGGCGCTCGGCTTCTACTCGCCCGTCGACATGAACAACATCGTCAACACCGTCAAGGGCGGAAGCACCGTTCCGCTGAAGTTCGAGGTCTTCGCCGGACTGACCGAGCTGACGAGCACCTCAGTGGTGAAGGGCTTCGCGGCTCGTGAGACGAGCTGCGGCGACTTCGCCGACCTGTCTACGGACGCCATCGAGATCACCTCGACGGGCAGTACGTCGCTTCGCTACGACTCGACCAGTGGTCAGTTCATTCAGAACTGGCAGACGCCGAAGACTACTGGCAAGTGCTACACGGCTACGCTCGTTCTTCAGGACGGGACAACTCGAAGCGCATTCTTCAAGACCAAGTAACCAATCGCCTCTGGCTGCACCAGAGGGCCATCGAGAAGGGCGGGTCGAGGGGACCCGCCCTTTCTCTTTGCCCGCAGAATTAGCCTGTGAACGTCGACGAGGCGTGGGCGGAGCAGGATCAAGGATCGCCGAAGCGGCGCGTACATCAGCCACTCGTTGTGCTCGTCGTCGGCTGGCTGGTACGTCGGTCGACCGAGCTACCCTGACGAGGCTACTTTTGCACCTGAGCGTCTTCGCCGAGCGGCAGCCAGGAGTCGCGCTGGCGGCAGCCGCCGTGCTCATTCTGAACAATCTCTTGGGCGGCGCGCTGTTCTTCGTCGTCTACGGCTTCGATCTTGAGCTCGTCCGCAATCCCGGGGCGCTCGTCGACCATGGCGGAGCATCACCCGACCTGCTGCGGTTCGCTGCGCTCGTCGACATGCTCGGCTACCTGGCGCTCGCACCGGTCGTGCTCTACCTTCACGGCCGCGTAGGCAACGCGCTCGTTACCTTCTGCGGTCTTGCCGCAGCGACGATCGGTGCGATTGGAGCATCGCTGATGGCGTCGGCGGGGCCATGGCTGCTCGAGGCGTCAGCTGGAGCGCCGGAGGCGCAAGCGGCAGCCCGTGTGGCCTTTGGCGCGCTCGAGAACATCGTCGTCGTCGGGCTCTGGGGCACGCTTGAGCTCTTCCTGTTGGCAATCTGGATCGCTGGCGCAACGTGGTACGTCCGCACGGAGGATCGCGCCTTCGCTTGGATCGGTGCGGTAGCGGCGCTTGGCGCGCTTGGCTATGCCGCGCGCTGCGGCCTCACCGGGCAAACTCCCTTCGCGCTCGAGACGCCGCTGGACTTCGCCCTCCTCGGGACCGTGGGCCTGTTTCCGCTTTGGCGTCTGTGGATGGCCGTAAGGCTCTGGTTCGGGCGTCGCCTGCCGTTGTTCGACGAGCGGCCAGTCTGATGGCCGAACGCGTGGACGAGGCGGGCATTGGCCAGCGGGCTGTCAACGGCCGGCGACCGCGTGTGGACGACGCCGCGCCGACCGAGGAAGGCGTGATCCGCGAGATGGCGCGCTGCCTCGCGCTCATCAAGGAAGGGAAGGTGCCGAAGTAGGGCTGGCAGCATTTCTGGCAGCAATAGGGGCGCACGGCCGCGGTTGCGTCGCTCGAGCGTGTGGCCATTTCACGCTCAGGAATGGCGCCCGCGGACGCCCACGGACGCTACGGCTCGCACTGCAAAACCTCTATTCACCGGTTCGAATCCGGTCGTCGCCTCCACTCCTTTGCCCGCCACCCGAGCCGTCGATGAGTAGCTGGCCACCACCCACCAGGCCGCCCGCCTTCCCGCCCGAACGTCGCTGGATACCGCCGCCCGGGTACGAGCCGCCGAGCCGGCGCAAGAGGCTGCTCCTTGCCGTCGGGATCGCCGTCGCCTTCCTCCTCCAGATGGCGATGTTCTTCCTGCTCTCGGTCGCTCTCGACCAAGCCCTGCGGTAGCCGCGTGGACGGCACCTGCCTACGTACGATCGGCCGGGGCGACGACGTCGGCGATGCGGGAGGGTGCGCCCAGGCAGGTGAACCGTGAGCCGCGCTAGACTCGCTGGCGGAGGGTGCCGCCGAAGTGGCGGAATGGCAGACGCGGCGGACTTAAAATCCGCTGCCCGCAAGGGCGTGTGAGTTCGAATCTCACCTTCGGCACCAGTCCGCCAGGCGACGCCCGCACACGCCGCAGCGACAGCCGACAGCGCTGGCGTCAACCGCGGCCGACGACCGTAACGTCGCCGCAGGTGATCCATCCGTCGGGCGTCGCGCCACCGCCGACCTCGACACGATCGCCGGCGTGCGCAACGACCCGAAGTCGATCGTCTACGAGGGCGAGCCGGGCGCCGTTGTGCCGCGCCGACCAGCCATGAGGCCAGACGACCTTCATCACTCGACCGTCGGACCTGTTTAGCGCGATCCCCCAGCGCGGATCGGCCACGAGCGTCCCGTGCAGGAGGGCTTCCGAGGCACAACTCTCCGACGCCGGGCACGGGCGGGGCGCGGGTCGGAACGGCGATCGATGTATCGCATGCCGAGAGCAAGAGCGCGTGAGGATGAACGCCGGGCGTATGCGGGCAGTGTATGGAGTCGGGGCAGAAGCCTGGGCGTCGGCATAGCGCCGGACGCGGGCCCAGCGGCTAGCGTGGCCCCTGCTCGGCTCCCTTCTCGCCCGACGTCGTGCTGCCCAGCTCGCCGCGGCCCGGCTCGAGGCCGGCTCCTGCCGCTTCGTCGTCGGGCACGTCCTCGGTTTTCGGACGCTGCATGCTCACGCCGGTGTCGTCGCGCAGCCCGTCCTGCGCGGCACCGCGTCCTTCCTCGTCGGGCCAGTCATCGGGCTCCACCGAACCACGTCGTTGGTCGTTCACGGCACCTCCAGCACCCACGCTAATGGCGTACGGCTGGCGATCGGCGCCGACCGGCAGCGCGCGCCCTTGCATCGACGTGGAAGCGAGGCCGACGTGCAAGCGGAGGCCGACTTGCAAGCAGCTTGTCGCGCATCGGCTGCGGCTACCGTTCATCGACGGCCCTGCTGTCGCGTGTAGCGTCGCGCCGTGCCAACTTCGCCCGCTCACGGGCAACCATCGACGATCCAGACGATCACGCCGGCCGAGGTGCGTGCGAGCGCGCGCGAGGTGCTGGGCCACCGCGCCCTGCTCCCCGGCCAGCTCGAAGCCGTGCGCGCCGCCGTCAGCGGACGCGACACGCTCGTGCTGCTGCCCACCGGCGGCGGGAAGTCGGCCGTGTACCAGCTCGTCGGGTTGGAACGGCCGGGCCCGAGCGTCGTCGTCTGCCCGCTCGTCGCCCTGCAGCAGGATCAGCTCGACGGCCTCGAAGAGCTCCGGCTGCCGGCGGCCGCCCTCAATTCGACGCTCAGCGAGGCCGAGCACGCCCAGACGCTGCGCCGTTTCGGCAACGGCGAGATCGAGTTCCTGCTACTGGCGCCCGAGCAGCTGGCCAACCCCGACGTGCTCGATGCGCTCGCCGCCGCCAAACCATCGCTGCTGGTCGTCGACGAGGCCCACTGCGTCAGCGAATGGGGACATGACTTCCGGCCCGAGTACCGCCGCCTGGGGCAGGTACGCGAAGTGCTCGGCCGTCCGCCCGTGCTCGCCCTCACCGGCACCGCTTCGCCGCCCGTACGCGAGGACGTCATCCGCTGGCTGCGACTCGACGACCCGGTTGTAGTCGCGCGCGGCTTCGACCGGCCCGAACTGTTCCTGTCGGTGAGCCACCATTCGGACGCCGCCTCGAAACGCCAGGCGCTGCTCGAGTGGCTCGATGAAGCAGAGCGGCCGGGCATCGTCTACGTCGCCACGCGCAGGGCAGCAAGCGACATCGCGCGCGCCCTCGTCGACCGAGGCGTGAGTACCGAGGCGTATCACGCCGGGCTCGGGGCGGCGCGACGCGAGCGCGTGCTCGGCGACTTCATCGGCGACCGGATCGAGGTCGTCGTGGCCACCATCGCCTTCGGCATGGGCGTCGACAAGCCGAACGTCCGCTTCGTCGCCCACCACGACGCAAGCGAGTCGCTCGACGCCTATCACCAGGAGATTGGGCGGGCAGGTCGGGATGGAGAAGCGGCGAGGGCGCATCTCTTCTTCGACCCGGCCGACCTCGGGCTGCGCCGCTTCCAGTCGATACCTCCGGCGCTGGCCAGCGAGCACGTCGCGGCGGTCATCGAAGCGCTGTCTGCGGGAGGGATGACCGTCGACCGGCTCGCCCGGCGGACGGGGTTCAGCGGGCGGCGCGTCGAGCAGTTGCTCGGGCGGCTCGAGGAGGTCGACGAGATCAGGATGACGACGGACGGGGTGGCCGAGCTCACCGAGTCGGAGCGAGCGGCCGACGCGAACGGTAAGCCGAACGGGAAGCCGGTGCGCGCGCGGGCGGGGGAGGTGGCGGCGAGCGTGGTCGAGGCGCAGGAGCGGCGCCGGCAGCAGGCACGGTCGCGTGTCGAGCTGGTGCGTGGTTATGCAGAAACGCGTGGCTGCCGGCGGCGCTACCTGCTCAACTCCCTGGGCGAGGAGTTCGAGGCGCCGTGCCACCGCTGCGACAACTGCGAGGCCGGCGCCGCGGACGCCGAGGTCGATGGCGGACAGCGCATGTTCGAGCTGAACGAGCTCGTCAACCACGCCGTGTTCGGGCCCGGCCAGGTGTCGCGCGTGGAGAGCGACCGGGTCAGCGTCCGCTTCGAGAAGACGGGCTACCGCACGCTTGCCCTGCCTGACGCCGTCGAAGCGGGCGTGCTGCGGCGGGCCTCTCCCGAGCGCCGGTAGGCCGTCACGCCGAGCGCGAGGAAGACCGCCCCGCCGACGCTGATCCACCGCGCTGAGTGCGACGTGGAGCGCGCCGTGCCACGTCGCCGTGGCGGCGCGAGGCCGGGCATCTGGCAGATGAAGTCGAGCACCGTTCTGGCGGCCGCCGGTAGAGCGACGATTGGGCCGACGCACGTGCGGTCGCCGCGGATCGCACTCAATGTAAGGCTTCGCCTGCACGAAGTCTCCCTCGGGGAGCGTGGTTCAGCGGCCGGGCAGCCGCAGGACAGAAAACGTTTGTTATGCTTGCGCGGCCCTTTCAGTTCCGCCGCCGCCCGAACAGGGGGCCGCCAAGCGGGGCACATCCCGTGGGAAGGAGTCCTTGACCGACCAATGCGACGCTATGAGTTGATGCTCGTCATCCGGCCCGACACGCCGGATGACGCCGTGCAGGCACTGATCGACCGCCAGACACGGACGGTGATCAATGCCGGTGGCCAGATCATCAAGGTCAGTCCGTGGGGGCGACGGCGGTTGGCCTACCGGATCGGCCAATTCAACGAGGCCTCCTACTTCATCATCGTCTTCGACGCGCCTGCGCCGGCCGTCGGCGAGCTCGAGCGTGGACTGCACATCACCGAAGAGGTGCTGCGCCACCTGGTGACGCGCGTCGAACGTCCTGCCACTGCGCGCCGGCCGGCGGCAACGGGCGAGGAAGCGGTGGCCGAGGAAGAGCTCGACACCGGGCCGCCGCCGGAAGAGGAAGAGGAGATCGAGACCGAGTTCATCGACGAGTCGGAGAGCGAAGCCGCGCCGGCCGCCACCGATCGCTAGCCGGCGGAGAGGGAATTCGAACGATGTCGCTCAACAAGTGCATGATCATCGGCAACCTCGGTCGAGATCCCGAGATGCGCTACACCCCCAGCGGCCAGGCGGTCACGCAGTTCACCGTCGCCGTCAACCGCAACTACAAGGACGCGCAGGGCGAACGCGTTGAGGAGACCGAGTGGTTCCGTGTCGTGACCTGGGGCCAGCAGGCCGAGTTTGCCGCCGAGTACCTGCGCAAGGGCAATAAGGTCTACGTCGAGGGCCGGCTCCAGACGCGACAGTGGGAAGGCCAGGACGGGCAGAAGCGCTACACCACGGAGCTGGTCGCCAACACCATCCAGAACCTCGAGCGGCGGCCGCGCGACGACTCGGCCGACGCCGGTGGCGAGCAGTTCCAGCGAGCGCGCCCCGCACCCGCGACGAGCGGCCGTCCGGCCGCGTCGGCGACCAACGACGACTACGACGACCTCCCGTTCTGAAGAAAGGAACCGATAGCCAATGCCGCCCGCCAGCAGAAGCCGCAGCAAGCGCGACGACTACTACCGCGACCGGCGTCGACGCAAGGTGTGCGCGTTCTGCGCCGACAAGAGCCCGCGCATCGACTACAAGGAGGTAAACCGCCTCCGCCGCTACCTGTCCGAGCGCGCGAAGATCGAGCCGCGGCGCAAGACGGGGACGTGCGCCGAGCACCAGCGCGCACTGTCCGTCGCGCTCAAGCGGGCACGCCACGTCGCCCTGCTGCCCTATTCGCCCGAACACCTGCGTACCTGACGGCGGCCCGTGCCGCCGTTTCCGCTCGTGAGAGGAGCGGTCGCCGCTGGGACCCGACGCTATACTCCGGCGCGATGGTGACCGAGAAGGAGGCGCGATCCCGGCTTCCTGCGACCGGCGTGCGCCCCGACGATCCATCGATCGTCTGCTACTTCGGCGGCGAGTTCGTGCCGCTGTCTGAGGCGCGCATCCCGGTGATGGCTCATGGCTTCCTGTATGGAACGGCGACCTTCGAGGGGATCCGCGCGTACTGGAACGAGGAGCAGGAGCAGCTCTGGGGGCTGAAGCTGCGCGAGCACTACCGGCGGATGGCGCGCTCGGCGAAGGTGCTGCTGATGAGGATGCCCCATTCGCCCGACGAGCTCGTCGAGATCACGGTCGACATGCTGCGCCGCAACCGCTTCCGCCAGGACACGTACATCCGGCCGACGCTCTACAAGTCGACCGAGGCGATCGGCGTACGCCTGCACAATCTCGAGGAGAAGATCGTCATCTTTGCCGTGCCGTTCGGTGAATACATCGCCACCGATCGCGGCATAACGGCGCAGGTGGTGTCGTGGCGGCGCAACACCGACCAGGCGCTGCCGGCGCGGGCGAAGATCGTCGGCGCGTACGTCAACAGCGCCTTCTCGAAGTCAGAGGCCGTGCTCAACGGGTACGACGAGGCGATCGTGTTGACGATCGACGGGCACGTCTCGGAGGGCAGCGCGGAGAATCTCTTCCTGGTCCGCGACGGCGCGCTCGTCACGCCCGCGGTCACCGATGACATTCTGGAAGGCATCACGCGGACCGGCCTGATGGAGCTGGCGCGGCAGGAGCTCGGCATCGACACGGTCGTGCGCAGCGTCGATCGCAGCGAGCTCTACTCGGCCGAAGAGGTCTTCCTGTGCGGCACCGGCGCGCAGATATCACCGGTGGTGGAGATCGATCACCGGCCCGTGGGCAACGGTGAGGTCGGGCCGATCACAAGCCGGCTTGCCGCGCTCTATTTCGACGTCGTGCGCGGCCGCGTGCCGGCATATCACGACTGGTTGACGCCCGTCTACTAGCGGCGACCGGACGCCAGACAACACAATCGCGCGCGATCCGCTGATTCTGTCGCCGGCCGGGCCGGCGAGGCCCGAGACAGTGGCGCAAGCGACGTAGTCCGACACTCAGGTGTTTACTTGACGCGCGATTCCGCGAGCCAGCGGGCGAGCGCCGGCCAGCGAAGCGCGCGCCCCCGCCGGCAGCAAAGGAGTCGGCTCCGGCCGCCGGTGGCGCTCGGCTAAGATTGGCGGCCCATGTCCCTTGATCAGCGAGTCGAGAGTCCCTTCCGTCCGGTTGCCTCCCGACTGGACCTGCCCGCCCTCGAGCACGAGATCCTGGAGCTGTGGCGCGAGCGACAGACGTTCGCCAAGCTGCGCGCGCAGAATGCCGGCAACGAGCGCTGGTCGTTCCTCGACGGTCCGATCACGGCCAACAACCCGATGGGCGTCCACCACGCCTGGGGCCGCACGTACAAGGACCTCTTCCAGCGATTCCACGCCATGCTCGGCCACGACCAGCGCTGGCAGAACGGCTTCGACTGCCAGGGGCTGTGGGTCGAGGTCAACGTCGAACGCGAGCTCGGCTTCACCAGCAAGCGCGACATCGAGCAGTTCGGGATCGCCGAGTTCGTCAGCCTGTGCAAGCAGCGCGTGCTGACCTATGCGGCGATGATGACCGAGCAGTCGATTCGCCTCGGCATGTGGATGGACTGGAACGATCCGGACGAGCTGCGCCGGCTGCGCGACCTCCTGGCCGAGGATCCTGCGCAGCAGGTGACCGTCGGCGGTCCCCACGGCCCGGTCACCGATTCGGTCGAGATGATCGTCGGCCGGCTGGGCATGCCTGAGATCGGCGGCTCGTACTTCACCTTCTCCAACGAGAACAACGACCTGATCTGGGGCTTCCTCGCCGAGTGCCACCGGCGCGGCTGGCTGTACAAGGGCTTCGACTCGATGCCGTGGTGCACGCGCTGCGGCACGGGCATCAGCCAGATGGAGATGAACGAGGGCTACAGGGAGCGCGAGGACCCGGGCCTGACGGTCCGCCTCCCGCTCCTCGACCGGCCGGGCGAGTGGCTGCTCGTCTGGACGACGACCCCGTGGACGCTGACCGCCAACGTCGCCGCCGCCGTCGGCGAGGACCTCACCTACGTCAAGGTCCGCCAGGGCTCTGACTTCTACTGGTTGGGCAAGGGGACGATCAAGACCGCTCTGCGCGGCCCGTTCGAGGTACTCGAGGAACGCCGCGGCGCCGACCTCGTCGGCTGGCGCTACGCCGGCCCGTACGACCACCTTCCGGCCGTCCGCTCGGCCTTCGCCGCGCGCGGTGGCCGCGGCGAGCCCTACGAGCACCGCGTCGTCGCTTGGGACCAGGTGGGTGAGGACGAGGGCACGGGCATCGTCCACATCGCGCCCGGCGCAGGCGCCGAGGACTACCAGCTGGGCAAGTCGCTCGGCCTGCCGGTCATCGCGCCGCTGACCGAGGATGGCCACTACCTCGACGGCTTCGCATGGCTGAGCGGGCTTGACGCGCACGGGATCACGGCGCGCATCGTGGAGGACCTCGAACAGCGCGGGCACTTCTACCACCTCGAGCCGTACACCCACCGCTACCCGCACTGCTGGCGCTGCGACACGCCGCTGCTGTTCCGCGTCGTCGACGAGTGGTACATCAACATGGGACCCGTCTACGACCAACCGCGGGAAACCCTGACACGCGAGCAGGTCGACGCCAGCCTCCGCTACCAGATCATGGAAGTCGTCGACCAGATCCGCTGGATCCCGGGCTTCGGGTACGAGCGTGAGCTGGACTGGCTGCGCACGATGTCCGACTGGATGATCAGCAAGAAGCGCTACTGGGGGCTGGCGCTGCCGATCTGGGAATGCGCCTCGTGCGGCAGCTTCGAGGTCGTCGGCGGACGCGAGGAGCTGCGCCAGCGGGCGGTCGACGGCTGGTCGGAGTTCGAGGGCCACACTCCGCATCGGCCGTACGTCGACGCTGTCACGATTGCCTGCTCGAGCTGCGGCGCCGTCACATCACGCATCCCCGACGTGGGCAATCCCTGGCTCGACGCGGGCATCGTCCCCTTCTCGACACTGCACTACCGCACCGATCCCGAGTATTGGCGGCACTGGTTCCCGGCCGACTTCATCACCGAGTCATTCCCCGGCCAGTTCCGCAACTGGTTCTACTCGCTGCTGGCGATGAGCACGGTCCTGCGCCGCGAGCCGCCGTTCCGCAACATCCTCGGGCACGCGCTCGTGTTCGGCGAGGACGGCCGCCAGATGCACAAGTCGTGGGGCAATTCGATCGAGTTCACCGAGGGCGCCGAGCGCATCGGCGTCGACGTGATGCGCTGGATGTTCGCCCGGGCCCGCCCCGAGGACAACATCCTGTTCGGCTACCACACCGCCGACGAGGCGCGGCGCGAACTGCTGGTGCTGTGGAACGTCGTGGTCTTCTTCTCGACCTACGCCGCGCTGGCCGACTGGCGACCGATCGACGGTCGGCCGGTGATGCCGGCCGAAACCGACGTCCTCGACCGCTGGATCCTGTCACGGACGGCCGGCACGGCGGCCGACGTGCGCGGTGCGCTGGAGGAGTACGACTCGCGGACGGCCGCACTGCGACTGGGCGAGCACGTCGACGAGCTGTCGACGTGGTACCTGCGGCGCAGCCGGCGGCGGCTGTCACGTCCCGACGATCCGGCCGAGCGCGAGCGCGGCCTGGCCGTGCTCCACCTGGCGCTGGTCGCCGTCAGCCGCCTGCTGGCCCCGATCCTGCCCTTCCTCTCAGAGGGCATCTACCAGCGGCTTGTCGTGGCCGCCGCCGAGCACGCGCCCGAGTCCGTCCACCTCACCGGCTGGCCGGACGCCGAGCTGAGCGGCCATCGCGACGAGCGTCTCGAGACGGCGATGGCGACCGTCCGGCGGGCGGTCGAGCTGACCCGGGCGCTGCGCGGCCAGGCCGGTATCCGACTGCGCCAGCCGCTTCCGCGCATGTGGCTGGCACTGCCTGGCGGCCGCCTCGGCGGCGCGGCTGAGGCGGCCGAGGCGGCGCTGCTCGAGCTCCTGCGCGAGGAGGTCAACGTCAAGCAGATCGAGCTGATCGGCGATGAGTCGGAACTGATCGAGCGGCGCGTGAGGCCGCTGCTGCCGCGCATCGGCCCACGCCTCGGTCCGGCCATCCCGAGCGTGATGGCCGCTGCGCGCGCCAACGACGTCGAGTACCTGCCCGGCGGCGGAGTGCGCCTGGCCGGCGTCGAGCTGGCCGCCGACGAGGTGGAGATCCTGGCCACGCCGCGCGCCGGCACGGCGGTGGCCCACGACGCAGGGGTGGTGGTGGTAATCGACACGACCCTGACCGACGCGCTGCGCGCCGAGGGCGACGCGCGCGAGCTCACGCGGGCGGTGCAGGACCTGCGCAAGCAGGCGGGGCTCGAGCTCGACGAGCTGATCGACCTGTGGCTCGACGGACCGGCTGACGCGCTCTCGCCGCTGGTGCCGTTCCTGGCCGCGCTGCAGGAGGACACGCTTGCCGCGGCCGTGTACCGCGCGGCGCCGCCGGCGGACGCGACGGTCGGTCGACAGCCGGTCAGCGCGGGCGACGTCGTCATAGGGTTACGCGGCCGAGGATCCGCAGCGCGATGAGCCAGGCGGCCGGCCATCGGCGCTGGCTGGCCTTCGGCGTCATCGCCGCCACCGTCTGGCTGGCCGATCAAGTGTCGAAGGCGTGGATCGCCGCCAACTTCGGCCCGTCGGCACCCGGCGCGCCCGGCGCCGGCGCGCCAACGCCCGTCGTCGGTGACTTCGTCCGCATCTCGGTCACCCACAACACCGGCGGCATCTTCGGGCTCTTCGGCGGTTCAGCGGCCGTGCTCGCACTGGCCAGCATCTTTGTCGTCGGCCTGATCATCGTGTACCAGGCGCGCCAGGGAGTGCGCAGCCACTGGCTGCTGACCGTCGCGCTGGCCCTGCTGCTCGGCGGTGCGCTGGGCAACCTGACCGACCGGCTGCGCTTCGGTTACGTGCTCGACTTCGTCGACGTCGGCATCGGCGACGTGCGCTGGTACACCTTCAACGTCGCCGATGCCGCGATCAGCTCCGCGCTGGTGCTGCTGGTGCTGATCACGGTGCTTGGCGATCGCCTGCCCGGTTCTTCCCCGCACCGCTCGCCACGGACGGTGGCGGACACGGTCGGCGAGGGACAGCGCGGGTGAGCGGTCGGTTGACGGTCACCGTGCCGGCCGGTGCCGCCGGGCGACGCGCCGATCGTGTCGTCGCCGACGCGTCCGGCCTCTCGCGCTCGTTCGTTCAGCGGCTGATCGAGGAGGGCCGGCTGACGCGTGACGGCGCCGTCATCAAGAGCAACACGCCGGTCGAGCCCGGCACGCGCCTCGAGCTCGAGGTGCCTCCGCCCCGACCGCTGGACGTTGAGCCGGACGACATCCCGCTCGACGTCGCCCACGAAGACGACGACGTGCTGGTCGTCAACAAGCCGGCCGGCATGGTCACCCACCCGGCTCCCGGCCACTCGCGTCGCACGCTCGTCAACGCGCTCGTCGCGCGCGGCGGCGCGGCCGCATACGGCGCCATTGCCGGCATCAACCGCCCGGGCATCGTCCACCGGCTCGACCGTGACACGAGCGGGCTGATCCTGGTTGCCCGCAACGACCGTGCCCAACGTTGGCTGATGGCGCAGCTCAAGCTGCGCCGGATCAAGAAGACGTACGTGGCCCTGGTCGCCGGCGCGCCGGTCGCCGAGATCGGGCGCATCGAGGCGCCGATAGGGCGCGACGCGCGCCATCGGACGCGGATGGCAGTCGTGGCCGACGGCCGGCCGGCAACGACCGTCTACCGGGTGCGTGAACGACTCGGCGAGTGGACTCTGCTCGAGCTCGACCTGATAACCGGCCGTACGCACCAGCTGCGCGTCCACCTCTCGTCGATCGGCCACCCCATCGCCGGCGACGCGATCTATGCCAGCGGCGCAGCGCGCCGCGGGCCGGCGGGTCTCAGCCGGCTGTTCCTGCACTCGTGGCGGGTCGAGTTTCCGGCAGCGGGCGCCGATCGGCTGGTGCGCGCCGAGGCGCCGTTGCCCGCCGAGCTCGAGTCGGTGCTGTCACAGCTGCGCGGCCGGCAGCGGGAGTGAACGGCAGGTGAGGAAGCGTGTCGTCGGCAGCCGCGGCGCAATGGTCGTGATCATCTCCGGCCCATCGGGTGTGGGCAAGGACACCATCATTCGAATCCTTCGTGAACGCGAGGCCAACCCGCAGCGCCACTTCGTGATCACCTACAAGACGCGCGTGCCGCGGGCCAGCGAGGTCGACGGCGCCGACTACCAGTTCGTCAGCCTCGACGAGTTCGCCCAGCTGCACCGGCGCGGTGCGCTGCTCGAGGCAAGCGAGGTCCACGGACACTGGTCGGGCACACCCCGCGACCAGGTCGCCGCGGCGCTGACCGAGGGCCATGACGCGATCCTCAAGATCGACGTGCAGGGCGCCGACAAGATCAAGGCGCTGATCCCAGAAGCGGTGCGCATCTTCGTTGCGCCGCCCTCGTCCGACGTCCGCCAGCGCCGACTGGCCGATCGCGGCACCGAGTCACCGGAGGAGCAGGAGATCCGCAACCTCGACGCCGAGATCGAGATGGGCCGTCAGCACGACTTCGACTACGTCGTGGTCAACGAGACCGGCCAGGCGGAGGTGACCGCCGACGAGATCGACCGGATCATCCGCGACGAGCACGACCGGCATCCTGACCGGCAGATCCGGCTCTAGGCGGCAGCGTGGCCACTCCCGGCGGCGTGGCGGCTGAGGCAGGCACGGAGGTCGCGCTGGCGACTCGGCGCTGGGTCGAGGTGGCGATCGACGCGGCCGGCCCGGCCGGTGCGCAGACGTGGACTTACCATGTCCCGCCGTCGCTGCCTGATCTCGTCGCCGGTGAGGCGGTGCTGGTCGAATACGGGCGACGGCAGGCGCTCGGCATCGTGCTCGGCGACAGCAGCACGCCGCCGGAGCGCGAAACGAAGCCGGTGCTGGCGCGCGTGCGCAGCGAGGGCCCGCTGTTGCCGCCGCTGCAGATTGAGCTCGCGCGCTTCATCAGCCGGCATTACCTGGCCCCGCCGGCGCTGGTCATGCGCGCGATGCTCGGGCCGGGAGCGCTGGAGCGGATCGAGCGCGTGACTTCGGCCGGGCCGGACGGCCCGGTCAGCGAGTGGCGGATTCGACAGCCGCCGGCACGCGAGCGGCAGGCGCGCTTCGTCCGGTTGGCGGATAGCGTGCCCGCTGGGGCGTACGCTCGTCTCGGGCCGCGCCAGCAGGCACTGCTGGCCGAGCTCGCGCGTGTCGGCGACGCGCTGCCGGCGACCGACCTCGCGC
>JALYGJ010000119.1 GCA_030777155.1 Chloroflexota bacterium | reverse complement strand
GCCGGGCGACGGGCGCGACCTGCCGGTCGTGCAGTAGGCGCGGGCATCGGCTGCGGTCGCCTGCGTTACGATCGCGGCCAATGACCATCCTGTCGGACGAAGTTGCCGCGCTGCGCGACGCCGTGCGCGAGCTGGCCCAGGAGCAGATCGCACCGCGCGCGGCACAGATCGACGCCAGCGCCGAGTTCCCGTGGGACGTCGTCGAGCTGCTCGGCAAGCACGACATCCTGGCCCTGCCCTACCCGCCCGAGCACGGTGGGCTGGGCGGCGACCTGCTGACCGTGCTCGTTGCCATCGAGGAGCTGAGCCGCGTGTCAGCGACCGTGGGCCTGATCCTCGCCGTCCAAGAGCTGTCGTCGCTGCCGCTGCTCAACGCGGGCAGCGATGAGCAGAAGCAACGCTGGCTACCCGATCTCGCCGCCGGCAGGATGCTCGCCGCCTTCGCGCTGACGGAGTCGGGCGCCGGTTCCGACGCGTCCAACCTCCGCACGCGCGCCGTCCGCGATGGCGACGACTGGCTGATAAGCGGCGAAAAGCGCTTTATCAGCCAGGGCGACATTGCCGGCATCGTTGCCGTCTTCGCCCTGACCGACCCCGATCCGGCGGCGGTCAAGGCCAAGCGCCATCTGACCTGCTTCTATGTCGAGAAGGAGACTGCCGGGTTTTCCGTCCCTCGCCTCGAGCACAAGATGGGCATCCGCGGCTCGACGACGGCCGAGCTGGCCTTCGACAACGCACGCGTCGCAGACGCGAACCGCGTCGGCGAGGTGGGCGACGGCTGGCGCCTGGCAATGAAGACGTTCGAGCGCAGCCGACCGGGCATCGGCGCGCAGGCGGTCGGCATCGCCCAGGGCGCGCTCGACGCCGCTGTTGCCTACGCCGGCGAGCGACGCCAGTTCGGTAAGCGCATCGGCGAGCACCAGATGGTCGCCGCCATGCTGGCCGACATGGCCACGCGCACTGAGGCGGCGCGACAGCTGCTCTACGCCGCGGCCGAGCGGATCGCGGCCGGCGATCCGGGCGCGGCGCGTTGGGCGGCGATGGCCAAGCTGTTCGGCGGTGATACGGCGATGGCGGTGACGACCGACGCCGTGCAGGTCTTCGGCGGCTACGGCTACACGACCGAGTACCCCGTCGAGCGGATGATGCGCGACGCGAAGATCACCCAGCTGTACGAGGGCACCCAGCAGATTCAGCGGCTGATCATCGCGCGCGACCTGCTGGCCGCGCAGCGCTGATCCACGCGGCGCGCCCAGCCGACGCCCGATGCTGCTGCCTCGGCCGGCCCCTGCTACATTGCCAATGCTGCCCGGCCACACTTGCCCAGACGACCGAGGAGCCCCACATGCGCCTGACCCACGTCCGCCTGCTGGTGCGCGACTACACGGCCGCCTTCCGCTTCTGGCGTGACACCGTCGGATTGATGCCGACCTTCGGCGACGAGAGAGGGCCGTATGCCGACTTCGATACCGGTCCGGCCACGTTGGCGCTCTTCACTGCGACGGCGATGAGCAACGACACGGGCATCGACTCTGCCCGTGGTGGCCGCGGCGCCGACGACGTGGTCGTCGTTCTCGGCGTCGACGGCGTCGACGAGTCGGCGCGCCGGCTCGAAGAGCGCGGCGTGCGCTTCGTGACTCAGCCGACCGACCAGCCCGGATGGGGCATCCGCGTCGCCCACTTCCGCGATCCCGACGGGAACCTCATCGAGCTGTACAGCGCGCTCGCGCCGGCGCAGCGAGAGCCGGCATGAACATCGTCGTCCTGCTCAAGGCCGTGCCGGTGGTGGGCACCGAGCGCCTCACCGGCGACCTGCTGACCGACCGCTCAGGGCAGCTCGAGGCCAACGGCAACGACGAGTACACGCTCGAGAAGGCGCTCAAGCTGACCGAGGCGCACGGTGGCGAGGTGACGCTGCTCACGGTCGGGCCGGCCAGTGCCGCCGATGCGCTGCGCAAGGCGCTGGCGATGGGTGCCGCACGCGCAGTTCACGTCGTCGACGAAGCGCTCCGCGGTTCGGACATCCCGGCCACCGTCAACGTCATGGAGGCGGCGCTGGGCAAGCTGGAGTACGACCTCGTCTTTGCCGGCGCCGATACGTCCGACGGGCAGGGCGCTATCGTCGGCGCCGCGCTCGCCGTGCGACTGGGGCTGCCCTACCTGTCGTACGCGTCGGAGATCGAGCCAACCGACGGGGGCGTGCGCATCCATCGCATCACGCCAACCGGCTACGACGTCCTCGAGGCGCCGACACCGGCGCTCGTAATGGGCACGCAGCTGCTCGGTGAGCCGCGCTACCCCTCGCTGCGCGGGATCATGCAGGCGCGCTCCAAGCCGATCGAGAGCTGGAGCCTGGCTGACATCGGCATCGAGCCGGCATCGGTCGGCACCGGCGCCGCGACGACGCGCACGCTCGACGCCGACAAGCCACCCGAGCGCGCGGGCGCAAGCTTCATCCGCGAATCACCTGAGACTGCCGTTGCTCAGATCGTCGACTTCCTGGCCAGCCGGAGGCTGATCTGATGGCCGGCATCTGGGCGGTCGGCGAGCTCGCCGATGGCGCGCCAACTCGGCTCACGCTCGAGCTGGCGACGCTCGCCCGGCAACTTTCCGACGCCGCCGGCGCCGCGGCACGGAGCGTGCTGATCGGCCCGGGGGCGGCCGCGGCAGCCGAGGAGGTCGGCCGCTACGGTCCTGACGTGCTCGCCGTCGAGACGGCCGGCGGTACGGCGCAGTCGGCACCGCAGGTCATCGCGCCACGACTGGCCGCGCTCGTTGAGCAGCACTCACCCGACTACCTGCTGATCGGCGCCTCCAACGACGGCAAGGACGTCTGCGGCCTGCTGCACGGCTTGACCGGCCTGCCGGTCCTGGTCAACGGCGCCGGCGTCGACTGGGCCGATGACGGGCCGCGCGTCGAGATGAGCACGTTCGGCGGCCGCCTCGTCACGCACAGCGCGTTTGTCGGCCGGCGCGGAATGATCCTCGTCCGCCCGGCGAGCGTCAGTGCGATCGAAGCAGCCGAAGCGGGCAGCGTCGAAAGAGCTGAGCTGAACGTCGAGGCCGAGCTGCCGGCTGTGCGCATCACTGATCACGTCGAGGAAGCCGCCGCCGCGGCGCCGATCGAGGAGGCGCGCATCATCGTCGGCGGCGGGCGCGGAGTGGGCAGCCCTGACGGCTTCCGCCTCGTCGAAGAGCTGGCGCAGGCGCTGGGCGGTGCTGTCGGTGCCACCCGTGCGGTGGTCGACGCAGGCTGGATCGGCTACGGACAGCAGATTGGACAGACGGGTAAGACGGTCAAGCCGGCGCTCTACATCGCGTGCGGCATCAGTGGTGCGATTCAGCACAAGGTCGGCGTGCAGACGGCGGGCACGATCGTGGCCATCAACCGCGATGCCGAAGCGCCGATCGCCGAGTTCGCCGATCTGATGGTCGTGGGCGACCTGTTCGCGATCCTGCCCAAGCTGACCGAGGCGATCCGGGCTCGCAAGTCAGGCGGAGGCTGACGCCGCCTCAGCGCCCGCTCCGCGCCGGCCGAAGGCGTACAGTCCGGGGAGCCCATGGACGTCGCCAGCTCACGAACGAACGGGTTCCTATTCGCTGATCTGCGCGACTACACGCGCTACGTGGAGTCGCATGGTGACTCCGCGGCGGCGGCGCTGCTCGAAGGGTACCGGGCGCTCGTGCGCGCCGAGGTCGGCAAGTTCGGTGGGGCGGAGATCAAGACCGAGGGCGACAGCTTCTACGTCGTCTTCCCGTCGGCAAGTAGCGCCGTCCAGTGCGGCCTCGCGATCCTGCGCGCAGCCGACGAGCGCTCGACGACTCACGGGCTGCCGATCCGCGTAGGGATCGGCGTGCACGCGGGTGAGACCGTCGAGACGGCCGAGGGCTACGTCGGGTCGGCGGTCAACGTCGCCGCGCGGGTGTGCAGCCAGGCGCGGGCGGGTGAGCTTCTCGTCACTGACACCGTCCGCGCGTTGACGCGGACCTTCCTGCCAGTCCGCTTCGTCGACCGGCGCAGCCGACGATTGAAGGGGATCAGCGAACCGGTGACGCTCTATCGAGTAGTGGCCGAGGCGACCGCGGGTGATACGACGAGCGCGGCGCGCCGGGGGCCGGCCATCGGAGTCGACCTTACCGTCCGCGTCGTCGTATTGTTGACGGGCCTGCTGATCGGCGGCGCGGCGGCTGGCTACCTTCTCCTGGTGGCGCAGCGGCCGCCCGGCGAGCCGTCACCCGGCGCTGGCCCGACCGCGACCTTCCCCACTGCGGAAGAGGCTGACTTGATCCAGTCGGTGCCCCTGCCCATCCGTGAGTCATGCAGCCGCACGAGCGAGGCCGACAGGCCGCTCGGAACTGTAGCCTCGCTACGCTGCGATCTGGACATCGCCGAAGCTGCGGACACCGTCTGGTATGACAGCTTCGAGACCCAGCAGCAGCTGATCAACGCCTTTGACGACTTCCGCCACCGGCAACGGACGCTGTTTGGCGAGTGCAGCCCGGCGGTTTCGCGTGCCCACGGCAACTGGGGCACCGGCAGCCGACTCGCGGGCAGTCTGATGTGCTTTCAGGCTGACGGCTCGACCTGGATCATCTGGACCTACACCGCCGACCGCATCCTCGCCCGGGCCGTCCGGGCCGGCACGGCGCCCGACGACTGGACCGACCTCTACGCATGGTGGGACACGATCAAGCTGTTCCAGCGTTGATGGCCGGCGGGCTACACGGCGGCCTCAGTCCTCGTCCCGCAACGTCAGCTTCTCCAGCTGCCAGAACCACTGCGGTGAACCCAGGTTGATCTCTTCGTCCACATAGCCGAGGCGCGAGTCTATGACGTCGTGGCTGCGCCCGGCCCAGGCGAACAGGACGGGCCTCTCCTCGGCAATGATCTCCTGCAACTCGCGGTAGATCCGAGCCCGTTCACGCTGGTCGTAAGTCGCCAGGCCGGCGTCGATCAATGCGTCGACGCGCTCGTTGCGATAGCCCATGAAGTTCAAACCGGCAGGCTGCTCCTCCGATGAGATCTGGCTGGAATGGAACAGCGGGTCGTGTGGGTCGAAGGCCTGCGCCCAGCCAATGACGTGCGCGTCGAAAGGTTGCTCGCGGCCTCCCGGGATGTGCGGATACTCGAAGAGCGGAGCGAGGACGGTGTTCTGATCTGCCGGGATGACAGTCAGATCGAAGCCGCAGTCGCGCGCCTGCTCCGCGGTCAGCTCCATGAACGCGAGACGCTCGGTGGCCCTATCGGTCACGAAGATGTCCGTGGCGAGGCGCTCGCCGTCCCGAACGTAGACGCCGTCCTCGCCCTCCACCCAGCGCGAGGCCTCGATCAACTCGCGCGCCTCGGCCACATCCCGTGTCGGTCGAGGCAGATCCGCGTGGTAGGCCCACGATACCGGCGTGACGTGGGAGTAGACCGGCTCGCCGGTGCCCTGTGTAGCGGCGTCGACAGTCGCCGGCTTGTCGATGCACAGCTCGAGCGCGGTACGCAGATTCCGGTCGGCGAAGAGCATCCCCTCGCGCACGTTGTAGGCAAGCATCAGGAAGCCCGACTCGGGGTATTGGACGATGCGCAGGTCGGGCTGCGCGCGCAACACCTCAAGAAGCTCGGTCGCGATTGGCAGGATCGGCAGCCAGTGAATGTCACCATCGATGAGCTGCTGCTGCGCGGCGGCGCTATCGCGCGTAAGCACGATCTCGATCGCGGGCGCTGCGGGCGGACCGTGGTGATAGTCCGGGTTGGCTTCCAGCCGAACACGCGTGCCATCCGTGACCTCGATCCAGCGGAACGGGCCCGTCCCGACCGGTGCCCGATTGAAGGAGAGCGCCGGGTATGCCTCGGCGATCGCGTCGAGGCCGCTGGCTTGGAGACTCGCCGCGACGGCACCGAGCAGTACCGTCGTTTCGTGCGCGTAGAGGCACGCGTCGAGGGTCGCGTCCGCCTGAGTGAACATCTCGCGGGGCAGCGGCAGTAGGCCGGCCGCATCGAGCAGTTCGTCGGCCCGTGGCAGCAGCTCGGCGCAGTCCGGATCGCCCGACTCGAGTTCCCCTGCGATCTCATCCGACGCGGTCTGGTACTCGCTCGGGTCGAGGTCGGGCGCGCGCTCGGCGAGTGGCGCATAGGCCGACTCGACCACGGCCCTGGAGTCGATCAGCACGTCCGGCATGACAAGCGTCAGGAACGTGGCATCCGCCCGTGTCAGCCGGAACTGCACGGTCCGCTCGTCGACTGCTGTTGCAGACTCCAGCACGTCGCCGACGCAGTAACCGAAGGCGAACAGACAGCCGAACCTCTCTCCCAGCTCGTAGCGGTTGGCTCGGCGCGCGAGCTCATATGTGAAAACGACGTCATCGGCGGTGAGCGGGGTGCCGTCGTGGAACGTTGCCTCGACCAGTGTGCAGGTGATCGTGAGGCCGTCGTCGGCGATGGTGCACGGCTCGGCGGCGAGGTCAGGCACCGGCGCCAGTGAGTCGTCGTAGCGGTAGAGGCCGTTGTAGACCAGACGCGAGGCTAGCTCGGGGTGTACAAAGCCCCGCGTGACAGCAGCGTTCGTGCTTCTGAAGAACGGCGGCGGGACGAATGGAGGAAGAGGCAGCGCAACCACGATCGTCTCGCCGGAGCTGGTCGCCGGGGTCGGGCTGGCAGGCGGCAGCCCTGTGCAGCCGGCGAGGGACACGCCAAGCGAAGCGGCGAGCAGGACGCGGGCCGAGCGGGAGCGCCTCATCATCGTTCCCCGAGCAACGGTCGGCGTAAGATTGCTTCATCCGCGGCCGCGGCGCAATATCTCGTCGAGATTCGGCGGGGACATCTCGCCCGGCCACACGATGTGGTGGTACTCTCTTTGATACGCCACAAGCCGTAGTGGCACGAGGGAGGGAAGTTGTCCGTGCGCTGTCCGAAGTGCGGTGAACGGGACACCCGCGTGGTCGACTCGCGCGACCTCGACGAGGCGGCCATCCGCCGCCGCCGGGAGTGCAACATCTGCGCCGCGCGCTTCACGACGTACGAGCGCGTCGAGTCGGCGCGGCTGACCGTCGTCAAGAGCGACGGCCGGCGCGAGGAGTTCGATCGCGACAAGCTCGCCGCCGGCCTGGCCAAGGCGCTGACGCGTCGTCCCGTGCCGAGCGACTCGGCGGTCAAGGCAGCCGACGAGATCGAGGCTGCGTTGCGTTCGCGCGGGCTGTCCGAGGTGCCGTCGCGTACCATCGGCGAGATGGCCATGGACCGGCTGCGCGAGCTCGATCACATCGCCTACATCCGCTTCGCCAGCGTCTACCAGAGCTTCGAGGACATCGAGCAACTGCGGCGGGAAGTCGACAGTCTGCTCGCCGAGCGCGAGCAGCTCGAGCGATCGGCCAGCGGCGCGCAGCTCGGGGGCAGCCCGGGCGGCAAGCGCTACCCGAAGCGCTGAGAGGCGACGCGCAGATGTCCGTCCTCTCCGACCGCGACATCCGCGCCGCGCTGCAGGCTGGCCGCATCCGGATCGACCCGTTCGAGCCCGCCTGTCTCCAGCCGTCGTCCGTCGACCTCCACCTCGATGGGGACTTTCGGGTCTTCCGTAACAACCGGTACCCCTACATCGACGTCCGCTCGCCGCAGCACGACCTGACTGAGCTGGTCTCGGTTGGCGAGGACGAGCCGTTCATCCTCCATCCATCGGAGTTCGTGCTCGGCCAGACCCTCGAGTGGGTCGAGCTACCGGCGGATCTCGTGGCCAGGCTGGAGGGCAAGTCGAGTTTGGGCCGACTTGGCCTGCTCATCCACTCGACGGCCGGCTACGTCGACCCAGGCTGGAAGGGCAATCTCACGCTCGAGCTGTCGAACGTCGCCAACCTGCCGATCGCGCTCTATCGCGGCATGCGCATCGGCCAGATCAGCTTCCTGCGCATGTCGAGCCCGGTCGAGCGCCCGTACGGATCGCGCGAGCTCGGCTCGAAGTACCAGGGGCAGTCGAGCCCGACCGAGTCACAGTTCTACCGCGACTTCGAGAACGAGCGGCGGGCGCCGATCAAGGGCGGCCCGCGGCGCGGCTGAATACGCGACCCGCGTCTTGCTGAACCAGAGCGTCGACTGGCGCAGCGATCTCGGCGGCGGCGTCCGGATTGCGCTGGTCCAGGCCGGCACCTTCACCTCCGACGCGGGGACGGTCTTCGGGCCGGTGCCGCGGACGATGTGGCAGAAGCTCGTCGAGGCGGAGATCAACCCCGACCACACGCTCAACCAGGCACTCAACTGCCTGCTCGTCGAAACACCAGCCGGACGGGTGCTGGTCGAGACGGGTATCGGTGAGCGCATGGACGAACGGCGGCGGACGAACCGCGGCGTGACCGGGGAGCCGATCCTGCCCACGCTGCGCGATGCCGGATTCGACCCGGCGACGGTCGACGTGGTCGCCGTCAGCCACCTCCACTTCGACCACGCCGGCGGGTTGCTGACGGCCGACGGCGAGCGCGCCTTCCCGCGCGCGCGCGTCGTCGCCCAGGCCGACGAATGGCGCTTCGCCTTGGGCACGAACCCACGCCTGCAGGCCTCCTATGAGCAGGACGACCTGCGCCTCGTCGAGCCGTGGGGGAGGGGCGACGCGGCCGAGGGCGACGAGGAGATGCTGCCCGGCGTGTCGGTCGTCCGCACGGGCGGACACTCGGGCGGCCACCAGGCGGTCGTTGTCCGCGGGCCAGCGGCGACGGTCGGCTTCTTCGGCGACCTGTGCATGCGGCCTTGGAGCGCCAACCCCCGCTGGGTCCCGTCGTTCGACGACTTCCCGCTGACCTCGGTCGAGGTAAAGGCTTCGCTCTTCCGGCGTGCCGCGGAGGAGGGCTGGACGGTCGTGCTGTCGCATGAGCCGCGGCGGCCGATCGGTCGCTTCGTCGCCGAGCGCGACCGTTACCGCTTCGAGCCGATCGTCTGAGCCGACGCGGCGCGCGCGCCGCTACTCGGCCAGCAGCGGAGTGACGAGGTTCGCCGCCTGGTCGCGCGTCACCGGCCCGAGCACGATGTGGCGGATGACGCCGTCGCGATCGATGAAGAACTGCGTCGGCAGCCCGAACACCCGGTAGGTGTGGAAGATGGCCGACGTCGCGTCGAACCCGACGGTGTAGCCGAGATCGTACGTCTCGACGTAGTCGCGCACGTCTTCGACCGACGTCTCCTGCACGCTGACTGCGACGAGCTCCAGCCCGTCGTCGGCATAGCGTTCGTGCAAATCGCGCAGCACGGGCGTCTCTTCCTGGCAGGGCGGGCACCACGTCGCCCAGAAGTTGAGCCAGACGACGCGGCCGCGCAGCTCGGCGAGCCGGATCGGTTCGCCGTCGAGGTCGCTCAGCTGCACCGGCTGCCCGTTGAACGTGCCCTCGAGCTCGGGCGCACGGTCGCCGGGGCGCAGGCCGGCGACGGCATCGCCGACCTGGAAGAAGCCACTGCCCGGTCGAGGCGGCGTGGCGGCCGGTGGTGGACCGATCGGCGCCATCAGCACCAGCAGGGCCAGCGCGATGATCGCGACCGCGCCCGCCACCAGAGCGAGGTGTCGGGCGCTGAAGGGTCCGACGAGGGCGCGATCAACCCGGCGGGTCCGTTCGGGCCGATCTGGCGTCGTTGGCGGCGTGGGCTCGAGAGGGTCAGTCATCAGACGCGCGGGATCATGAAGTTGAACGTCTGGTAGAGCAGCGTCAGCCAGTCGAAGACGATGGCCAGCCCGATCAACACCACGAAGGCGCCGCCCACGATCTCGATCGTCCGCCCATGGCGCAGCAGCGGACGGGTCAGGCGCGCCGAACCGTCGAGCGCGACGGCGAGGACCAGGAAGGGCAGCCCGACCCCGACTGTATAGGCTGCCAGCAGGGCGACGACTTCAGGCGCAGCGCCGACACTGAGCGACAGGGTCAGGATCGCGCCGAGGGTCGGCCCGACGCACGGCGTGTGGGCGACGGCGAAGATGGCGCCGAGGGCGAGCGCCGCAAAGGGACTGCGCGCCGCCGCTCCGCCTACCGGCGCGTGGCCAAAGGAAGTTCCCGGCCGCCACATCCGGTTGAGGACGCCGATCCGCAGGACGCCCATCAGGTTCAGGCCGAGGACGACCACGATCAGCCCGCCGACCAGGCGGATGGCATCGATGTACTCGGCCAGGGCGCGGCTGCCGACGTAGAGGGTGAGCCCGAGGACCACGAACACCAGGCCGAAACCCAGCACGAAGGCGATGGCATGGGGCAGCACGCGCCAGCGGCTGGTTGCGGCAGTCGTCGTCGCCGAGCCGGCGAGACCCCGACCGGCGGCAACCGTTGCCGCGGTCACGACGCCAAGCTGGCCCAGGTAGGCCGGCACGATCGGCAGCACGCACGGCGAGGCGAACGAGACGACGCCGGCGAAGATCGCCGCCGCCAGGCTGAGCTCCATCTCAGGCCAGTCGCCCGATGGTACGGTCGAGGAAGCGCGCGATCGATTGGTAGCTGCTGGCCAGCGCAAGCTCTTGGCCAGCCACCGCCAGCACCGGGATGCGCGTGCCGTATGCGGCCTCGAGCTCGGGCCGGCCACCGAGGTCGACTTCGCGGACGCGGGGTACGGGGTCGCCGCGCTTGACGCGGTCCTCCAGGACCTGCTGCAGCAGGTCACGCGCCTGCTCACACAGCGAGCAGTCCCGCCGCGTGTAGAACTCGAGCGTGGGCAGAGAAGGGGAGAAGCTCATCGAGCCGATTCTGACGCAATCAGCGCGAAGTCCGTTCCCGAAGGCCGACGGCCGCCACGACGGGTAGAATCGGAACTGGCCCCCGTAGCTCAGTGGATAGAGCGCAGCCGTCCTAAGGCTGGCGTCGGCGGTTCGAATCCGTCCGGGGGCGCCAGCACGCGCATAACGAAGGCCGGGGCCTCCAACGGCCGGCAGGGTCGACGGCGACCGCGGCTAGACTTGCCGGCCATGCATGTCCGCCCCCCGCTGCGACGCGCCCTTGGCGCCCTGCTGGTCGTGCTCGCCGTGGTGGCGGTGGCGATCGTTGCGTCGACCGACCGCCAAGCGGTTGGCCAGCAGACAGGCGTGCAGCTGCGCGTCCTTGGCAGCGCGCCCGCGACGTGGGATCCGGCGCAGGCGGGCGACGCGGGCAGCGTCAGCGTGCTGGCACAGGTGTTCGAGGGGCTGACAGCGTTCGATCATGAGAACCGCGTCCAGCCGGCGTTGGCCGAGAGCTGGACCGTCGGCGGTGACGGGCGCAGCATCGACTTCAAGCTCCGGCCCGGGATCAGCTACAGCGACGGCAGTCCGATCGACGCGCAGCACGTCGTGGACAGCTGGCTGAGGCTGATCGACCCCGCCCGTCCGGCGCCGCTGGCCAGCCTGCTCGCCGATGTAGCGGGTGCCAACGCCTACCTGCGTGGCGAGGGCACGCGTGAGGCGGTCGCGCTGCGCGCAGAGGGCGACCGCGTGCTCGTCGAGCTCGCCCGGCCGGCGACCTACTTCCTCGCCGTCACGGCATCGCCGCCGCTGGCGGTCGTGCCACCCGAGATGCACGGCTCGTTCGCCGGCCCCGACCTGCCGGCGGCGATGATCGTTTCGGGCGGCTACCGCCCGACTCGTCAGGACCTGAGCACGATCCTGCTCGAGGGCAACGCCAACTACTGGGCCGGCGCGCCGCCGCTGTCAACGATCGAGGTGGTGACCGATACGGCTGGACGGAGCCGCGTCGACATGTTCGAGGAGGGCGCCGTCGATTACACGGACGTGAGCAGCTCCGACGCGGCCTGGCTGCGCTACGACCGTGCCCTCGGCCCGCAGCTGCGGTCGACGCCCGACCTGACCATCCACTACTACGGTTTCGACACGACCACGCCGCCGTTCGATGACGTGCGCGTCCGGCGCGCCTTTGCGCAGGCCGTCAACTGGGACCGGATCGTCCGCCTCGGCGGCGACCGGCCGGCGCGCTCGATGGTTCCGCCCGGCATCCCGGGTGGGGGCAGCGAAGACTACCGCCCGCCATACGACCCGGAGGCCGCCCGGACGCTGCTCGCCGAAGCCGGCTTCCCGAAGGGCGAGGGATTCCCCGCCGTCGCCCTCGTCTCCAACGGCTACGGGTACGAGGAAGCCGTCGTCACCGAGCTCGAACGCGAGCTGGGCGTATCGGTATCGGTCGAGCTGATGGACTACAGCGCCTATCTGGGGCGCGGCAGTACGCCCGACGCTCCCCGCTTCTGGACCCTGACCTGGAGCGCCGACTACCCGCACGCCCACGACTTCCTCGGCCTGCTGCTCGAGACGGGCAGCGTCAACAATGAGGGCCGCTGGAGCAACGCCCGCTACGACGCGGCGATCGAGCAGGCGGCCGGCACGGCTGATCCTGACGAGCAGGAACGCCACTACGCCGAGGCCCAGGAGATCCTGCGAGCGGAGGTCCCGATCGTGCCGGTCGAGGCGCTCGAGGGCTGGGCACTGGCGCGCGAGGGCCTGCTCGGTGCGTTGCAATCGGGTGTTGGCTACGTCCGCTTTGCCGGCATGGCATGGGCCGAGGGCAGCGGCCGGTGAGCGTCATGCTTCGTACGTGGCTCGCGGCTGTGCCGGCCATCCTGCTGTCGCTCGCGGCTGCGCTCGCGCCGGCGGCGGCGATGGCTGCCGAGCCGGTCCTCGGCGTGCCGTCGGCCGAGGGAGAGCTCGGCGGTCCGTTCGTCTTCAGCACATCGATCACCGGTGACGCCGCGCCGGCTCGGGCAGAGCTGCTGCTCCGCCAGCCGGGGGAGCGAGCGGAGGTCGTGCTGCCCGCGACGGTGAGCGGCGGCAGCGGCTCGTGGACGGCCGCGGCGACGCTCGAGGGCCATGTCCTGCCCAACACGCGGCTCAACTTTCGCTTCCGCATACGCGACCCCGAGGCCGGCGCCGTCGTCGGTCCGGCAGCCGAGGTCGTCGTCGCCGACCGGCGCTTCGAGTGGCGGACGGTCAGCGGCCCGATCGTCCGCCTCCACTGGTACGCGGGCGACGAAGCGTTCGGCCGGCGGGCGCTCGAGGTTGGCGAGCGCGCCGTGGCCAACGCCGCCGAGCTGCTCGGGGTGACCGAGACAGAGCCGATCGACTTCTTCATCTACGCCGACCAGGACGCGTTCCTGGAGGCGCTCGGTCCGGGCACCCGTGAGAACATCGCCGGCCAGGCGCATTCGGACACCCGCACGATGTTCGCCCAGATCGACCCGACCGCCGGAGCACAGGCGGTCGACGAGGTGCTGATCGTCCACGAGCTGACGCATCTGGTCTTCAACACGGCGACCGAGAACGTCTACCGGCGTGCTGCGCATTGGCTCAACGAGGGCGTTGCCGTCTACCTCTCGGAGGGCTACTCGGCGCGCTGGCAGAGCGTTCTCGAGGAAGGTATCTCGGCCCGCCAGGTGATCCCCCTCGACAGCCTCAGTCGACGCTTTCCGGCCGGCGACTTCCGGTTCCTGCTGGGCTACGCCGAGGGCGTTTCGGCCGTCGACTACCTGGTCCGGACCTACGGTGAGCCGACGCTCTGGCAGCTCGTCCGGAGCTACGCCGAGGGGCTCTCCGATGACGATGCCTTCCGGCGCGCGACTGGCGCGGACCTCGTTGCCTTCAATGCGGCGTGGATGGCCTCGCTCGGCGTCGAGGTGCCCTCCGTGCACGGGCCGCAGCCGGGTCCGACCGGCCCACTGCCACCGGGCTGGGAGACCGTGAGCCAACCGACTCCGCCACCGGTCACGCCATCGCCCGAGCCGGAAGTGACGCCGCTGCCGTCGGGCAGCCAGCCGGGCGCAACGGGTGTTGCAACGCCTGGCGCGACGGGCGCGCGAACGCCGCCGGTCGGCCCGCCGGGCAGCGGCGACTGGGGTCAGCCCGACGCGACGCTCCTTGCCGCTGGCGTCGCGCTGGCTGCGGGCGTCGTGTCGGTCGTCCTACTCGCCTGGTTGTGGCGGCGCGATCAGCGGCGCCAGTCCTAGGCCGATCCCCGGCTGCCCAGCTCGTGCGCACGCTGGTACTCCTGGCGCAACCGCTGCGTATCGACGTGCGCCTTGATTGCCTCCGGGGAGCCAGGTACCGCTTCGGCCAGCCGTCGCTCTGCCTCGCGCCACTCACCCAGGATGGTCGGCACCTCGCGCGGCGCCACCTCCTCGATTGAGCTCGGCTGCTGCCCGATGGCCTCGCTGACCGCTGCCGTCTCGGCACCGAGCTGCGTCTGGTGGCGGGCCTGGGTGAAGATGCCGGCGGCCAGCCGCTCGATCTCCTCCGTCAACGTGTCGAATCGGCGGCTGCCTGGCCGCACGGTCCGCTTCTCGCTCTCGAGCGCGCGCAGCTGGTCGAGGACACGCAGCATCTCGTCGGAAGTGGAACGGAGTTGCTCTTCAAGCTCGATCGCCACGGCGGCACCCCTCTTGCTTCGATCTGCGTTCCAAAAGCGTAACAGCCACAGCGCAATGTGTGCCCGCGGCGTGAGCGGTGGGCAGCGTACGGCGGGGGACCGTCTGCTAACCTCATCCGGCCCATGCGCAACCTGCGCTTCACGCAGAGCTACCTTGACGCCCTTGCCGGGATCGACGCCGTCGACAGCAGCCGTCGCCTGCTATGCGGCTTCCTTGCCTCGGTGGGCGTGCCGGCGGTGCGCATCCCCGCCCTTACCTTCACCGGGACGACACAGCACTGACACGCTCATGCCGCCACCGGACAGACCAGTCCTCGAACTCCGCCTCGGCGATCGCCTGACGCTCGCGCGCACCCACCCGTGCGGTGGCAGCACCTGGCGCGTCGTCCGCCTGGGTGCCGACATCGGCGTCGTCTGCGAGTCATGCGGGCGACGCGTCATGCTCGACCGTCGCCGGCTCGAGCGGCGGCTCGTCGCGTTCATCGAGCGCGGCCCAGGATGAGTCGACTCCCCGGGCGCGCGCGCAACGGGCCCGACGGGGCGGCGCCCGACCGGTCGCTGGCCGAGCTTTCCGAGACGCCGCTGCGCGTCCTGCGTAACCGCCGTTTCCTGGCGCTCTGGCTGGCGCAGGTGGCGACGCAGGTCGGCACGAACATGGTGCTCTTCGGGCTGACCGTCCAGATCTTCACCGTCACCCGCCAGAGCACGTCGATCAGCCTGCTCATCCTGAGCTTCCTGGTGCCGGCGGTGATCTTCGGCGCGATCGCCGGCGTCTACGTCGATCGACAGGACCGGCGGATGCTGCTCGTCGCGACCAACGCGCTGCGCGCGGTCCTGTTCGTCGGCCTCATCTTCGTCCAGCAGGACGTGGCGCTGATCTACCTGTTCACGATCCTGATCTCGACGTTGACGACTTTCTTCGGCCCGGCCGAGGCGGCGATGATCCCGGTCATCGTCGACCGTCGCCAGCTGCTGGCGGCGAACTCGATGTACGTCTTCACGCTGCAGGCGTCGTTCTTCGTCGGCTTCGCCATCCTCGGCCCGCTCGTCGTCAACCTGTACGACCTGGGCGTGTTGTTGTGGATCGTCGCCGCCCTCTTCTTCGCCGCCGCGGCACTGTGCTGGACGCTGCCGCCGCACAACCCTCGGCTGGGAGCGCACCGCCCGGCGCAGGCGCTGAGCGAGGCGGGCTCGGCGGTGGCGACCACGTTCGCGCAGTTGCGCGACGGGCTGCGCTTCATCGCCGACAACCGCAACGTCTTCTGGCCGCTGACGTACCTCGCCATCACCGCGTCGCTGATAGGCGTGCTGGGAGTGCTCGGGCCGGGGTTCGCTACGCAGGTCCTTGGCCTCACCGAGCGCGACTTCGTGATCGTCGTGCTGCCGCTGGGCGCCGGCCTGGTGATGGGCATCCTGCTGCTCAACGCCTACGGCCGCTTCATTCCCCGCCGGCGCGGCGTCGAGGGCGGGTTGGTCGCGCTCGGTGTGACGCTTGCTGCGCTGGCGGTGGCGCAGCCGGTCACGACCGTCCTGACGCAGGGCGTGATCTCGCTGCTCTCGGTGGTGGTCGTCGTCGCTTTTGCCGCCGGGATCGCCTACGCCTTCGTCGCGGTCCCGGCACAGACGCAGCTGCAGGAGGAGCTGCCACCGGACGTCCGCGGGCGCGTCTTCGGCGTGCTCAACATGCTGATCAGCATTGCCAGCTTCCTGCCGATCATCCTGGTCGGGCCGATTGCCGATGTTGTGGGCACTTCGCCCGTCGTCCTGGTTTCGGCGCTGTTCGTGCTGCTCGCGGCGGCGGGCTCGATTGCGTGGGCCAGGCCGGCCCGTCCGGCGGCGACCTCGCCGGCCGCGCTGCTCGAGCCGATCGACCCGGTAGCCGTCACGTCGCGCTCGCTGACGCAGCCGGTCAGGCTGCGCTACGTCGACGAAGAGCGCGAGGGGGCGGTCGGGCTGTCGTACCTCTCGTCGCCGGTCATTCCCGGTCGCGCCGGTCCCGCTCATCCAACCGAGCACGAATAGGACGGCCGGCGTGGCGGTCGCGGTCGTCTTCACCGGAGGCACCATCGCCAGCCGCGTCGACTCCGCCGCCGGCGGCGCGCTGCCGGTCCTGCGTGGGCACGAGATCGTGGCGCAAACGCCCGGCCTGGCCGACGTGGCCACCGTCGAGCCGATCGATTGGGGGCTCGTTCCCGCTTCGCACCTGGGCTTCACCGAGATCCTCGGGCTCGCGCGGCTGATCGACGGCCTGCTCGCCCGGCCCGACGTCGATGGCGCGGTCGTCGTCCAGGGGACCGATACCATCGAGGAGACGAGCTTCGCGTTCGACCTGCTGGTTCCGTCCGCCAAGCCCGTCGTGGTGACCGGCGCGATGCGCACGGCGAGCGACCCCGACTACGACGGCCCGCGCAACCTGACCGACGCGGTCGCCTGTGCCGCGGCACATGAGCTCCGCGAGCAGGGCACCCTCGTCGTCCTCAATGGCCTGGTGATCGGCGCCGACGTGGCGGTCAAGACGCACGCGACGGCGATGGACACGTTCCAGCCGCGCGACGGCGAGCCGCTCGCACGTGTTCGTGATGCAAGCGTCGAGGCGTCGCAACGGCGGCAGCGCGTCGTACTGCCCGCCATCCCGGATGCAGCCGCCGAGCCGGTCCACCTGTTGACGGCCTCGACCGGTATGGATGGCACGCTCGTCAGGCTGGCCCGCGCGACGCACCCGCGCGGTCTCGTCGTTGCTGCAGCGGGCACCGGCAACACGCACCCCGACCTTCTCGCCGCCGCCGTCGAGCTGATCGGGGAGGGCACCGTGTTGGCACTCACGACACGCTGTGCCGGCGGACGCGTTGCACCCGCCTACGCCTTCCCCGGCGGCGGCGCGACGTGGGCGCGGGCGGGTGCACTGCTCAGCGCGCTCAATGGGCCGAAGTGCCGGATCGCGCTTGGCCTTGGCCTGGGTGCCGGCTTGAGCGGTCGGGCCCTGGCCGACGCGCTGCGCGCGTGAGCGCGCGGGTTGCCGCGCACCTGATCGTCGAGGGCCGCATCGCGACGCTTGCCGGCCAAGAGGGCTGGGGTTGGCGTGATGCGCTGGCGATCGCCGACGGGCGCGTCGCCGGCGTCGCGCACGTCGGGCGGCGCCACGAACTCGATAACCTGCGTGGACCGCCGACGGTCCGCTGGCGACTGCCGCCTGGCGTGCTCGTGCTACCCGGCATAACCGACGCCCACCTTCATCTGATGATGCTCGCGCTGGCGCGCACGCAGCTCGACCTGACCGACGCGCCGACCCTTCCCGCCACGCTCGCCGCGCTCGCCGCTGCGCACCGCCGCCGCGTTGCCGCCGGCGATACCGACGGCTGGTTGCTCGGGCACGGCTGGTCCCTCCATCGCCTCGGGCAGTGGCCCGATGCGGCGATGCTCGAAGCGGCCTGCCCGCGCCGGCCGGTGGCCCTGTACGCCCACGATCACCACTCGCGCTGGGTCAGTGGGCGCGCGCTCGAGCTGGCCGGCGTCGGCGCCGGCACGGCCGATCCCGAGGGCGGCTTGATCCGTCGCGACGAGGCCGGCGAACCGACCGGCATCCTGCACGAGACGGCCAGCGGACTCGTCGACGACGCCGTTCCGGACCCACCGGCCGAGCTCATCGAGACGGCGCTGGTCGAGCAGGCGGCTGAGCTCGCCACGCTGGGCATTGTCGGCTGCCACGACCCCGGCGAGCTGACGCGCCAGCCGCGCATCCGGCGCGGTCCGCTGCTGTACCGCGCGCTGGCGGAGCGCGGCCGGCTGCCGCTGCGCGTCCATGCCTCGATCCGCGCGAGCGAGCTCGAACATGCCATAGAGCTGGGCTTGCGCAGCGGTGACGGCGTGGCGTCTCCAGCGGGCGATCGAGTGGCCGGCCGCCTTGCCGAGCGGTATCGCATGGGCTGGCTGAAGCTGTTCGCCGACGGTTCTCTTGGCTCGCGCAGCGCGGCGCTGCTGGCGCCGTACAGCGATGCGGCGGTCAACCCACCGACCGGCGGTCCGCGTGGGATGTTCCTCGAGCCGCCGGACGAGCTTGCCGACCAGCTGAGGCGGGCGGGAGCGGCAGGCATCAGCGGGCAGCTCCATGCCATCGGCGATGCCGCTGTACGCGTCGCGCTCGACCTGCTCGCCGGGCAGCCCGCGCTGTCGTTGCGGCCGCGGATCGAGCATGCGCAACTGGTCGATCCGGCCGATGTCGCTCGTTTCGGCGCGCTGCGCGTCGCTGCCTCCGTTCAGCCGGTGCACCTGCGCAGCGATGCCGACCCGGCGCGGACGGCATGGGGCGAGCGGAGCGAGAACGCATTTCCGCTCGCCGCACTCGTCGCCGGCGGGGCGCTGATTCCGTTCGGCACCGACGCGCCGGTCGAGCCACCCGATCCGTGGCCGGGCATCGCCGTCGCGATCTGGCGACGTCATCCCGACCACCCGGGCGATCCGCCGTTGGGGGCGCAACACGCCCTCGGCCTGCTGCGCGCCGTCCGCGCGGCGTGCCTCGACCCGGCGCTGGTCGCCGGCGTCGCCGACGCCGGCCGCCTGACTCCCGGCTGCCGCGCCGATCTGATCGTCGTGCCTGCCGATGGCTTCGACGAGTCGGCCGATGCAGCAGCCCTCGCCGCAACGCGCCCGCTGGCGACGCTGATCGACGGTGAGGTCGTCCACCGCGACGCCAGATTCGATCCCTGAGCGCCGTGCACGGCTGCCGCCCGCGAGACACCCTCGCAAGCGTGCTGTAACGGAGGCGGGTCGAGCTCCGTACCCGCTCCCAGCGTCGCTCGGCGATCCTTGTCGTGCGCCGCGCGGAGTTGGTCGCGAGGAAAGGAGATCGGTGATGGGCCACCACGAGAACGAGCACGAGCAGGGCCGGGGCGGCATGCCGGGCGACGGTGCCGGCCGCCGCGAGGAAACGGGCAAGAGCGGTGTTCACCCATTGTCGGGCGCCGAAGCAGACGCCGATATGCCGGCACGGACGCCGGCCGAGTGGGGCCAGGGCATTGCCGGTGCTGCCGGCTACGAGGACGCCGGCGCGTCGGAGATACAACCGCCGCGAAGGCCGGCTGCGAGCGGGTCGATCGGCCGGAACGACGCAGCCGAGGACAGCGCACCGGCCGACCTGGCGACCGACCGAACCGACGTCGAGGCGCGCGACTGACCCTCCCGCGACGCGCTGTCGCGTGGGCGTAAGCTGCGCCCGGCGTGGACAAGGAACTGTCGTCGAGCCTGCGCGACTACACGCGCGCGGCCGGTGGCGGCCTCGTGATCGGCATGCCGCTGCTCTACACGATGGAGGTCTGGTTCCAGGGCTTCCTGCTGCCCTGGTGGAAGCTGCTGCTGCTGCTCGGCGTTGGTTTCGTAATCGTGTTGGGCTACAACTCGGTCGCAGGCTTCCGCCGAGAGCGGACGCACCTCGAGCTCGTCGTCGATTCGATCTCGACGATCGGCCTGGGAATCGTGGTCGCGTTCGTCGCGCTCCTCTTCCTCGGCCGCATAGACGCCGAGACGAGCATCCGCGACGCGGCGGGCAAGGTCGCGCTGGAGGCGATCCCGGTGGCGTTCGGCGCCTCCGTTGCGGTGACGCAGCTGAGTGGCGAGCAGGCTTCGACAGGTGAGCGCCGCGCCGCGACCGCCTTCGGCCGGCTGTTCGTGGGCGCCGGTGGCGCCCTGCTCTTTGCGCTCAACGTCGCGCCAACCGAGGAGATCGTTATCCTCGGCACGTCGGCTGAACCGTGGCTGCTGCTGCTGGTGATCGCCGCCACTCTCGCGCTTACCATGGCACTCGTTTTCTATGCCGACTTTGGCGGACGGCGTCGTACGCACCGTGACGAGCTGCTCGATCGTCCGCTGAGCGAAACGGTCAGCTCGTACGCGGTGAGCATCGGTGTGGCGCTCCTGTTGCTCTGGTCGTTCGGCCGGACGGAAGGCGCGAGCGTCTCCGCGATCGCCGGCATGACCGTCATGCTTGGCGCCGTCGGTTCCGTCGGCGCGGCCATCGCGCGGCTGTTGATCGGCGGCGAGCACGAGGCCGCGGGCGAGGGCGGCGCGTGAAGAGGAATCTGATCGAGTGGGCGGTCCTTCTCACCAGCGTGGTCGCCATTGCTCTACTGGTTGCCGTCCTGGTGCTTGAAGGGCTGACGGAGGCACGGCCGGCCGATCCGCGCGTCGAGCTGCGCCCGGCCGAGGCGCGCCAGGGAACGATCGGCTGGATCGTGCCGGCGAGCGTCTCAAATGGCGGCGACGCGGCGGTTCAGGCGCTCGTGCTCGAGGCCAGCGCGACCGTCGGCGGGACAGTCGAGACGAGTGAGCTCGAGGTCGACTACCTGCCTGCCGGCACGAGCGTGGAGGTTGCCTTCGCCTTCAGTGGCCCGCCGAGCGGACAGGTCGCCGTCCGTCTCGTCGGCTACCGCCAGCCGTAGCTCTGTCGATCGCCGCTCTCTGGTAGAGTGAAGTGACTGCGGGGGCGGCTAGCTCAGCTGGTTAGAGCACTTGCTTGACATGCAAGAGGTCACTGGTTCGAGTCCAGTGTCGCCCACCAACCGCCCACTTCACGCTCGGCGCTCGCCAGCACTGCCAGCTAGGTTTCGCCCAATGCGTACCGGACGGCCTCGTCGGCGTCCATAGCGCGTCCCTCGGCGAAGATCCGGTCCGCGGTCGCCTCGTCGAGCAGCCTGCGCGCCCTTTCTTTCGGCTCCTCGATCCAAACGTCGAAGCTTCCAACCTGTTCGCTCTGCTGGCGAATAGCCTGGGCCGCGCCTACCAGCCGCATTGCTCGTTCGGGATCGCCCTCAGCCACCGCCAGGTCCGCGAACCCGTCCAGGACCAGCGTCAGCTCGGCCAGGCTCCCGAGCTCCTGGAACTCCCTGATGCTGCGCTCGTACCGCTCGCGTGCCGCCCGATGGTCGCCGGCGTAGCGGTGCGCTACCGCCAGGAAGCGCCCGACGAAGGCAGCCCAAAAGCGGTCCCCGAGCTCCTCGAAGCGACGTGTCGCCTCCAGAAGCGACGTGCGCGCCCTTTCCGGCTCCCGGGCAAGGATGTCGACCATGCCGACGCCCATGAATGCCTCGGCGGCCTTGTGGAGGTTCTGCAACTCCAGCTGAAGGTCGCGCGATTCTTCCCACGCCGGACGTGCCGTCGCGAGGTCGCCGGAGAGCATCGCCGCCGCGCCGACCTCCTCGAGCGCATCGGCCGTACCCGCCCGGTCTCCGAGCTCCCTGAAGATCTCCAGTCCCTCTGCGGCGCGCGGCATGTAGCCCTCGATGTCGCCCAGCCACCCCGTCAGGTCGGCTGCGGCGACCAGGGCCCACGCCCGCTCTCGGTTCCTCGTGTATGCGCCCGGCATCGTCAGCAGCCGGTCGAGCCACCGTCGCCCCTCGCCGTAATGCCCCGAGAGGCGCCAGTACTCCCTGAGCGCAGCCGCCAGGCGGAGTCCCCACGCCGGCTCGCTCCCCTCGACAGCCCACGACAGCGCAGCACGCACGTTGTCCAGCTCGCGGTTCATGCGCCGAGTCCAGACCGCTTGCTCGGGTCCGCGGAGGTGTTGGGCCGTGCGCTCGGCGAGCGAGATGAGGTGCTGTGCGTGGCGGCGCTGGATCTCGCGCCGCTCGCTACTCTTGGTCAGCTGCTCGGCAGCGAACTCGCGAATCGTTTCGAGCATGCCGAATCGCGGTTCTCCCTCCGTCTCGGTTTGCCTCAACAGGCTCTTGTCCACGAGCGAGCCCAAACCCTCCAGCACGTCGATCGTTAGCTCGCCATCGGGGTTGCACACTTCCTCGACAGCCGCGAGCGTCGCCCCGCCTGCGAAGACCGCCAGACGGGCGAACAGCTGTCGCTCCGCGTCGTCGAGCAGATCATGGCTCCAGCCGATCGCCGCCCGGAGCGTGCGCTGGCGCTCGGGCAGATTCCGGGCCGTGGTGGCGAGAAGCGGAAGCCGGCGCTCGAGCCGCTGCAGGATCGCCTCAGGCGGGAGCAGCTTCACGCGGCTGGCCGCCAACTCGATCGCCAGCGGCAACCCATCGAGCCGCGTCGTGATCTCGGCCAGGGTCGGCGCGTTCTCGTCGGTGACCCGGAAGGTAGGCGCAGCTGCGCGCGCCCGGTCGATGAACAGGGCCACCGCTTCGTACTGTGAGAGCTGCTCGACCCCGGGAAGGTGGGCCCGATCCGGCAGCGCCAGCGGGGGCACTGGAAGCTCCTGCTCGCCGTAAATGTGGAGGACCACCCTCGACGTGGCGAGGATTCTCAGGCGCGAGCCGTCCCGCAGGAGCCGTTCCACGGCGGGAGCTGCGTCCGCCACCTGCTCGAAGTTATCGAGGACGAGGAGGAGCTCCTTCTCCCGAAGGTGCTGCGCCAGTCTTTCGACGAGCGGAACGTCCGGCGCCTCTCGGATGCCGATCGTCTCGGCGATCGCCCCCGGAACGAGCTCCGGGTCGGTGATCGGCGACAGGTCGACGAAGAACGCGCCGTCCTCGAACCGACCGAGTAGCTCGGCCGCCGCCTGGATGGCAAGACGAGTCTTGCCTGTCCCGCCGGGCCCGGTCAGCGTGACCAGACGCACGCGCTCGAGGAGGTCGACGACCCGGGTCAGTTCCGCCTGTCGGCCCACGAAACTCGTCAGCTGGAGGGGCAGGTTATTCGGACGGGCGTCGATAGTCCGTGGCGGGGGGAACTCCGACGGCGCGCCTTCGATCACGAGTTGGTGGAGACGCTCTGGGTGGGCGAGGTCCTTGAGCCGGTGGTGCCCCAGGTCGCGAAGCGCGGTGCCTTCGGGGAGCCTGTGCTCCACGAGGGACCGGGTGGCGTCCGAAAGAAGCACCTGCCCGCCGTGGGCGGCGGCGGCGATGCGTGCCGCCCGGTTCACGTCGATCCCGATGTAACTGTCGCCGGCCAGCACTCCTTCTCCCGTGTGGAGGCCGATGCGGACGCGGACAGGGCCGTCCGGCCACTCGTACGTGGCGAGGGCCCGCTGTGCCCGCACGGCCGCCGTCAGGGCGCCGGTGGGCGTGCTGAAGACGGCGAAGAACGAGTCACCTTCGGTGGAGAGCTCCGTTCCTCCGCCCCCGGCGATGGCGTCACGAAGCATCGATGCGTGCGCGGCCTGGACGGCGAAATACCGGTCGCCAAGCGCCTGGAGGAGGCGCGTGGAGCCCTCGATGTCGGTGAACAGAAACGTAACAGTTCCTGTAGGCAGGTGGTTCATCCCGTCTCGTAAAAATGGTACGCCGACGTCCATTTCCCGAGCCGGACCGAAGTAGCAGCGTGGGGCCGCCTCGCTGAGGCGCCGCGGCGGCGCCTGCCTAGAGGCCGCCGCGGCCGGTGAAGCGGTCGATCGCGAAGGCGCCAGCGAACGCGGCCAGGCCCAGCGCCACCAGGTTGAGGCCGGCCAGATCGACGGCGATGGCTGCAATGGCGAACAGGACGATGGCGACGAACAGCAGAATGAGGCTCGGCGTTATCTTCATCGCTCTCCCTTCCCTTCCGTGTACCGCCCCCGCCGCGGCAGTCTACCCGGCGCGCTGGCTTTTCGGGAGGTTCCATCGCCGTGTAGACGTCTTGACATTTCAGCTGCCCGGGCGCTTTATCGTCAGTCCACGAACGGCGCGACGTGGAGGTAGCCGATGGGCGGTATCGATAGGAAGACGTTCGACAGGCCCGACGAGACCTTCGAATTGCAGCACGGGCGGATGTACGAGGTGCGCATCGGACACGACGAGCCGGTGTGGCTGTCCGAGTATCAGCCGGGATGGAATTGGGACGAGGACTTCGCGCGCTACGCGGGCGGCGCGACGAGCTGCCCGCTGACGCATCGCGAGTACGTCGTCGCCGGCACCATCCGCTATGTGATGGACGATGGGAGCGAAACGACCGCGTCGGCCGGCGACGTACTGTTCATCCGCCCCGGTCACCGAGCGTGGGTCGTCGGCGAGGAAAAGTGCGTCCTTCTCGATTGGTAGGCGCCAGCGTGGTGCGTTTGAGCAACGCCTTCCGGTGCGCGGAGAAGGTTGATATGTCGCTCGGCCGCTCTTTCAGCCCGTTGTCCAGGTCGGGAGCAATGCTGCGCGGTGCGAGCAAGCTCGGTCCCAGCTACCGGCTGCCAGTGAGGAGGTAGGGATCCATGGTCTCAGGTGTCCGGCACCGTTCATCGAATGCTGCGATCCTCGCGCGCCTGATCGCCGTTCTTGCCAGCCTGGCGCTGCTCTTCGTTGCATTCACTGGCGCCGCGTTCGCCCAGAACGGGAACCGCGGCACGGTCAAGATCCACGACGGCGCGGGCGAGCCTGATCCCGAGGTGCGCAACCAGCCGAAGGTGTGTGACTTCCACATCCACGCCTTCTTCTTCCATGCCGAGCAGGAGCTGACGTTCACGATCGAGGGCCACGGCGGCCCGAACGCCGGTCCTGACACGTACCAGAACACAGTCATCACCGACGAGGACGGTGAGGCCCGCGATCCGGCTACTGGCTCGATCAGCCTGGCCGAGGGCATGTACAAGCTGACTGTCGACACGGGCATGGGCGGCCCCGGCCAACAGAACAAGCACAAGGTTTTCAAGGTCGAGTGCCCCGACGAGGCGCCGCCGCCGGAGCTGCCCGACGAGGAGGAGGAAGAGGAAGAGGAGGAGGAAGAAGTCGTCGAGGAAGAGGAAGAGGAGGAAGAAGTCGTCGAGGAAGAGGAAGAGGAAGAGGAAGTCGTGACCCAGCCGGAGGACGAGGAACTCCCGGAGACGGACACGAACGCTCTGGTCGCCTCATGGTCGTGGCTGATGTTGGCCGGTGGCCTGCTGCTGTTGCTGCTCGGCCGGGCCGCCCTCGCGCTGCCGCTGCGGAAGGGGTTCCGCCGCAGCTAGACCAAACCGCACGGGCAGCGGCATGCTGTTCCCCGTGCGCAGGGTGATACGAGTGATCTTGGGCACTGCGCTCGCCGTGGCGGGCGCAGTGCTCCTTTTGAGCGCACTCTTCCACTCCCAGCCCAACCTCCCGTTGCCGACTCCGCCGACCACGCCGTTCGACGTCGTCGGCGGCGGATCGCCGACTCCACCGCCGACACCGTCGGCCACCGGTACCGGCACGCCTACCGCTACACGAACAGCCGCGCCGACAACGGGACGACCAGAACCAACCGTGTCGCCCCAGCCGACCCCGTCGCCCTCCGCCCAGCCGACCCCGCGCGCCTTTGCCAGCCGGCTGGTCATCCCCGACCTCGGCGTCGATATGCCGGTCCTTGCACAGGACTTCGCCCTCCCGGACAACCCCGAGGGCTACCCGCTGTGTGACGTCGCGCAGTACCTCGTCCACTACGCCCAGCCAGGCGAGCCGGGCACCGTCTACCTTTATGGGCACGCCCGGCGCGGGATGCTGCTGCCCCTGCTCGAGGCCTCCCAGGTCGACGACGGACGGGACCTGCTGGGCCGGTCGGTGTTCGTCTACACGAGCGACGGGGACAGGTACGAGTACCGCATCACGATCGTCCGTCGCCACGCCGTCGACTTCTCGCTCGCCAACGACATCGCGCCCGGCGAGCAACGCCTGGTCATCCAGACGAGTGAAGGGCCGTCCGGCACCGTGCCCAAGCTGCAGGTGGCCGCCGAGCCGGTGGCGGTCGTTTCGCGGCCGCTCGAAGAGGCCCTGCCAAGCCCTTCGCCACGCGCCTGCCCGCCCGCCAGCTGATCGTGCCACCGGCGCCGGCGATCGGCGACGTGCATCGGGCCGGCTATACTGGCGCCCACAAAGTCAACGCGACGATCGGGAAGCGCCCTGATCGAGCGATGCCCCAGAGAGCCCGGGCCAGCGGCTGGAAGCGCGGGCGGCAGGATCGATCATCAGTGGCACCACCCGGGAGTGGCCGGCGAACCGGTCCGGAGGCCGCCCGTTAGCGCGGCAGCGAGAGCGCCAGCGCGGCCAGCGTCGCGTTGGCGAAGGCGGGTGGAACCGCGGGAGGCACGGCCTCTCGTCCTGTCGCAGGACGAGAGGCCGTTTTGATTCTGGTGAGGTCGACGGATGGTGCAGGTGGAAGAGGTAGAGCACGGCGAGCTCGAGTTCGAGGCACCGGCTCGCGGCTCGGCGGAGGAGCTCCTCGATGCCGAAACGGGCGACCCGCTCGACCCGATGCGCCACTCGGCGGCGCACGTGATGGCCGAGGCGGTCATGGACCTGTTCCCCGGCGCGCGTCTCGGCATCGGGCCGGCGATCAGCGGCGGCTTCTACTACGACTTCGAGCTGCCGCGCCCGGTGACGCCTGACGATCTTGCGCGGATCGAATCGCGGATGGCGGAGTCGGTGGCCGCCGACCACCCCTTCATCCGCAAGGTGCTCGACCCCGACCAGGGACGGGCGTTCTTCGAGGAGCAGGGGCAGCCGTTCAAGGTCGAGATCCTCGACGACCTGCGGCACGCCGCGGAGGCGGCCGGACAGCCACCGCCCGAGGTGTCGACCTACGAGCACGGGCCGTTCATCGACCTCTGCCGCGGGCCGCACGTCGAGTCGACGGGCAAGATAGGTCCGTTCAAGCTGCTCTCCGTCGCCGGCGCGTACTGGCGCGGTGACGAGAAGCGGCCAATGCTGCAGCGCATCTACGGCACCGTCTGGGCGACGCAGGCCGAGCTCGAGCAATACCTCTGGCGGCGGGCGGAGGCGAGGAAGCGGGACCATCGGCGGCTGGGCCGTGAGCTCGACCTGTTCAGCTTCCACGACGTCAGCCCCGGTGCCGCCTTCTGGCACCCCAAGGGTTGGACGCTGTACCAGACGCTGCGCAACGCGATGCGCGAGGTGCAGGCGCGGCGCGGCTACCAGGAGATCTATACGCCGCCCCTCGTCCACCAGAAGCTATGGGAACAGTCCGGCCACTGGCAGCTCTACCGCGAGCACATGTTCAACGTCGAGGCGGAGGGCCATACGTTCAGCCTGAAGCCGATGAACTGCCCCGAGAGCACGTTCATCTACCGCTCGCGCGTGCGCTCGTACCGTGAGCTGCCGCTTCGGCTCGCCGAGTACGGGGTGCTCCATCGCAATGAGATGTCCGGCGTGCTGTCCGGCCTCACCCGGGTGCGCCACTTCGTCACCGACGACGCCCACATCTACGTGACCCCGGAGCAGATCGAGAGCGAGATCCTGGCCCTGATGGGCGAGGTGCGTGAGGCGTACTCGTGGTTCGGGCTGGAGCCGACGCTGACCTTCGGCACACGCCCGGACAAGGCGCTCGGCGATCCGGAGATCTGGCGCGAAACGGAGGCGATGATGCTCTCGGCGCTCGATTCGTCGGGCCTGAGTTACCGGGTCAAGCCCAAGGACGGCGCCTTCTACGCGCCAAAGATCGATATCCAAATCGAGGACGCGCTGGGCCGCGAGTGGCAGACGGCGACGATTCAGGTGGACCGGCTGATGCTGCCCGAGCGCTTCGACCTGCACTACGTCGACGAGCACGGCGAGCAGCGCCGGCCGGTCGCCATCCACCGCGCGATCTACGGCTCGCTGGAGCGTTTCATCGGCGTGCTGACCGAGCACTTCGCCGGCGCCTTCCCGTTCTGGTGCGCACCGGTGCAGTCGATAGTCGTACCGATCGCCGACCGCCACAACCCCCCGGCGCACGAGCTGGGTGCGCTGCTCCGCTCGCGCGGCCTGCGCGTCGAGGTCGACGATTCGTCGAACCGGATGCAGAACAAGATCCGGCTTGCGCAGGAGCAGAAGGTGCCGTACATGCTGGTGCTCGGCGATCGCGAGGTCGAGGCCCGGGCAGCGGCGCCTCGTACGCGTGCCGGCGAGCAGCAGCCCGCGGTCGGCTGGCAGGAGCTGGCCGATCGGCTGGCCGAGGAAGCTGCCGCGCGCCACCCCGAGTGACGTTTACGGCAGGTGTGCAGGAGCATCGCGCGTAAGTAAGTGAGCCCGGCTCTTGCGGCCGGGCTCACTCAGTTTTGCTGTTCGGTTGAAACAGCGCTATTCGAAGCGGGCGAAGTAAACCAGGTGGATCTGCTCGCCCGCGCCGTTGGAGATCGTAACCACTCCCTCGGCATCACCGCGAACACCCCGCCCACGGGTGAGAGTGAGGGTCACGTCATTGCCGCTGACCTGGGTCGTAAATGAGACACCGGCCAAAGACGGCTGCGTCACGTTGACAACGGATAGCCCGCTGGTCTCGCCGCTCAACGTCACGGTCGCGGAACCGCTGAGTCCGCCTCGGGAGACGCGACCGACGTAGAAGCCAACCGGGTTGGCGTAGAAGGTGCCGTCGAAGGCACCGACGAGCTCGAGCCGGCCGGTGCCCTGGACATTGACACCAACGTCGTTGTTGCCCGTCACGTGATCCTTGACGACGCCCTGCAGCGCGTTGTTGACGAGCAGAGACTTGACCTGCTCGTCGCGCGCTGCGAATGCGGCGTCCCACTGGCGGTCCCAGATCAGCGCGGCGGCCGCGCCGGCGAGATGCGGCGTCGCCATCGAGGTGCCCTGGAAGAACGCCCAGCCGCATTCCGTCGTCTCGCCCTCCGCCGTGACGCATGGAATGCTCGAGTTGATGTTGACGCCCGGCGCAGACATGTCGGGCTTGACGATCAGGCCGTCGGGCGTGTCAGCCGGGCCGCGCGAGCTGAAGCCGGCGATGATGTCCTCGTTGTCGCTGTTGCGCTCGGCGATCGCTCCACCGACCGTCAGCTGGGTTCCGCTGTGGGCGCTCAGAGACTCCCCGTAGCTCTTGCCAACCATGACCGCCGGAATCGAAGGGAATGGATCCGTCCCGTCATGGGCCATCGCGGTCGGGTCCCCGGCGACGTTGTTGAAGATGACTACACCGACTGCGCCCACCGTTTGCGCATTGCGGATCTTCGTCGTGAACGTGCAGGCACCACGCTTGATCAATGCGATCTGGCCGCTCAGGTTGGCGCCGCGCGGTGGCCTGCTCTCGCACGCCTCACCGGTGCCCCGACCGTCGATGGTGTCCCACCAGACGAACGGATACGTGACCGCTGGGTCGGGGAAGGCGTCGAAGTCGCCGACGGCAGCTCCGGCGGAGCCGGCCGTAGCGTGCGATGCCTGCTGGCCGTTGAAGTGCGAGTTCGTGGTAGCACCGGCGGTGATCACCCACGGTGACCAGCCGGGCGATTCGACGGTCTCTGCCCCCGGTCCGGAGTTACCGGCAGCCACGGCGGAGACGACGCCGACATCGGCCGCGCCCCTGAGCGCCAGGTCCAGAACATCGAACGTACTTTCCGGAGTGCCACCAAGCGACAGGTTGAGGACATCCATGCCGTCCTCAACAGCCTCCTCGACAGCGTTGGCGATGTCGTCCGAGCTGGCCGACCCGACGTCACCCGGGAAGACGTTGTAGTTGCCGAGCACGGCCGCCGGCGCGACGCCGGATACGAGACCCGTATCGGCAGGCGTGCCGCTGTTGCCGCCCGTCGTCCCGGCGACATGCGTGCCGTGGGCGATGAAGTCCTGTGGAGTGTGAGTCGTGTCCGAATGGAAGACCTTGGCCACGACGACCTTGCACGACGTGAAGTCCGGCCAGTTGTTGGTGTCGTTGTTCGTGTACTTGCACTGGCCGTCTGGCTCGCCGTTTGTCGTGTAGAAGGCAGCGTTGGCGGCGTTGACCGCGAAGAACGGATGCTGATGGTCGATGCCACTGTCAATGATGCCGATGAGCACATCCTGGCCGACGCTCGAGCCGGCTGCCTCGAAGTTTGAGCCCGTAGCGTCATTCCAGTTGATCAGTGGCAAGCTCGTGTCCATCGAGGGCTGCATCCACGTCGGACGGAGGACGCTCCTTACCCCGGGCGCGTTGGCAAGCGCGTCGGCGTTCGTGCCGCGCAGCTGGACGGAGACGCCGTTCAGGACGGTGTCGTACTCGTTGATGATGCGTGTTCGCGGCGCATTTCGCCTCAACCAGTCGGCGAACGCCGCGCGCTCCCGCGCCAACCGGGCGCGATGCGCATCGGCGGCGTCGCCGTGCACGCGCCCTACTGCTGTTGTCGTCGCCGGGGTTTCGAACAGGACGACGGCCCGCGCCAAGTTCGGCCCCTGCGGCTGGTCGCGACGCGTCTCGACAGCCATTGCTGGGAGCGCTCCCGCGACGGCGACGACGATAGCGAATACAACGGCAGGCGCGATCCTGCCTCGAGTGCGCGTCATACGCTCCTCCCCGTGCGTACTGTCGGAGCGACGTGCGCGGCACTATGCCGCGAGGCTCCGGCACGGCGGTAGTGTACTCAACCTTCCGACTCAGCTCCGCGACCGCCTTACGCGGCCGCGGTCGTCCGCTCGTGCCATCAGCGAGGCGTGTGACCTTTCGGTGCTCGCCGTCCGCCGCCGATCCTCGCAAGCCCGGGCCTCACCCAAGTGCACGGATCCGCGCCACTCCTTACGGATCAGTCCTGTGGCCCCATGGTCCCATAGCGCACACTGCGCCTGCGCGGGCACTCTGGCCGTAGCTGCCAGCTTCTGGCAGAGGGTGAGGGAAGGCCATGTCTCTGCGCTTCGTGATGCGGTTGTTCTTCGGCACGCTGTTCGTGGGTGTCTTTGGCACGGCGCTCGTGCTGTTTGTCGGCTCGCCTCGCCAGTCACAGGCCGCGCCCAGCCTCATCACCGGCGTCGTCGTCGAGGAGCACGGCGACGACTTCGAGGCCGGCAAGTCGCACCGCTACCTGACGCTCGTGACCGAGAGTGACCGCTTCAGCCTCACCGGCCCCGGTTCCGTCTGGGTCAAGCCGGGCCAGAAGGTGCGCGTCCAGGCCGTGCGCCGGGGTGGCGTCCTCGAGCTTCCCGATCGCGGCTCGGTGCAGGTGCTGTCCGACAACGCCACGCCGCCGCCCGCGCCGTACGCCTCACAGGAAGCGGACGTTGCCGCAGCGGGCGATGACAGCACCTCTACCACAGTGGCCGAGACGACCACGACCACGTCGGTGCAGACCAAGCGGGTCGCCGTGCTGATGGTCAATTTCCTCTCGCCGACGCCGACGCCGACGCCGACGCCGCAGCCGTGCGTCGACCCAACGCCGACGCCGACGACGCAGGCGACGGCGACCGCCTCACCGACCGCCTCACCGACCGCCTCACCGACCGCCACCCCCACCGCCACCCCCTCGCCGACGGCGACGCCATGCCCGTCACCGACGCCGACGCCAACCCCTGCTCCGACCCCGACTCCGCCGCCGCAGCCGTGGACCAAGTCGCAGGTCGCCGGCTACTACTTCAACAACACCAAGTCGGTGGCGAGCTTCTACAACGAGGTCTCCAACGGCTCACTCGCCGTGACGGGCGACGTCTTCGGTTGGTACACGCTGACGATCAACCTTTCGACGTGCGACTACAACGGGATTGCGACTGCCGCCCGCGCGGCGGCGACCGCCGACGGGGTCGTCCTGAGCAACTACACCAACTTCTCGTACGTCTTCCCGCGCGTCAGCTCGTGCGGCTGGGGCGGACTGGCCAACGTCAATGGCGTGAACAGCTGGATCAACGGCACGTCGGCGATGGGCGTCTACGTTCCGTCGCATGAGCTCGGCCACAACTTCGGCGCCCACCATGCCAACGCGCTCACGTGTACCAGCAACGGTGTACGTGTCCAGTTCTCGAGCAGCTGCAGCTCGGCCGAATATGCCGACCCGTTCGACCTGATGGGCTCGAACGCGTCGAGCAGCAACGGCATCCGCCACATGCACACGTGGCACCGCAAGCAGATCGGCGTCCTGACCACCGCCGATTGGCAGACGGTCACGGCGAGCGGCACCTACACCGTCACGACCGCCCAGGTCCACGGCGGCGTGCCGCGCATCGTGCGTGTGCCTCGACCGGTGAGCGGGCAGTACTACTACATGGAGTTCCGCCAGCCGTATGGGATCTTCGACAACTGGGCAGTCGACTCGCCGGCGGTCAACGGGGTGATGGTTCGCATCGCGCCCGCTACCAGCCGCATCCAGTCGCAGCTGATCGATGCCAACCCGTCGACGAGCTCATTCTCCGACGCGCCACTCGCGGTCGGCCAGAAATTCGTCGACAAGATCAACGAGATCACGATCATCACCCGATCCATAAGCTCGAGCGGCGCCCGCGTCTACATCCAGGTAGGCCCGGACGTGACTGCGCCGACTGCGCCCGGGACGCTCAGTGCCACGCTGACGACGGCGACTTCGGTCAGCCTCTCGTGGGGTGCCGCGTTCGACGAGATCGGCGTGACCGGCTACCGCGTCAGCCGAGACGGCGTGCTGTTGGGCACGGTCAGCGGGCTGACCTTCACCGACAACAACGTCCCGCAGGGCGGTACGCGCCGTTACAGCGTCGCAGCGCGCGACGCGGCGGGCAACATCGGCCCGGCGGTCACGCGCGACATCGTCGTCCCCGATACGCTGGCGCCGTCGAGCCCGGGCTCGATCAGCGGCGTAGTGACCGCTCCGGGCGAGCTGAGCCTGTCGTGGGCTGCGGCAACCGACAATGTCGGCGTGACGGGTTACCGCGTCAGCGTAAACGGGACGCTCGCCGCGACGGTCGCCACCCCGAGCTACAACGCAACCGGTCTGCTCAGCGGAGTCAGTTACACCTTCTCGGTCACTGCGCATGACGCAGCCGGGAATGTTGGACCGGCCGTCTCCGCCACGTTCGTCGCTTCCGACGTCACGGCGCCGAGTGCGCCGGGCGTCCCCTGGTTGGTCGCGCACGATGGCTCGTCAGTCAGCCTCGCGTGGTCGGCGGCAACGGACAACGTCGGCGTAACCGGCTACCGGCTGACGCGCGATGGGCAGCTCATCGGCACGACGGCCGGCACCTCGTACACCGACTCGGGCATAAGCGGCTCATCGACGTACGTCTACACGGTTGCCGCCTTCGACGCCGCCGGCAACGTCGGCCCAGCATCGAGCATCACGGTCAATCCGCCGACCAGCGGCGGCGGCGATGCGACGGCGCCGACTGTCAGCGCGCCGCTGATGACGCTGCTTGCCGGCCAGGCCGGATCGGTGAACGTGCCGGTGATCGTGAGGTGGACGGCGACCGATCCGGGCGGCGTAACCTCGGTCGAGCTGCAGCAGAGCAAGAACGGCGGTTCCTGGACGAGCGTGGCAGTCGCCTCGCCGAGCGCCACCTCCGTCACGCTGATGCGGCCGCCGGGCAGCACGTTCGCCTTCCGCCTGCGGGCGACTGATAAAGCGGGCAACACGAGCGGCTGGGCGGTGGGCCCGACGGTCCGGCTGCTGGCGCGCCAGGAGAGCAGCAAGTTCGTCAAATACGCCGGCACGTGGACCAAGGTCTCGACGACGTCCGCCTACGGCGGCGCGCTGCGATACGCCAAGTCGTCGAGTGCCAGCACGAGGCTGACCTTCAGCGGCAGCAGCATCGCCTGGTTGAGCTCACGCGGCCCGAAGCGGGGCATCGCCGATATCTACATCGACGGCGTCAAGGTCGCCTCGGTCGACCTGTACGCGCCGGCGTTGCAGACGCGGGCCGTCGTCTTCACGCAGTCCTGGGCGAGCGCTGCGACGCGCACCATCCAGGTGAAGGTCAGGGGAACGAGCGGGCGACCGCGCGTCGACCTCGACGCCTTCCTCGTCGTCCGCTGAGGCTCGCCGGTTCGTTGCCCGAACGGGAACGTGCGTGATATGCTCCCGCGGGCCGCAACGGGCGGCGCTCTTTAGATGAGGGACCAGGACTGAGTCGAGAACTGCGCGTCAACGAGATCATCCGCGTCCCGCAGGTGCGGGTCGTGGACGAGGAGGGAAACCAGCTGGGGATCATGCCCACGGCGGAGGCTCTCCGGCTCGCGCAGGATCGAGGTCTGGACCTCGTCGAGGTCGCGCCGATGGCCGTGCCGCCGGTGACCCGCCTTCTCGACTACGGCCAGTTCAAGTACGAGCAGGCCCGCCGTGAGAAGGAAGCGCGCCGGCATCAGCGGTCGGTTGACTTCAAGGAGATCAGGCTAAAGCCCAAGATTGGCAAGGGCGACTTCGACACCAAGGTCCGGCGCGCGATCCAGTTCCTGGAGGACGGTGACCGGGTCAAGGTGACCTGCCAGTTCCGCGGTCGCGAGGTCAGTCACGCTCATCTCGGGCGCGATCTGCTGATCCGTTTCGCGGAGCAGGTAGGCGAGCACGGCGTCGTCGAGCGGCAGCCACTGCTCGAAGGCAAGTCGATGTCGTTGGTGATGGCTTCGACCCACAAACCAAAGAGCCAGCGCCGAGAGGAAGGCGCGCCGGCAGACGACCGCCAGCCGCCCGTGCAGCAGCAGGCCACGCCACCAGCGCGTGAGCCGGTCAAGCGCCCGGCAGCAACGGTCGGCGCTCGCGCGACCGACGCTCCGGTGACGGCGCGGCCGGCAGGAGGCTGACAGACAGGTGCCCAAGTTGAAGAGCCACAAGGGAGCGCAGAAGCGCTTTGGGGTCAGTGGCAGCGGCAAGATCATCCGCGTCAAGGCGTGGCGCGGCCACCACCTCGAGATCAAGTCTTCGCGGCGCACGCGTCGTTACGCCGGCAAGACCCAGGTTGACCCGGGCAACGAAAAGCAGGTTCGTCGCCTGCTGCCCTATCTGTAGCGGCGGGAACGCACGATGGCACGTGTCAAGCGCGGCGTAACGGCCCACCGGCGCCACAAGCGGCTGCTCAACGCCGCCGAGGGGAGGCGCGGAACGCGCTCGAAGCTGGTCAAACCGGCGCGCGAAGCGTTGATGCACGCGCTGGCCTACGCGTACGTCGGCCGTAAGCAGCGCAAGCGCCAGTTGCGCAGCCTGTGGATCGTCCGGCTCAATGCGGCCGCCCGTCAACACGGGCTGACCTACAGTACGTTGATGCGCGGCCTCAAGCAGGCGGGCGTCACCCTCGATCGCAAGGTCCTGGCTGACATCTGTGTGCGCGACCCACAGACGTTCGCCAGCATCGTCGAGGTCGCCCGGGCCAGGTAGCGGCGACATAGCGCCGTGGACCTGGCGTCCTTCTCCGAACGGCTCAACGAGCTGCGCCAACGCGCGCTGAGCGCGGTTGGCGACGCGGCCGACCTGGCGTCGCTCGAGCAGGTCGAGTCGGCCTTCCTCGGTCGACGCGGTGAGCTGCGCACCCTCCTCGGCGGAATTGGCCAGCTGCCGGCCGCGGATCGGCCGCGCGTCGGTGCGCTGGCCAACCCCATCCGCGAGGAGCTCGAGGCGGCCATCGCGCGCCGCCGCGACCGGCTGGAGGAGATCGCGTTCGAGGTACGCCTCGCGCAGGAGCGCACCGATGTCACGCTGCCCGGTCGATCCCTTGCCCGCGGTTCGCTCCACCCGCTGATCGAGACCGAGCGCGAGATCGCGCGCATCTTCGGCCAGTTCGGCTTCGTCACCTACGCCGGCCCGGAGGTCGAGACCGACGAGCTGAACTTCCAGCTGCTCAACATCCCGCCCGATCATCCCGCGCGCGACCTGTGGGACACGCTCTACGTCGTCGACCCCGTCGACGACCGCGGCCGTCAGCTGCTGCTGCGCACGCACACCTCGCCCGGACAGATCCGGGCGATGCGCGACTTCGCCGTTCCGATCCGGGTGCTGCTGCCCGGCCGGTGCTTCCGTTACGAGAACATCGCCGCCGACCGCAACTTCGAGTTCTTCCAGATCGAGGGGCTGATGGTCGACGAGGCGACCACGATGGCCCACCTGCGCGGGCTGCTCGACGAGTTCGCGCGGGCGCTCTTCGGTCCGTCGACGGGGACACGCTTCCGTCCCGGTTACTACCCGTTCACCGAGCCATCGGTCGCCTTCGATATCAGCTGCCTGATCTGTGGCGGCGTCGGCTGCCCCGCCTGCAAGCGCTCGGGCTGGGTGACCGTGCTGGGTGCCGGGATGGTCCACCCTTACGTGCTGCGCACCGGCGGGCTCGATCCCGAGCGGCACCAGGGCTGGGCGTTCGGCATGGGTGTCGACCGCATTGCCGGCCTGCGTCACGGTGTAGGCGACATCCGCGCCTTCATGCTCAACGACCTGCGCCTGCTGGAGCAGCTCTGATGCGCGTGCCGCTCTCGTGGTTGCGCGAGTACGTCGACTTCGATCTGTCGCCCGCGGTGCTCGCCGAGCGGTTGACGGCCCTTGGCCTGGAGGTCGAGTCGATCGAGCGGGTCGGCGCCGATTGGCAGTCGGTGGTGGTCGGCGAGTTGCTCGAGGTGGCGCCTCATCCACGCGCCGAGCGGCTCTCGCTGACGCGCGTCCGGGTCGCGCCCGACCGCCCGCCGCTCGCCATCGTCTGTGGTGCGACGAACATCGCACCGGGGCAACGCGTGCCGGTGGCTCTGCCCGGGGCGGTCCTGCCCGGTGGGCGGACGATCGGCGTGTCGACCATCCAGGGCAGCGCCAGCGAAGGGATGCTCTGTTCGGGCGCCGAGCTCGGCCTGACCGCCGACGCGGACGGAATCCTGATCCTGGCTGAGTCGAACGGCCCGCTCGCCGGTGGTCCGGACGGTGCCCGGCCACCGCCGCTCGGCACGCCGCTCGACGAGGTCGTCGCCGACGTCGTGCTCGACATCGACGTCAAGCCCAACCGCGGCGACCTGCTCTCGCTGATCGGCCTCGCGCGCGAAGTGGCGGCGATCAGCGGCGGGCGCGTCCGCTGGCCGGAGATCGCGGTGCCAGAGGCAGGTGATGCGACGAGCGATCACCTGAGCGTCGAGGTCGAGGCGAAGGAGCTGTGCTCACGTTTCGTCGGCCGCTGGGTCGACCGGCTGTCGGTCGGGCCTTCGCCGCTCTTCGTCCAGCTCCGACTCAGCGCTGCCGGCATGCGGCCGGTGTCGAACGTGGTCGACGCCAGCAACTACGTCATGCTCGAGCTGGGCAAGCCGATCCACACATTCGACGCCGCCGCGGTCAGCGAAGGCCGGATCATCGTCCGCCGCGCGCGCCCCGGCGAGCGCATCGAAACGCTCGACCACGTAGAACGCGTGCTCGATCCCGACGCGCTGCTGATCGCCGATCCACGCGGCCCGATCGGCATCGCCGGTGTGATGGGCGGCGCGGGCAGCGAGGTCTCGGACGCCACAACGGCGGTCGTAGTCGAGTCGGCCGTCTTCGATCCCGTCTCGATCAGGCGCACGGCTCAGCGTTTCGCGCTGCGCAGTGAGGCCAGCCTGCGCTTCGAGAAGGGCCAGGAGTCACGCCTGGCACGCCTGGGCGCGGACCGGACCGCACAGCTGATATGTGCCTGGGCCGGCGGGCGCGCCGCGCGCGGGGCGGTCGACACCAACCCGCTCGACGAGGAGCCACGCCGCGTCGGGTTCCGACCGGCGCGCGTCAGCCAGCTTCTCGGCGACGACATACCGGCGCCGACAATGGCTGAGCTGCTGGCGCGCGTCGAGATAGCGACCGAAGATGCCAGCGCCGACGACCGGGTGACGGTCATCGCCGGCGTAGAGCCGATGGTCGTGCCAGCGGAGGCGGCGCAGGCGCTGGTGGCAGTGGTGCCGCCGCACCGGCGCGACATCACCATCGAGGCCGACGTGGCCGAGGAGGTCATTCGCCTGCGCGGCTACCAATCATTGCGGCCGCGCCTGCCCGACACGCCCATGCCGCCGTATCGAGTCGAGCCGCGGCGCGCCATCAACCGCCTGCGCGACCTGCTCGCCGGCCGGGGCCTGGCCGAGGTGGTGAACCACGCGCTGATCGCACCGGCGGACCATGCCGTGCTCGGAATTCCGGCCGGCGATCAGGCAACCGTTCGCATCAGCAACCCGGTCAGTGCCGACCACTCCGAGTTGCGCCGCTCGCTGCTGCCCGGTCTCGTCGGCGTGCTCCTGCGCAACGAGCGGCAGCGGCGCGACGAGGTGGCGATCTTCGAGGTGGGTGCTGTTCATTGGTTCGAGGGCGGGGAACCGCGCCAGGTCGAGCAGGTGGGCCTGCTCCTCGCCGCCAACTGGCAGCCGCCATCGTGGGCAGGCAGTCCGCGCCAGGCGGACCTCGCCGATGTCAAGGGCGTGGTCGAGTGGCTCGCCGCACGGCTGGGCGGCGCGCAGGTTGAGTACCGGCCGGTCAAGCCACTGCCGCGCGTCGAGCATCCGGGCCGTACGGCGCAGGCGGTAATCAGCGACCAGGGGGCCGACCACCTGATCGGGCGTGTCGGCGAGCTGGACCCGCGCTACCTGCATGCATACGACGCGCGGGCCGAGCGTGCCGTCTTTGCCCTGCTCGAGCTGGCTCCGCTGCTCGCGCTCGCCGAGCGCAGGCCACGTGTCCCGCTCCTGCCGCGCCTGCCTGCCATTGAGCGCGACGTGGCGGTCATCGTGCCGCGCAACCTGCCTCAGGCGCGTGTCGCAGCGGTCATCCGGATGACCGCTGGAGCTGCGCTCGCCGGGCTGGTGCTCTTCGACCGCTACGAGGGTGCGCCGCTTGCGCCAACAGAGGTCAGCCTCGGCTACCGGCTGCGCTTCCAGCCGCTCGAGCGGCCACTCGGCGACGATGAGGTCGATGCCATCATCAGCAGCATCGTGGCCGAGCTCAACGCGCAGCTCGCGGCGCGCGTGCGCGGGACCGACGGGGGCGGCTGATGGAGGCCGACGTCCTGCTCATCCTGCTGCTCGGCGGGGGGTTCCTGCTTGGCTTCTTCCGTGGCGTCGTGCGGATGTTCATCGCCATCGGGGCATGGGCGTTCAGCTTCCTGTTGGCCAGCCACCTGCGTCTGCCGGTTGGCGACTTCCTCTTTCGCACCGACGTCCAGTTCTCGCCCAGCTACGCCACGATGGTGTCGTTCGCGGCGATCTTTGCCGCGCTGCTGGTCACTTCGGTGGTGCTGATCATGGTCAGTCGCGCACCCACGCAGTTGAGCCGCCACGCCCTCGTCGACGACCTGCTTGGCGGCCTGCTCGGCGTCGTTGCGGCACTGCTGCTGATGGCCTCGATCATCGTCATCCTCGACACGCATTACGCTATCGAGGCGCCCGCGCCGGGCCGCGACATCCCTTTGCTGACCAGCCTGCACCAGCTGCTGCGCAGCTCGGCCGTCGCGGGCGCCGTGCGCGACACCGTCGTGCCCGTCCTTGGCTTCGTGTTTGGGCCGTTGCTGCCCGCCGAGGTGCGGGCGGTGATGACCTGAGTCGCTGTCGGCCAGCCGATGACGGCGCTGCTCGCCACTGCCCCCGCTGAGGCCGCCTGGCCGCCGCTCGCGCGCGACTTCTTCGAGCGGCCGACGGAAGAGGTCGCACGAGCGCTGCTCGGGATGTACATCGTCAGCCAGTCAGCGAACGAGCTGGCGGTTGCGCGGATCGTCGAGACCGAGGCCTACGGCGGCCCCGCCGACCGGGCCAGCCACGCGCGCGCGGGCGTGACACGCCGGACGGGGCCGATGTTCGGGCCGGTCGGTCACGCCTACGTCTACCTTGTCTACGGGCTTCACTCGTGCCTCAACGTCGTCGCGCGGCGCGACGCGATCGCCGGCGCCGTCCTGTTGCGCTCGGCCCAGCCGGTCCACGGCGTCGGCGTGATGCGGGCAAGACGCAGCCGGCAGACCGATGCCGATCACCGGCTCGCCGCCGGCCCGGCGCGGCTGGCGCAGGCGCTGGCCGTCGACCGCCGCCTGGATGGACACGACCTGACGCGTGGCGAGCTGCTGTGGCTGGCCGACGGCGGCCCGCTCGGCGCGGTCGAGATACGCAGCGGACCGCGTGTCGGCGTCGGCTACGCTGGCGCAGAGTGGTCGACGCGCGAGTGGCGCTTCTGGCTGGCCGCGAACCCCGCCGTTTCACGACGATGACCGACGCCCGCAGCCGGCAGGTCCTTGAGTTCCCGCTGCTCATCGAACGGCTGGCGGCGTTGACCGCTTTCGGGCCGTCGCGCCGCCTGGCCGAGGCGCTCGAGCCCTCGTCCGATCCGGTGATCGTGCGTCGCCGGCTCGACGAGACCGATGAAGCGCGCGCCTTGCTCGACAGCCGGCCCGATG
>JALYGJ010000118.1 GCA_030777155.1 Chloroflexota bacterium | reverse complement strand
TGCCATATCCGCGCCGAGACCCTTACCGAGCGACGCGACGCGGGTTCACGTCATACGGCATGCCGACGTCGCGAGCGGTGGCGGGCACGACGGGAACACGGATAACGCTCCCTGCGGGCGAATCTGACGAACGCCGGGCGGGCTCAGCTCAGCTATCGTCGCGCGATGGAGTTCCGCGAGGTCGTCCGCCGGCGGCGGATGGTGCGCAACTACGACCCCGACAAAGCAGTGGCCCGCAAGGCGGTCGAGCTGATCGTCGAGGCCGCGCAGCGTGCGCCGAGCGCCGGCTTCAGCCAGGGCCAGCGACTGGTCGTCGTGACCGAGCCCGAACGCCGGCAGGCAATTGCCGAGGTGTGCGACGAGTCGTGGTACGTGGCCGCCGGCTTCGATCCGTGGATCAGCCGGGCGCCGGCGCTGATCGTTCCCTGCGTCAGCGAGGAGGTCTACCGCGCGCGTTACCGTGAGCCGGACAAGCGCCGACCGGGTGAGCCCGAGACTGAGTGGCCGATTCCGTACTGGTGGGTCGACATCGGCGCGAGCTGGATGCTGATCATGCTGGCCGCCGTCGACGAGGGGCTGGCCAGCGGCTTCCTCGGCGTCGACCGGGTCGGTGAACTGGCCGCCCTGCTCGAGCTGCCGGCCGACTTCACGCCCATCGGCGTCGTCACCGTCGGCTACCCGTTGCCCGACCGGCGCTCGGGCTCACTCAAGCGCGGCTGGGTGCCGCTCGAGCGCTTCGTGCGCTGGGAGCGCTGGTAGGCCGCGTCGGTCAGCGCGGCGGGCACTCCTCCTTGCCGCCGCTCGGGGTGGCCTCCGGCTCGAAGGGCTCATCGAAGATCGCGCGCACCTTGGCCCGAATCTTCTCGAGCGTGCTCTTCGGCAGAGCGCGCTTGTACTCCGGCGGAATGAACAGGACCCGCTGCATCAGGTCGGGGTCGACGCGCGCGACGACCTGCGCGATCGGCGCGACGTCCTTCGGCGCGAGCGTCCAGTAGACGTTGTTGCCGGCGATGTCGAAGAGCTCGGGCAGGCGCGGCAGGACGGCCAGCGGGTCGAATTGGCGGCGGACTGCGTTGATCGTCACCGTCTGGCGGCTCATCCGCCCGTAATCGCCGTCCTGATGGCGCGAGCGCGAGAAGGCGAGCGCCATCGTGCCATCGAGCCTCTGGCAGCCCGGCTTGATCCGGATGCGCAGGTGGCCGCGGCCCGACTCTGGCACGTAGCGGTCGTCCGACACGCCAGGCTCGGGCACGTCGATCCACAGCCCGCCCATGGCGTCGACGAGCTGGACGAAGCCGTTGAGGTTGACCATCACGTAGTGGTCGACGCGCACGCCGGCGATCTCCTGCACGGCGGCGGCGACGATGCCCAGGCCGCGCTCGTCGTTGTCGGGCAGGCGGTGATCAAGGCCGTAGACGTACAGCGCGTTGAGATAGCCGGGAAAGCGGCCGTCGGGGAACTTGGCCGCGCTGGCCGGCGGCAGCGGGATACGTGACATGTAGCGCGGAAACCCAAACACCGCCGATCGCCCGGTTTCGATCTCGATGCTGAGCAGGAAGACGGCGTCGGTGCGCAGGCTCCAGCGCCCTGGCCCCTCATCGGCGCCGAGCAGGACGATGTTGAGCCGGCCGTCGCGCGCCCATTCGGGTCCGTTGAACGGCGTCGGCGCAGGCGTCGCCGTTGGTCCTGGCGTCGCAGTCGGCTGCGCTGTCTCGGTACCGCGCGGGCCGGCGGGCGTGCCGGTCGGTGAAGGGGCGGCGGTCGGCGTGGCCTGTGCCGCCGGGGTCGGGCTCGACTCCCAGCTGGGCCGGGCGATCGAACCGGTCTGCTCGGGGAAGAGGTGAGCGAGCGGCACGACAGCGCGCGCGCCAACGTACAGCGGCGCTGCGTACAGGGCGCCGGCGAGGGCCAGGATCAGGGCCAGCGGCAGTGCCGTTGCAACCCTCCGTCGCCGAGTCGGTGAGGGCCGCCCTGCTCGTCCTTCTGCGCGTCCTTCTGCGGCCCCTTCGCCGGCCGGGGCGCGCGGCAGGGCGAGCCTGTAGGCGTCGACGATCGCCCAGGCGTGGTAGACGAAGAGCGTCGCCAACACGACGAGCAGTCCGACGACGACTTGATACTGGAAGAGCAGGCCAACGAGGTCTGAGCGCCCGACGCCCCAGGCGATGACCCCCATGGTCAGGAGCACGACGATCGGCAGCGCGATCAGCGCCGCCCGCCGCGGCCGACCGACGTAGAGCTGACCCACGCCGGGAAACACGAGGGAGAGCGCCGCCGCGAGAGTTGGCGAGCGGCGGCGGTGCCGCGAAGGCATTCCTCTTTCCATCATCCTCGGTCTCGCGGCCGGCTGTGGGTTGGCGTTCTCCGGCGCGACAGTTTACTTACCGGGCGTTACTTAGCGGGCGGCACGGCAAGCGCGAACGATCCCTTGTCGGCCCGTGGCGCAGCTGGGCGGCGGATCAGTCGCCCGCCGGCGCAGACCTCGCCCCATCGCCGCCGCGCGCGGTTGTCCGTGCCGGTGTCGCCGGCCGCTGCTCCGCCTGCTCGGCGGCACGGCCGAGCACCCAGAGCAGGTCAGCCAGGCGATTGAGATAGGGGATCAGCCACCGACTGAGCGGCTCGCCGCTCCGCTCGAGCGTGACGACACGCCGCTCGGCGCGACGCAAGACCGCCCGCGCAACCTCTAGCGCAGCCGACGCGCGCGACTCGCCGGGCACGATGAACTCGCGCGGCATCTCGACGTGGGCCTCCCATCGGCCGAGCTCCTCCTCCACCGCTTCGACCATCTGCTCGGTGACGCGGGTGACGCCGTCCTGTAGCCGAGCGCGCGCCTCGGGGTTGGCGGCCAGCTCGGCGCCGACGACGAACAGCTCACGCTGCCAGCGCAGGACTGCCGCGCCAAGCTCGCCCAACCCGGCCTCGCCCAGCTCGGCGCGGGCGAGGCCGAGGGCGGCGACGGACTCGTCGACGGCGCCATACGCCTCCGTCCGTGGATCGCTCTTGGGGATCCGGCCGCCGAACAGCAGACCGGTCATACCGTCGTCGCCGCGCCCGGTGGCCACCGCGCTCCGTGCGATGGCGGGGCGCCGTCGGCTCACCACATCAGGCCGGCGTCGCGCGGGTCCCAGCGCTCGGCCAGCAGGGTCACCTTGACGTCATGCTCGACGACGCTCTCGACCTGCTCCTTGACCTGCTGGATCATCGAGCCGGCGTACGGGCAGAAGGGCGTCGTCAGGATCATCTTCACCTCGGTCTGCCTGTCGCCGAGGATGATCTGCTTGATCAGCGCCAGCTCGACGACGTTCATCCCGATCTCGGGATCGACCACCGAGCGCAGGGCATCGAGGATCGCCAGCTCGGTCGCGCGCGCCTGCGGATCTATCGTCGCCGCCGCCGGCTGTTCGGTGGTTGTCGAGTGGTCGGTCATCGTCCAGATGCTAGCACCGGCGACGCCGCCGGCCGCCAGCGCGTCGCGGGGCGCGCCGCGCGGCGCAGGGTACAGCTGCCGTCAGCCGCCGGCCAGCAGCATGCCGTCACCCGTCGACGTCTGGACCACGACTCCACGCAGCTCGCGCAGGTGCTCGGGGAACATCGCCGCCTCGTCGGCGCTGAAGCCGGGCCCGCGCAGCGAGCCGTCGTCGTCGAAGAAGTCACCGTAGCGGTCGCGGTTCTGCGCCGCGAAACGGAAGGCTTCGGCAACGCCGACCCGGCGCAGCTCCGGATGCTGAGCCAGGATGGCCGACGGGGTCAGGCCGTTGGCGCGCATCTCGAGCAGGTTGCGCACGGTCAGCCGCGTGGCGTGGCAGAACGGCTCGCCGTTCATCACCAGCGGGTCGATCTTCACCCATTTGATCGTCATCGGCCGACTCGCGCCCTTCCCTCTCGCTCAGACGACTTCGTCGTCGAGGATGCCGGCACCCTTCCAGAAGAAGCGCACGATCGGGTTGCCCGGGTGGTCGCCGGGCAGCCGCCGATGGTGCTGCAGAACCGCCTCGGCTCGATCGAGATGCTGCGCCACGACCTCGCTCTCGGCCGGCGTGAGGACGGTTGCCGCCGCATCGCGCAGCCCGCGCAGCAGCGCGATGAAGTGCTTCATCGGCACCCGGCGGCGGCGCAGGACAGGCACGAGCCACTCCGCGTAGTGCGTGACGTAGTAGCGGTCGCCGGTCTCCAGCGCGCGTGCCAACTGCTCGATGTGGCGCTCGTAGTCGCGCAGGAACAGTCGCAGCGCGTCCTCGTCGTAGGCGTCGCTGAAGGCAGGAAAGAGGCGTACGGTGTTCTCGAGCGCCAGGCGCGCGATTCGGCGGCGGCTGGCGCGCAACCGGCCGGCAGCGGCAGGCAGTCCGGCGGTGGCGTCGCGCGGTGGGAGGCCAAGGGTCGGATGCGGCATCTCGCGAGTAGTCTAGCGGCGATGAGCATGCCCGCCGGATCAAGCGAGGGCGGCCCGCTGAGCAGGCGCGATCTGGCGCGCGGGGCGCTGGCCGGTGTCGGCATGGCGCTCGGCGTCGGCCTCGCCTGGGCATTCCTACTGGTCGTCGTCGGGCTCCACACCGGGCTGATCGCCGTGGCCGCGCTTGGCGGGTGGGCGGTCGGCGTGGCCGTCCGGCGCACGGCGGTGGCGACCGTGGACGCCGCTCGGCCGGTCAAGCCCGGGGTGGTGCGTGGCCTGGCGGCCTTCTGCGCGGTACTCGCCTGGGCGATCGGTGTTTCGCTTTCCTACCTGCTCAGCCAGCTGCTCCTGCCGGAGGCGGCGACGCCGCTCGCCGAGCGTCTATCCCTTGGCGGACTGATGGCCTACGCCATCGAGACGTTCGATCCGGTCCAGGCAGTGTCGATTGTGATTCTGGCCGTCGTCGCATGGCGCAGCGCGCGATGATTGGCCGACGATGGCGATGATTGGTCGACGATGGCGAAGCTGTTGATCGCCGTCGTCCACTCGGACGACGCCGGCCCGCTGATCGACGCCTTGCGCGGGGCCGACTTCCGCGTTACCCAGGTGCCATCGCGGGGTGGCTTCCTCGGCGCACGCAACGTGATGATCTTCGCCGGCGTCGAGGATGACCAGGTCGACCTGGCCATGCGACTGATCGACGAGAATTGCCAGTCGCGCACGCAGAGCGTGCCGCTCGAGATGCTCGGCGGCATGGACACCAACTGGCTGCCCGCCGAGGTGACGCACGGCGGCGCGACCGTCTTCGTCGTGCCGCTCGACGAGATACGCCGGATCTAGCGCTCGCCGTCCTCCTCCTCTGGCGTTTCTCCGACGAAGGGCATGTGCTGCTCCTCGACGGCGCGCAGGCTCATCTGCAAGGCGGCCGTCTTCTGCGCCGCAACCTCGCGCACGTAGTCCGCCTCCTCGGCCGGCGTCATCCGCCTGCGGCGAACGCCGTCGGGGCGCCCGACCATCAACCAGGCGAGGTGATAGCGGTCCATCTGGCCCCAGGCTGCGCTGAGCAGGTCATCGGAGAGCTGGATCCATAGCCGCAGCGCGCCCAGGCTGGGAGCCGCCTGCAGCCGCTCGCCCTGCTCGATGAGCCGGCGCGTCTGGCGGATGAGCTCGCTGCGTCTCATGCTCGAGCCGATTATCGTCAGGCCATGTCAGCCGGGTACGCGCAGCGCGGCGGGCGCGCGGCGAGCCTCGATCCTGCCTTCACGTCGCTCGCCGAGCGGGTTGCGAGCGCGCACATCCCGGCCGCCGCGCTGGCCGTCGGTGACGCCGAAGGGCCGCTGCGCAAGGAGGCATTCGCAGCGCCGGGAGAGCGGCCGGTTGACGCCGAGAGCATGTTCTTCCTGGCGTCGGTGACGAAGCCGATCTTCGCCACGGCGCTGATGCAGCTCGTGGAGGAAGGCTCGCTCGAGCTGCACGAGCCGATCACACGCTACCTGCCCGAGTTCGCCGGTGGCGGGAAGGAGCAGGTCACGATCTGGCACCTGCTCACCCACACGTCGGGCGTCCAGGACCTGACCACCGAGCTGATCCGGCGCAGCCGGCCGTCGGCGGCACGGATGACGCGGTTGACGCTCGAAGCGCCACTCCGGTTTGAGCCCGGCACGCGCTGGGATTACTGCTCGACGTCCTTCCTGGTGCTGGCCGAGATCGTGCGCCGTGTAACGGGCATGACCGCCGCCCGCCTGATGCGCGAGCGGCTGTTCGATCCGCTGGGCATGCGCCACACGACCTTTGACCCGCGCCGGGCCGGCCGGCCCATCGTCCCGGTGCAGGGCGTAGGCGCCGACAACCGCATACGGCGGTTCCTGCTGCTGCGCTACGTCGTCTCGATCTCGCATCCCGGCGGCGGACTCTTCGGCACGCTCGACGACCTGCTGCGCTTTGGCGCGGCGCTGCTCCGGCCGCGCCGCGACCGCCGGCGCTGGTTGCCGGTCGCGCCGGCAACATTCGAGCTGATGTCGCAGGACCACGTCGGCGGCCTGCCGGCGGTCGTCGAGGGGGTCGAGCGGCCGATCCACCACGGCCTTGGCTGGGGGAAGCCGACGCTCAGCAGGGAGATGCCCGGGTCGGCCCGCGTCGTCGACCACGGCGGCGCCACCGGTACACGGCTGTGGATCGACCCCGATGCCGAGCTCGTCTTCGTCTACTTCACGACTCGCTGGGAGCCCGACCGCGGGCCCGAGCTCGACGCGCTGCGCGCCACCTACCGCGCATTCGGCACGCCGGCGCCGGCCTGAGCGGCTGCCGCCACCCGCGCATGGGCGTCGCTACGGCGTCGCCCCTTCGTCGCGCGCGAACAGGCGCAGCCGCTGGCGACACTCATCGGCGAGGCGCTCTACCTGGCGGACGATCCACGGGTCGACGCGGCTGCTGTCCTCGAGCGTCAGCTCGGGGCCGGTCTCGCCCTCCGAGAGGCTGATGCCGTCGCGGTTGCGGTAGTCGGAAAGCCAGTTCGACTGCAGCTGCACGATCACGTCGACGACCACCGGCCGACTGAACGACCAGTCGAGGTAATCGGCGTTCAGGCGATCGACGATGTCGCGAACGCGCACCGGCCGACCACGCGGCAGGCGGGCAAGCAGGTGCGCGACGCGCAGCGCGCTGAAGGGGTCGCCCGACTCGGCCATGGTCGGCGGGCACAGGTCAGGGTCGGGCAGCCCATCGACGGAACGCAGCTCCAGCATCGCGGGCGAGGCTAGCACGGGCGTTGCCGCTGGCGACGCGTGCTCAGTAGAGCGCTTCGAGGCCGCGCAGGTCGCCCAGGCCGAGCGTCGATTCGGCGTTCTGGCAGGTGCCGTTGAGATGGGTGCTCATCGTCAGCCGCCCGTGGCTCGACTCCGAAACGTGGCTCAGCCCAACGGCGTGACCAACCTCGTGGGTCGTCACCGCCTCGAGCAGGTAGCGGTTCGTGCAACCAGTGAGGGCGAGCGCCCAGCGCGTGGCACTGTTGATGCGGATGTCGATCTCGGTCACCCGGCCGTCGGAGCTGCGGATGCAGGTGACGCCGAGCACGCCCTCGGGCAGCGAGCCGAAGCCGACCACGTTCCGGCCGTCGCCGGTCGCGCAGCGGCCGCCACTCGTCACGCCGATCTTGCTCGATGTGTTACCCAGGTAGCTCGTCGCCAGGCTGACCCGGTCGCCACGCCCGCAGTCGTTGCGCGCGCCGGCGATGTTGGCGAAGCCGCGCTTGAGAATGGCGAGCACGCCGGTGGCGCTGAGCCCGCTCGGCGTCGTCGACGCCCGGAACGACCAGCGCAGAGTCGACTTCCAGCGCGGCCCCATCAGGTTGTAGCTGCCGTCACTGCACGCCGCCGGCGAGCCGGACACGGTGACGGTGCCCGAGGCGAAGTGCGCGCCGCCAGCCCGCGTCGTGTGAACGGCGCTCGTTACTTCGCCGCTGTGGCGCACGCCTCCACGCTCACCACCGCCGGCCACGCCGCCGGTCGAACCGGCAGTTGGACCGATCGACAGCATGGACACGGCAATGCCAAGCGCTGTGACGGCGCGGAGACCCCTCATTCCGGATGCAGGCTAGCCAGTCGCGGGCAATTGCTGACACGGTACCGTGGTCCTGAATCGCCCGGCCGAGCTGCGCCGGGGAGATGCCCGCCGCCGGCTAGAGCAGCTCGCCGTGGGCTGAGCCGGTCGGTTCACCTTCGCGTGGTCGCGGCTCCTCGCCGGGACCGTAAACCCTCTGCTCGGTGGCCGTGCTGTCGGCCGGTACACCGTTGCTCGCCGCCTGCGCGCCATTGTTCGGTAGCTCCGCCGGCGGCGGCAGGACGGGCAGACCGCGCGCCTGCCCCTCGATCGGTCCGACGCCGTAGGGCGTCCACTTGCCCGGTTGCTGGAGCCGATGCGCCTCCACGTTGCCACGGGCATGCACCTGTTCGAAGCCCTCCGGCTCGATCCACATCCGTTCGCCCTGCAGCAGCCCGTGGATGCCCGTTTGCCCCGACTCCGGGCGCGCGTGCTGGCAGGCCACGCAACGCGACCGGTCGTGGGGCTGGTAATCGAGCGGCTCCTCGTAGGTCGTGATGTAGCCCTCGTAGTTACGCAGCACGACCTTGTGGTCGGAGTAGCTGATCAGGTAGTTGGGCATGACCGGGATCTTGCCGCCACCGCCCGGAGCATCGATCACGTAGGTTGGGATGGCGTAGCCGGATGTGTGGCCGCGAAGGCCTTCGATGATCTCCAATCCCTTGCCCACCGGCGTCCGGAAGTGGCCTGATCCCTCGACCAGGTCGCACTGGTACAGGTAATAGGGGCGCACCCGGATCTCGACCAGCCGCTGGACGAGTTCGCGCTGGACATTCACGCAGTCGTTGACGCCGGCCAGCAGCACCGACTGGTTGCCCACCGGGATGCCCGCTCTGGTCAGCCTATCGACCGCCCGCGCGACCTCCGGCGTGATCTCGTTCGGGTGGTTGAAGTGAAGGTTCATCCAGATCGGGTGGTAGCGCTCGAGCATCTCGCACAGCTCGTCATCGACGCGCTGAGGCAGGAAGACGGGCACACGCGAGCCGATGCGGATGATCTCGATGTGCGGTATCTCGCGCAGCCCGCGGACGATCGACTCGAGCAACCGGGGGGCGAGCGTGAGGCCGTCACCGCCCGAAATGAGGACATCGCGCACCTGCGGTGTCCGGCGCAGGTAATCGAGCTGCGCCTCGTGCTCACGGCGGTTGAAGTTCTGCGCTGGGTCGCCCACGATCCGCGAGCGCGTGCAGTAGCGACAGTAGCTCGCGCACTGGGTCGTGACGAGCATCAGCACCCGGTCGGGGTAGCGGTGCACGAGCCCGGGCACCGGCGAGTGGCGGTCCTCGGCGAGCGAGTCCTCCATCATCGCCGTGAACGCGCGGTGCTCGCGGCCGAGCGGGATGACCTGGCGACGGATCGGGTCAGCCGGGTCGTCGGGGTCGATCAGGCTGATGAAGTAGGGCGTTATGTCGACGCGAAACTTGTCGCGCGCGGACAGCCCGTCACGCTCCTCGTCGGTCAGGTTCAGGACCTGCTCGACCTCGTGCAGCTCGTTTACCCGGTGTGACAGCTGCCAGCGCCAGTCGTTCCACTTCTCGTCCGGCACGCCCGCCCACAGCGCGGCCCGTCGGCTGACCGCCGGGCGGCCGTCGGGGCCCAATCGGCGTGCCGGATCGCGCCGGTTGACGAACGTCGCTGACGGGAGGTCCGAGTGACTGCTCGCTTCCAAGTCGACTCCCGCGTGCGCTCTGAATAGAGCCTATGCACGATGCATACGGCAGGCGCGATCATACCGCGGCCGCCCGCGGGCGGAAGTCGAAGGCGGAGCGCGGCCGACCCTTTGGTAGACTCGCCGACGATGACGGTCGAACGCCTGCAGCGGGTGGGGGTGATCTTCGCGCTGCTGCTGCTCGGCGTGGTGATCGTCTCGCTGGTCGCCGGCCTGCAGCAGCTGATCAACCACCCGATCGCGATGTTCGTCTCGATATTCCTCGGGACGGTCATGGTCTGGCTCATCGCCAAGGTCGCGCTCGTGTCCGAGCGGCGCCATACCGGTTGGGTGCGCAGCATCACCGGCCCCAACGGGCGTTGGTTGTTCCTGCTGCTGATCGTCGTCTGGGGGGTGACGATGGCGGCACTGGCCAGCGCAAACCTCGGCCCGCAACAGATGGGCGCGCCCGCCTTCGTCGGCCTGCTGGTCGGCATCTTCCTGTTCATGGGCTTCATCTGGTCGGTCATCGGCGAGTAGTCGTCGCCTGGCAGCCGGGCGAGGGCCGCTTCAGCGCGACGGGAACGCACGCCGGCCGGTCCATCTGGATCAACGCACCGCGCGCACCGGGCGAGGAGCGCGGCGCGACCGGCTTCTCGGCAACCGAGCTGCTGCTCGCCGGTGCGGGCGCCTGTTCGGCGTGGGACATCGTCGAGATCATCCGGAAGCGGCGCGAGGCGCTGACCGACCTGCAGGTCGTCATCGAGGGCGATCAGGCATCCGACCCGCCATGGGAGTACGAGCGGCTGGTGCTGCACTATCGGATCACCGGCAGCCGGCTGCGCTGGGCGGTGCTCGAGCGCGTCGTCCGGCTCGCCTGTGTGCGCTACTGCTCGGTGCTGGCCACCGTGCGCGGTGTCGCGCGCATCGAGGCAACGCTGGAACTGGTCGAGGCCGACGGGACGACCAGCGGCCGGCTGCCGGTTCGCCTCGACGTCGATATCGCCGAGCCGCTCGATGCCGGCGCGCGGCGCGATGGCGCCGAGCCGCTGGAGCTGGCCGCCGACGAGGACTGACCGGCTACCAGAAGGTCGGCGAGGAGAGCGCCCTTCAGGCGTTAGCGTCATCCTGAAGCGGCCGCGATGACCGTCTTCTACCGCCTGGGCCTGTTCTGCGCGCGCCGGCGCCGGCCGGTCATTGGCGCGTGGGCGGTGCTGCTGCTGCTGGCCGTGCCGCTCGCCCCACAGCTCCCCGGCGCGCTCAGCTCGGGCGGTTTCTCGACCGATGACCTCGAGGCGTCGCGCGCTCGCCTGCTCCTGCAGCGGGAGCTCGACGCGCCGCCCTCGGCGATGGTGATCCTGTTCGAGAGCCAGACGGAAGCGCGTGCCGGCGACCCGGCCTTCGAGGCGGCGGTCGCCCAGGCGCTGGCCGACGTCCCGCAGGCGGCACACGTGACCGGGCTGCTGACACACCACTTCTCGGGACGGCAGGTGAGTCCGGATGGGAGGGTGGTCTACGCCGTCGTGATGCTCGATCTTGCGCCGGACAACTCGCCGGCCGCGCTCGAGCCGATCAGCACGGCGCTGCGCGAGGTGCCCGGTATTCGGACCTACCTGGCCGGCAGCCCCGCCTTCTACGGCGACATCCAGGTTCTCTCGGAACAGGACCTGCAGCGCAGCGAGCTCATCTCGCTGCCGCTGGCGGCGCTGGCACTGCTGCTCGTCTTCGGCAGCCTGGTCGCCGCCGGCATCCCGATTGCGGTCGGCGGCACGGCCGTCGCCGTCGCGCTGGCGCTGCTGTTCCTGGTCACCGAGCTGACGCCGCTGAGCGTCTTCGTGCTCAACCTGGCGACGCTGCTCGGCCTTGGGCTGGGCGTCGACTACGCGCTGCTGTTGACGAGCCGCTTCCGCGAGGAACTGGCGCTGCGCGGCGTTCGGCGCGAGCGTGGCGCGGTCGATCGCGTCGCGCTTGAGGAAGCGGTCGCGACGACGGTCGGCACGGCGGGAAGGGCGGTCTTCTTCTCTGGCGTGACGGTGCTGCTCGGGCTGATCGGGCTGATGCTCTTCGAGTTCATGGTGCTGCGCTCGGTCGGCCTCGCCGGCGGCGTGGTCGTGGCGCTGGCCGTCAGTGGCGCGCTGACCCTGCTGCCGGCAGTGCTGGCCGTGCTCGGGCCGCGGGTCGATGCGCTGGCCATCCGTCGGGTCAGGGTGCGGCCGGCTGAGGATGGCGCCTGGGCACGCCTCGCCCGGCGGGTGATGGATCGGCCGCTGCTCTTCTTCGTGCCGACGTTGCTCGTGCTGCTGCTCCTCGGCTCACCCTTCCTGCACGTCCGCTTCAATGCCCCCGACGCGACGATCCTGCCGCCGCACGTCCCGTCGCGGCAGGCGTATGACCTGCTCGTCCGCCACTTCGGCGAGGGCGACTTCGCACCCCTGGCGCTGGCCATTCGCACCAGCGGACCGGCGACGGACCCGGCGAACGTGGCCGCCCTCTACGACTACTCGCGCCGGCTGGCCGCCGATCCGCGCGTCACGCGTGTCGAAGGGCTCGTCGACATCGATCCGCGGCTGACGCGCGAGCAGTACCAGCTGCTCTACGGCGCACCGGGCGGCCCCGACGACCGATTCGTTGCCGACATGCTCGGGCGGACAACGCGCGGCGAGCTCACCTCGTTCACCGTCTACACCGCGTATGGCCCGAACCGGCCCGAGGCGCGGGCGCTCGTCGAGGACCTTCGCGCGCCGGACTCCGCGCTCGCGGCGCCGGCCGGCATGAACGTGCTCGTCGGTGGCGGGGCAGCCGAGGTACGCGACGTGGTAGAGCGCATCGCCGCCGACTTCCCGCGTTCGGCACTGTTCATCCTGGTAAGCACGTACGTGGTGCTGTTCCTGCTGCTGCGCTCGGTCGTGCTGCCGGCCAAGGCGATCGTCGTCAATGCGCTGTCGATCACGGCCGCGTTCGGCGCCCTCGTCTGGGTGTTCCAGGACGGCAACCTGTCGGCCGTGCTCGGTTTCGTGCCGCTCGGCTTCGTCGAGACGACGCTACCGGTCATCCTCTTCTGCGTGCTGTTCGGGCTGTCGATGGACTACGAGGTCTTCCTGCTGGCGCGCATGAAGGAGGTCTACGACCAGACGGCCGACAACCGCGAGGCCGTCGCTCGCGGCATGGAGCGCAGCGGACGCATCGTCACCTCGGCGGCGCTGATCGTCGTCGTCGTCGCCGGTTCCTTCGCCTTCGCCGACATCGTGCTGATCAAGGCACTCGGCCTGGGCGTGGCCATTGCCGTCGCGCTCGACGCGTCCGTCGTCCGCGCGCTCCTCGTGCCGGCGACGATGCGCCTGCTGGGCGATCGCAACTGGTGGTTGCCGGCACGCCTGCGCCGCTTCATCTCGACGCGGCTGCACGTGCCGGAGGCGGCGACGCTGGCGCTGGCGGTAGTCGCGACGCTGGCCCTCCTGCTGGCCGGCTGCTCAGCCGACGGGCGAATCCTGGCCAGCGAGCCGAGCGCGCCGCCGGTGCGCGCGACGCCCTCGCCGACGCCGCTCAGGCCGCCCGACCCGCAGCCGCTGGTCCTACCGCGCGACGAGGCGGCCCATGATCGGCTGACCGAGTGGTGGTACTACACCGGCCACCTGCGCGCCAGCGACGGCCGGCGCTTCGGCTTCGAGTTCGTCATCTTTCGCGCCGAGCGCGGCTCGTTCCCGGTCAGCTGGGCGTCTCACCTCGCCCTGACCGACGAGGACGGCGGGCGATTCATCTA
>JALYGJ010000117.1 GCA_030777155.1 Chloroflexota bacterium | reverse complement strand
GAGCGGCGTTGCCCTCGCTGCGCGCCGGGGCGGTGGGCGGGTGCGTGCGAGCGCCGGCAATTTCTGGACGGGCATCAGCGCCGTTGGAATCAAGGAGCTGCGAGGGCGGATGCGCGGTCGGCGAGCGTTCGCCGTCGTCACGATCTACCTGCTGCTGCTCAGCCTGTTCGCATTCGCCATCTACCACTACCTCAAGCAGCAGTCGATGGCGACCGGCTTCGGCCCGATGCCCGGGCCGGACTGGCGTGGCGACGAGATGGGCTGGGCCGTCGGCTCGACGGGCACCGCGCTCTCGGCCGGCATCGGTCACGCCATCTTCGGCGGGTTGCTGATGGTCGAGACGCTGCTCGTGCTGATCCTGGCGCCCGCCTTCACCGCCGGCGCGATCTCGCTCGAGCGCGAGAAGCAGACGCTCGAGCTGCTGATCACGACGCCGCTCTCGACGCTGGGCATGGTCGTCGGCAAGCTGCTATCGGCTTTGACCTACGTCTTCCTGCTGATCATCGCCTCGATTCCGCTGGCCAGCCTCGTCTTCGTCTTCGGCTCCGTCGGCCCGGAGGACCTGCTACGCGGGTACGTGATGCTGTTCGCGCTCGCTTTTGGCATGGGCGCGATCGGACTGTTCATCTCGGCCCTCGTCAAGCGCACCCAGACGGCCACCGTCCTGACCTTCGTGCTGGTCATCGTGTTGAGCATCGGCACGTTCGGGCTCCACTCCTTCTGGATGGTGGCCGCACGGCAGCAATCGAGCAGCGGGCTCATCGTGACCCAGCGGCCGGGCAACGCGCCCGAGTCGGTGCTCTGGCTGAACCCCTTCGTCGCCGACCTCGACCTGATCTGCAGCACGGCGCCCGACGCGTATCACGTCGCCTGCATCTACATGAGCGCCGTGACCGGCAAGCCGTACTTCGGCGCGAGTGGCGCGGGCGGAGTCGAGGCCGTGCCTATGCCGATCGACGTTCAGGAGGTGCGCGGCATGCGATTGCCCGAGCCGGCGATCGATTGCCCGCCGGGCGTCGAGTGCCGGATGGTCGTCGATGACCCGCGCCCGGCCGGAGTAGCGCCGACTTCGAACACGACGTTCGGCTTCCCGCGCGATGTGTTCTGGCCGAAGAGCGCGCTGGCCTTCTTCGCCGTCGGCATGGTGCTGACGCTGCTTTCCTCGCAGCTCGTCTCGCCGACACGCCGGCTGCGCTTCGGCCTGCCGATCCGCCGGCGTCCACGTGCCCTCGGCGCGCCGCCGAGCGAAACGACGTCCGATGCCAATGCCAGGCCGGCGGCCGACGTGGCGGGCGCGGCCGAGACGACGATGGAGAATGAGGAATGAGCGTCGACCCGGTCCTGATCCAGCTCACCCGGCAGCTGGGACCGTTCCGCCGACGGCTCTGGCTGCGCCGTGTCGTCCGCGACGGCGTGCGTATCGCTGCCGTCGTCGCCGTGGCGCAGCTCGGTCTCGCCGTCGTCGCGCGGCTGATGCCGCTCGAGTCGCACCCGCTGCTCGCCGGCGCGGTGATCGTGGCCGGCGTGGCGGCGATACTCGTCGACGCCGTCCGTGTCCGCCCGACACTCGCCGAGGCCGCGCTCGCCATCGACAGCGAGGACGGCCTGCACGACCGCGTCTCGACGGCACTGGGACTTGCCAGGGCGCACCCGGAGCTCGCCGCAACCGACGATGAGCCAGGCGAGGAACGCGTCGCGGACGCGGGACCGCTGGGCGATGCCGGGCGCTTCGCGCGCTTCGTAAGGCTGCAGCGGCGGGATGCGCTGAGCACCCTGGCCAGCGCCGACCCGCGCGCCCTGCGCACGCGGCTACCGCGCCAGTCAGGTGCGGTAAGCGTCCTGTCCGTCGCGCTGCTGGTGCCGGCGCTGCTGCTGCCCAACATCCAGAACGACGTCCTGGCACAGCGCCAGCGCCAGCGCGACGCGGCCGGACAGACGGCGCAGCGGCTGGAGCGGACGGCGCAGCGGCTGGAGGCGGGACGGGAGGGGCCGGATCCGCGCGTCGAGGTCGCCGAAGAGCTGCGCCGGATAGTCGGCGAGCTGCGCCAGCGGCCGGAAGACCTCGAGCGGCAGCTTGCCCGGCTTGGCTCGCTCGAAGACGCACTGCGCAGCCGGATCGATCCAGCGACCGAGCAGCGCGCAGCAGCGTTGACCTCGCTCGCTCGCTCGCTCAGCCGCGCCGCTTCGGGCAGCGACAGCAATACCGCCGGCGATCCGCAGAAGGCGAAGGAAGACCTGCAGGCGCTCAAGGACAGGCTGGGCCAGATGACGGACGCTCAGCGCCAGGAGCTGGCCGACAGGCTGTCCGAGCTCGAAGCGGTCGCCCGCCAGGTCGGATCGGACGCGCAGGCCGCGCTCGCCGACGCAGTCCGGCACCTGCATGCGGCCAATCCTGCCGAGGCCGGTGATGCTCTCGATCGGCTGGGCGAGGCGCTCGAGCGCGGCGGCGAGCAGGTGCAGCTCAGCCGCGACCTTGCCCGGGCTGCCTCCGACCTGCAGCAGGCGCGGCGTAACCTCGCGCAGGCGGGCCAGCAGGGTCAGCAGGGCCACGGCCAAGGCCAGGGCCAGGGCCAGGGCCAGGGCCAGGGTCAGGGCCAGGGGCAAGGCCAGGGGCAAGGTCAGGGGCAGGGGCAGGGGCAGGGCCAGGGCCAGGGCCAGGGCGGCGGCACGCTGGGCGCCGGCGGCTCGAACGCGCGCCACCTCGGCAGTGGCAGCAGCGCTGGTGGCTTCCGCGGTCCGACCAACCCCAACCGCGAGTTCGGTACCGACGACCTGACGCCGATCTACGCCGACTTCGAGCGCTTCGG
>JALYGJ010000116.1 GCA_030777155.1 Chloroflexota bacterium | reverse complement strand
GCGCAGGACAGCCGGCGGCGGCTTCGGCGAAGAACCGCCCGAGTGATGGCCGCGTCGGCGCTGGGCACGCGAAGCATCGCGCTGGCAGTCGTCGGGCTGGTCGCTGGCGGCTGCTACCCGGCGGCAGTGACCCGCGAAGGACGCAGCATCGGCGCGCTGTACGACTTCGTCTTCGTGCTGTCGCTCATCGTGGTCGCCATCGTGTGGGGCCTGCTGACAGTCGCCATCCTCCGCTATCGCCGCCGGGGGCGCGCCGACGGCGGAGCCGAGTTGCCACCGCAGATCGGCGGTCACACCGGCCTGGAGGCGGTCTGGACGGGGATCCCGCTGTTGACGGTCGGCGTCATCTTCGCGCTCACGCTCGCCGTCCTCGGCGAAGTCGAGCGGCCGCCATCCAGCGACCGTGTCGAGCTGCACGTTGAGGCGTTCCGCTGGGGCTGGCGGATCAGTTATCCGGCGGAGGCTGTAAGCGTCGAAGGGTTCCTCGATCCTGGCCCGCAGGCGGTGGTGCCGGTCGGCCGGCCCCTGCTCATCACGCTCACGTCGGCCGACGTCGTCCACGCCTTCTACGTGCCTCAGTTCCTGTACAAGCGCGACGCCGTCCCCGGCCGGCCGCAGTCGTTCGAGGTGACCGTCGAACAGGCGGGCATCTACGGTGGGCAGTGCGCCGAGTTCTGCGGCCTCTTCCACGCGCGGATGCCGTTCAGTATCCGCGCCGTGCCGACGGCCGAGTACGAGGCGTGGCTGCTGGCGCAGCGGGCACCACGGCCGTGAGCGCGGAAGGCGCCGCGCCGACCCTCGGCCGCCCGCCGTTCCCGCGGCCGCCCGTAGCCGAGGGAATGTCGGACTGGCTCACCACCACCGACCACAAGAAGATCGGCCTGCTCTACATCGTGACGGCCTTCGGCCTGTTCGCCGTCGGCGGGCTGCTGGCACTCCTGATGCGGCTCGAGCTCGCCCAGCCGGGACTGCAGTACGTGGGGCCGGAAACCTACAACGAGCTGTTCACGATGCACGGCACGGTGATGATGCTGCTCTTCGCCACGCCGATGATCGCCGGCTTCGCCAACTACCTGGTGCCGTTGCAGGTTGGTGCCGCCGATATGGCCTTCGCGCGCTTCAACGCGCTGTCGTACTGGCTCTTCCTGTTCGGCAGCCTGATCGTCCTCTCCGGCTTCCTGACCGTCGGCGGCGCGGCCAATGCCGGCTGGACCGGCTACGCTCCGCTCAGCACGCGCGCCTACTCGCCGAGCGCCGGGATGGACCTGTGGATCGTCGGGCTTGCGCTGACCGGCCTGGCCTCGATCTTCGGTGCCATCAACTTCATCGCGACGATCTTCACCCGCCGCGCGCCGGGAATGACGATGCTGCGCCTGCCGATCTTCTCGTGGGCGGTCCTCGTCACCTCCGTGCTGATCCTGTTCGCCTTCCCGTCGCTCACCGCTGCGCTGGCGATGCTCTACATCGACCGCCACTTCGGCGGCGGCTTCTTCGATCCGGCGGCAGGCGGCGACCCGATCCTCTATCAGCACCTGTTCTGGTTCTTCGGCCACCCCGAGGTCTATATCGTCATTCTGCCCTTCTTCGGCGTCGTCTCCGAGATCATCCCGGTCTTCTCGCGCAAGCCGCTTTTCGGCTACCGGCTGATGATCTTCTCGCTGGTGTTGATCGCGGCCTATTCGTTCTCCGTCTGGGCGCACCACATGTTTACCACCGGCGCGGTCGATCTGCCCTTCTTCAGCATCATGTCGTTCCTGATCGCCGTCCCGACGGGCATCAAGTTCTTCAACTGGATCGCGACCATGTGGCGCGGCCAGTTGAGCTTCCCGCCACCGATGCTGTGGGCGGTCGGCATGCTCTACGTCTTCCTGATCGGCGGCATCACCGGCGTCATCATCGCTTCACCCCCGCTCGACTTCCACGTACACGACACCTACTTCGTGGTCGGCCACATGCACAACGTGCTGGTCGGTGGGACGGCCTTCGCGATGTTCGCCGGCTTCTACTTCTGGTTCCCCAAGGCGACCGGCCGGTCGCTCAGCGAGCGCCTCGGTCGGCTCCACTTCTGGCTGTTCCTGATCGGGTTCACGCTGACCTTCGTGCCCCACCACCAGCTCGGCGTGGAGGGCATGCCGCGACGTTTCGCCGACTACCCGGCGGTCGCCGGCTGGCCGGAGATGAACCTCCTGTCGTCGCTCGGTGCGCTCATCTCGGCGTTGGGTGTGCTCGTCTTCACGCTCGCCGTCGTGGGCGCGCTGCGCCGCCCGCCGGACGCGCCCGACGACCCCTGGCTGGCAAACTCGCTGGAGTGGGCGACGAGCTCGCCGCCACCCCATCACAACTTCCGCTGGCTGCCGCCGATCCGCTCCGAGCGGCCGGTGTGGGACGAGCGAATGCGTCGGGCAGGGCGGCTCGACAAGTTGACCGAGCGGGAAGACGGACGCGATGCCTGAGGAGATGCGGTTCCTGCTGCGCGCCGGCGGCTATGGCGTGGGGATCGGCGTCGTCTACTGGGTGCTGGCGGCGGAGCCGGCAGGCACCATCCTGCTGATCGGCTTCGGGCTGGCTTCCCTCGCGCTGCTCGGCCTGACGTGGTGGGAACGCCGCCGCCAGGGGCGCCGGCTGGAGGGCCCCGCCTGGCGCTGGCTGCTCCTCCCACCAGCGAGCGCGAACGGTGGCTTCACGCATGAGGAGGGGCGCCTGCCGGCGCACAGCCTCGCGCCACTGACGGCCGCGCTCGGACTGAGCGTCCTCGCGCTGGCGCTCGTGTTCGGTCCGTGGTTGGCGGTGGCGGCGGCCATCCCGCTCGCCGTCGGCGTTCGCGACTGGATCGTCGAGGCGATGGCCGAGCACCGCGCGCTCGCCGCCGACACGGCGCTTGACGCGGCGCCGGCCGGGAGTCGGCGGGCCTCAGCTGCCGCCGGCCGTCGTGTACAGCCGAAAGATGACGCCGAGGAGAGCCACGCCGGCGAGCGCAACCAGCAGTGAGCGCCAGCGCAGCGAGCCGTGCCGGCCGAGGTACCTCCCGCCAAGCAGGATGAGTGGCCCGACGACGCCGTAGAGCAGGTGCAGTGGATCGTGCGGCGGCCTGTTCAGCACCAGCAGCGGGAGGCCGCTGGTGGCGGCGGCGAGCAGGGCGATCAGCGTGGTCAGGATCAGCCGGTCGAGCCAGACGCGCAGGCGCCGGCCGAGCAGCATGCCGGCCAGCGCGAGCAGCACAGTTGCGCCGGCGAGCACCGTCGCGCCATAGGCGACGAGCAGGTGGAGGAAGCTCATCGCTGACTGCTTACGGCGGTGCCGATAAGGCGGTCTGGCGGTCGCACGGCGGCATCATCGGCGACGTTCGCCGCCGGCCGCCCGGCACGGCGACGCGCGGGAGTGCCGGTTCTCCGGTGGCGCAGGCGGCGGCCTGATCGTTGCCCGCGCGTGGCACTCGCCGCCGACGAGTGCTTTCAATAGCGCTACAAACCCTCCGCCTACCTTCTGCCCGGTACTAACGGCTGGCAATATCCGCTCAATCGACCAGCCCCGGGGATCGATACTCTCATGACTGCAATACGCCGGCCGGCAGTCCAGCCGGCGGCCCAGACAGCATCTGACGGTGCCCGGCCGCCGCCGCTGCGCCTGATCGGCGGCCTGGCCGACGTTGCGCAGGTACCGGGCAGCGGCGCGTCGGCGACGGATGGCGAGCGGAGCTACCGTGGCTTCCTCGATGCGCTGGGCGTGGCTGTCTACGTCACCGATGCCGACGGCCGGATCACCTTCTTCAACCGCGCGGCCGCCGATCTGTGGGGCCGCCGGCCTGAGCTGGGCGAGCTGTGGTGCGGTTCGTGGCGGCTCTACTGGCCGGACGGTCGGCCGATGCGCCACGACGAGTGCCCGATGGCGATGTGCCTCAAGGAGAACCGCGAGGTTCGCGGCTATGAGGCGATGGCCGAGCGTCCGGACGGCACGATCATCTCCTTCGAGCCGTACCCCACACCGCTGCACGATGCGGACGGGCGGCTCGTCGGCGCGGTGAACGTGCTCGTCAATGTCACGAAGCGCCGCCAGGCGGAGGAGCAGGTTCGTGCGGCGGCCGAGGAGCTGCGCGTGTCGAACGCGGTCAAGGACGACTTCCTCGGTCTCGTCTCGCACGAGCTGCGGACGCCCGTGACGACGATCTTCGGTAACGCGCGGCTGCTGCGTGACCGCGGCGAGCGCCTGGGCGACGCCGAGCGCCAGTCGATGATCACCGACCTTGCCGGTGAGTCCGAGCGCCTGCTGGGCATCATCGAGAACCTGCTCACGCTGACTCGCGTCGAGGCCGGCGTGCAGGTCGACCTCGAGCCGCAGGTGCTCTCGCACGTCGTGCGCAAGTCGATCGAGTCGTATCGGGGGCGCCATCCCAGCCGCGCCATCGGGCTGAGCGTTGAGCCGCACTACATCATCGTCGAGGCCGATCGCGCGCACCTCGAGATCATCCTCGAGAACCTGCTCAGCAACGCCGACAAGTACAGCCCGCGCGAGCTGCCGGTCGAGGTCGTCGTCCGCTCGGCCGGCGAGGAGGCGCACGTCATCGTGCGCGATCGCGGGATCGGCCTCGAGGAGTCAGATGCCGAGCAGCTCTTCACCCCCTTCTACCGCTCCGAGACGGCGCGCGCCCGGGCCACCGGCATCGGTATCGGGCTGACCGTCTGCCGGCGCCTGGTCCAGTTGCACGGCGGACGCATGTGGGCCCGCCGGCGCGTCGGCGGCGGCTCGGAATTTGGCGTCGCGCTGCCGCTGGCCCCCGATCCCGGCGCTGCCGCCTGACGAGCGGCGCCCCGACGTCCGCCGGCCAGGGCGGGCACCCTACATTGCCGGAGCCGCTGCCGGCTCGCTCCGTTGTCGGTGCTGACGCAGGTGAAGCAGCAGGTCGACGATCGTCTTGATCACGACCAGCCCGACGAGCAGGCCGATCGGCTCATCCAGCCGCAGGGCCAGCAGGCCGCCCAGGATGACCGTCATGTGCAGCACGATCATGCGCGGATAGGGCTCGCCCGCCTGGCGCTCGGCAGTCGTCCGCCGGTACTCGGCCTGCCCGACGTAGTTGACAACGAAACTGACCGCGTGGCTGGTCAACAGCGCGGCCGCCGCCAGCAGGACGGTCGAGTCAGCGGTCGCTGCGCGGAGCATCGCGCCCAGATCGAACGGCGCATAGCCGCCGGCGCCGATCAGCAGCAGCACGAAGACGCCGTGGACGTACCAGAAGAAGCCATAGTGGATGGGGAAGAGGATGGCTGCGTAGATCGACCTCCCGCGCGCTGCGCTGTCTGAGGCGCCGAGTGCCGTCAGCACGATCTTCGGCACGTTGAGCAGGCCCACGATGCCGTTCTCGAGCCAGAACAGCATGAGAATCGCGGCAGCGTCCCAGCCGAGGAAGAGGACGCCGCCGAGCGGGATCGCGTTCGCGAGCAGCAGGACGATCACCGCCAGCGGCGCCGAGCGGCCGATGGCGCGCCCGCGCTCCAGCCAACCCACGAGCGCCATGCTCAGGCGTTGGCGACGGCGGCCAGTCGACGCAGGACGGCGGGCAGGATGCCGCCGTTGCGGTAGTAGCCGATCTCGATCGGGCCATCGAGGCGGCAGACGGCGCTGAAGCGGCGCTCGCGGCGGCCCTCAGCGACACGCACCGTCACGCTCTGCCGCGGCCGCAGTTCTGTCTCGAGCCCGAGCACGTCGTATTCCTCGTCGCCGGTCAGCCTGAGCGAGCGCGCGTCCTCGCCGGGCAGGAACTCGAGCGGCAGCACGCCCATGCCGACCAGGTTCGAGCGGTGGATGCGCTCAAAGCTCTCGGCCAGCACGGCGCGCACGCCGAGCAGCGCCGTGCCCTTGGCCGCCCAGTCGCGCGAGCTGCCCGAGCCGTACTCGCGGCCGGCGATGACGAGCAAGGGCACGCCCTCGTCGCGATAGCGCATCGCGGCGTCGTAGATGAACATCTCTTCGCCTGACGGCTGGTGCGCGGTATACGGTCCCTCGCGCTCGACGAGCCCGTTGCGCAGCCGTATGTTGCCGAAGGTGCCGCGCATCATCACCTCGTGGTGGCCACGCCGCGCCCCGTAGCTGTTGAACTCGAGGGGCGAAACGCCACGCTCCTGCAGCCACTGCCCGGCCGGGCTCCAGGCAGGGATCGAGCCGGCCGGCGAGATGTGGTCGGTGGTCACCGAGTCGCCGAGCAGAGCCAGCACCCGCGCGCCGACGATGTCACGCACCGGCGGTGGCGACGTCGTGAGGCCTTCGAAGAATGGCGGCCGGGCGACGTACGTCGACGAAGCGTCCCACTCGTAGCGGCTGCTCCCGACCGGCACGGGCAGGCCGGTCCACCGTTCGTCGCCCTCGAAGACGCTGGCGTAGATGCGCTCGAAGATGTCGGCCGAGACTGCCGCGCCGACGGTCCGCCGGATCTCCTCGGCCGACGGCCAGATGTCGGCGAGGTAAACCGGTCGCCCGTCGTCCCCGTTGCCCAGCGGGTTGTGGGTGAGGTCGATGTCAACCGTGCCGGCCAGCGCGAAGGCGACGACCAGCGGCGGCGAGGCGAGGTAGCTGGCCCGGGCAAGCGGGTGGATGCGGCCCTCGAAATTGCGGTTGCCGGAGAGCACGGCGGCGACAACGAGCTCGTTCTCCTCGACCGCCTGCGCCACCGGCTGATCGAGCGGCCCGCTGTTGCCGATGCACGTCGTGCAGCCGTAGCCGACGACGCCGAAGCCGAGCTCCTCAAGCGGCGCGAGCAGGTTGGCTGTGCGGAGGTATTCGGTCACCGCCCGTGAGCCCGGAGCGAGGCTCGTCTTGACCGTCGGCGGCACGCTGAGCCCGCGCTCGAGGGCGTTGCGTGCGAGCAGCCCGGCGCCGACCATCACGGTCGGGTTCGAGGTGTTGGTGCACGAGGTGATCGCGGCGATGACGACCGAGCCGTGGTCGAGCTCGACGCGCTGGCCGCCGAACTCGACGCTCACCGGCGGGCGCTGTTCGGCGGCACGCGGGAAGGCGCCGCGCAGGCTGGCTGCCAACTCGGGCAGGCGAACCTTGTCCTGCGGCCGGCGCGGTCCGGCGACAGTTGGCTCGACGGTGGCCAGGTCGAGCTCGAGCAGCTCGTCGAAGTCGGGCCCGCCGCCTGGCTCGCGCCACAGCGCGTTCTGCTTGGCGTAGGCCTCGACGAGGTTGACGGCCTCGGCTGGTCGGCCTGTCTGGCGCAGGTAGGCGAGCGTCTCGTCGTCGATCGGGAAGAGTGCCGCCGTCGCCCCGTACTCGGGCGACATGTTGGCGATCGTCGCCCGATCGGCCAACGCGAGCGAGGCCAGCCCGTCGCCGGCGAACTCGACGAAGGAGCCCACCACGCCGTGCGAGCGCAGCATGTGGCTGATGACGAGGACGAGGTCGGTGGCCGTGCTGCCGCTGGGCAGTTGGCCGAAGAGGCGCACGCCGACCACGCGCGGAAGCGGCTGGTAGAGCGGCTGGCCGAGCAGGACTGCCTCGGCCTCGATGCCGCCCACGCCGTAGCCCAGGACGCCGAGCCCGTTGATCATCGTGGTATGCGAGTCGGTCCCGACCAGCGTGTCGGGAAACGCTACCCGCTCGCCGCCGCCGTCGGCGCGGGCGACGACGACCTGGGCGAGGTACTCGAGGTTGACCTGGTGGACGATGCCCGTGCCGGGCGGGACCACGCGCAGGCCCTCGAAGGCCGTCTGTGCCCAGCGCAGCAGCTCGTAGCGCTCGCGGTTGCGCTCGTACTCGCGATCGACGTTGAAGGTGAAGGCGTCGGGCGTCCGATAGCGGTCGACCTGTACCGAGTGGTCGATCACCAGGTCGGCCGGCACGAGCGGGTTGATGAGGTCGGGGTTGCCGCCGATGTCGGCCATCGCGTCGCGCATGGCGGCGAGGTCGACGACTGCCGGCACGCCGGTGAAGTCCTGCATCAGCACGCGCGCCGGCAGGAAGGGGATCTCCGCTTCGGCGGCGCTGTTCGGCCGCCAGGCGGCCAGCGCGCTCACCTCCTCGCTGCCGACGACGCCGCGGCCGGCGTTGCGCAGGACGTTCTCGAGCAGCACCTTGACGGTCGTCGGTAGGCGCGCGAGGTCGCCGCCGAGCACGCTCGCCAGGCGGTAGTAGGCGTAGCGGCGGTCGCCGACGGCGAGCTGTGCGCGGGCGGAGAAGGGGTCGGGGAGTGCGTTGGTGCGGTTCATCGGCGTCGGGCCCTCACCTTGCGCCCGCTGGGCGGGCTGCTGGGCGGCACCTGACGGGAGTGCCCGCCGCGGGTCGCGGTTGACGCTTCCAGTATACGCCCGCCGGCGCGAGGCAGACCGGGCGGCACCGGGCGCACAATGGCGGCTGATGCACGATGGCGAGGGAGCGCCGGCCCATGGTCACGACGGCCGCCCGCCCGACTCGGCTGGGACGGCGGAGGCCGCCGACCCGCGCGACGCGGGCAATGGT
>JALYGJ010000115.1 GCA_030777155.1 Chloroflexota bacterium | reverse complement strand
CCGCCATGTCGGCGCCGACGAGTGCCGCACCCTGGCGGACGATCGTTTCGGCAACCTGATCGTCCTGCGCATCGGCAACGGCGGCGGCGAAGTCCTGCAGGCGCTCGGCGGTGCGTCGGCGCTCGCCGGCGCGCGACCGCAACTGTCTCAGCGCGTCGCTCAACGTCCCGACCAGCCAGGCCGTGCCGCCCACCGCGCTGACCAGCAGCATCACCCGCGCGGCGTTGCCCGGGCTACCCACCACGCCCGGCTGTGAGTGGTAGAGAAGCGCAGTCACGATCGCGACCGCGGCAGCTGCAATGCCGCCGCGCAGCCCGCCGACAGTTGCCCCGACGGCGACGGCGAACAGGAGCGGCGGCCCCGGGTCGAATCCCGCCTGTGGACCGGCAGCCGCGCCGACGGCCGCGACTAACAGGGCGAGGACGACGCCTACGGCGAGCCGCAGCGCGTCGAGCACCCGAGCGACGAACCAGTTGGCGGCGACCGAAACGGGCACTCTGGATAGGCTTGGCGCGGTCACGTCTGGCAACATCGCGAATCGGGCGCACGCGTGCAACGGGTCGGAGGTCCTAGGACCGCGGCCGGCCTAGACTCGTACGGTGGTGAGGACCGAGGAGCAGCCGGTTGTGTCGCGCTACCGTCCACCGTTCCGGGTCGATCCGCTGCTCACGCTGGGAGCGCTCCGTCAGGGCCTGCTCGACCCGCAGATACGGCTCGAGGCGCGCAGCCTGCTGCGCGCGACCTGGACGCCGGCCGGCCCGGCGAGCACGCGGCTCACGTTCGCCGCCGGCGAGGTGTTTATCGAAGCGTGGGGCAGCGGCGCCGACGCGGCGATCGAAGAGCTACCGGCACTGCTCGGCGCGCACGACGATCCATCGCACCTGGTGCCCCGGCACGCGCTGGTCGCCGACCTCGCCCGCCGGCTCGGCGGAATGCGCATGGCACGCACCGGCAAGGTCCTCGAAACGCTCGTGCCGACGGTCATCGGGCAGAAGGTGACCGGCCTCGAGGCGTGGCGGTCTCATCGGGCGCTGCTCTACCGCTTCGGCGAGCCCGCACCCGGACCGCTGCGGCTGCGGCTGCCGCCGCGTCCACTCGTCCTCGCCGGTCAGCCGTATCACGCGTTCCACGCGCTGGGCCTGGAAAGGCGCCGTGCCGACGTGATCCGTGAGGTGGCGGGCCTTGCACGGGCACTGGAAGGGTTGACCGCGCTGTCGCCGGTTGCAGCGCGCGAGCGCCTGACCACCGCGGCCGGCGTGGGCCCATGGACGGCGGCAGAAACCATGCGCGTGGCACTGGGCGACCCGGACGCGCTCAGCGTCGGCGACTACAACCTCCCCGACCTGGTCTGCTGGGCACTCGCCGGCGAGCGGCGCGGCACCGACGCGTGGATGCTGGAGCTGCTCGAGCCGTATGCCGGCCAGCGAGCGCGGGTCGTGCGGCTGCTCGAGCTCGGCGGAGTGAGTCCGCCCCGCCACGGGCCGCGGCTTCAGGCGCGCTCGATACGCCGCATCTGAGCGTTCCGCGACGGCAGCGCCGGCGATCGATCGCCTTCTAAACCGGCCTGCATCGGTGGCGGCTCTTCGAGCGCGGCGATCGCGATCTCGATGCGTGCGATCTCCTCGGCTGCGGCGCGGAACTCGTCGCTGCCCAGCGCAGCTGAGTCGCGCCGCCGACGCGCGGCGGCGTGTTGCTCCATCAGCTCGGCGCGGCTGGTCCGCCCAGCGCTGTCGGATGCGTTGCCCGGACGTTCGGCCATCCGTTCGGGCCCGGCGCGCGGGCGGATGCGGTCAGCGACGGCGACCGCGGACGGCGAGCAGGTGCGCGTTCCAGTCGTCCTGCGAGCTTACCTTGCCGGGGGCGCTGCCCGACCAGCCGCAGACACAGGTGACGTGGTGCTCGCGGACGCGGTACTCGGCGATGACGTGCTTGAAGGGTTCGTCGGCGGTGGCCGCCTTGCGCGGAAGATTCATCGGCCGAAGAGCGTGACGGTGAGCATCGATCTCCTCTCGAGCGGGCGCTGGACGCGTCCGGCGCGTGAGTGCGCGGCGCAAGCGGACGGGTCAACGGAGGCTGGGACCCATAGGCTACCACGATTTGCCCGGCGCACCCCGCGACGAGCTCGGCGGACGAGTTGGGCGCAACGCCCGTGTGGCGCGCGGATGACACAATCAGGGGCGTCATGGAACGAATAGCCCTATGAGACGCCGTCTGCCGCGCCGCCAGGGCGTCGTCTACGGGCCCTTGCCGCCGCGCGACCCGCGTGCCGAATCGGGCGGCGTCCTCGGGCGAATCCTGGGCGGTATCGTCGTGCTCGGCGCAGTCGCGGTCCTGACCGTCGTCGGCTTTTCCTTCGTCGCTCGGGAGGGGCCTCCGGCGCCCACATCTCCTTCTCCAACCGCCATCGGGCAGGCCAGCCCGACGCCCACCGCACGACCGACGCCCCGGCCCACGCCGACGGCGACGCAGACGGCCAGCCCGGAGGCGACGCCCCAACCAACGCCGACGCCATTCCCAGTCGAGGTTCGCGAGGGTCCAGGGCACATCACCTTCGGCAGCAACTACGCCACGAACCCGGGCCGGATAGTCGAACCTAGCGCCTCCTTCCCGCCCAGCGGCCGCTTCGCCTGGATCGCTCACATCGGCGGACGCGCCGGCACGACGCAGCTGGTCATCGAGGTGCATCAGATCGACCCGAGCGACGGCAGCGAGACGTTGACGTACCAGGAGGACTACTCGTTCAGGGACGCCGGCGCGCGTCGGTTCCTGCGTCGTGTCAAAGACATCGGCGCCCTGGTCGACGGTCCCGGACTCTACGTCATGCGCTACGTGATCGACGGCGAGACGCGGGCCGAGGGCTACTTCCGGGTCGAGCAGAGCTAGCCCGGCTGGCCGATCGAGTCGCGAGCGCCGGACGGCCGTGGCCTACAGGAACAGCGGCCCGAATATCAGCGAGACGATCGCCATGAGCTTGAGCAGGATGTTGATCGACGGGCCCGACGTGTCCTTGAAGGGATCGCCGATCGTGTCGCCAACGACCGCCGCCGCGTGGCCGGCTGTGCCCTTGCCGCCGAAGTGGCCGAGCTCGATGTACTTCTTGGCGTTGTCCCAGGCGCCGCCCGAGTTGGCCATGAACGTGGCCAGCAGGAAGCCGGTGACGATCGAGCCGACGAGCATCCCGCCCAACGCCTCTGGACCGGCCACGACGCCGACGATGATCGGGGCGGCGACGGCGATCGAACCGGGCAGGATCATCTGGCGCAGCGCGCCACGGGTGCTGATGTCGACGGCCCGCGCAGCATCAGGCACGACGCCGGCCAGCCCCTCGCGCAGCCCGGGTATCTCACGGAACTGGCGGCGCACCTCCTCGATCATCTGGCGCGCGGCATTGCCCACGGCGTGCATCGTCAGCGCCGAGAACAGGAAGGGCAGCATGCCGCCGACGGCGAGGCCGATCAGGATCCGGGCGTCGGTCAGCTGCAGCTGCGTGACACCTGTCACCTGCGTGTATGCCGCCATCAAGGCCAGTGCGGTAAGCACCGCTGAACCGATGGCGAAGCCCTTGCCCGTCGCGGCCGTCGTGTTGCCCAATGAGTCGAGCGCGTCGGTCCGCTCGCGGACGGCCGGCTCGAGGTGCGCCTGCTCGGCGAGGCCGCCGGCGTTGTCGGCCACCGGCCCGTAGGCGTCGGTGGCGAGCGTTATGCCGAGCGTCGACAGCATGCCGACCGCCGCCAGCGCGACGCCGTACAGGCCGGCCAGCTCGTTCGCGATCCAGATCCCGGCGACGACGGCCAGCAACGGCACGACGACGCTGCCCAGGCCCACCGCCACGCCGGCGATCACGACGGATGCCGGGCCGGTGGCCGACTGCGACGAGATCCAGCGCGTCGGTCGGTACTCATACGAGGTGAAGTACTCGGTTGCGGTGCCGATCACCTGGCCGACGATCAACCCGGTCAGCACCACCCAGAAGAGGCTGAGCGGCAGCTCGAGCAGCACGACGATGAGCAGCGCGCCGAGCAGTGCCAGCGCGCCGGCGCCGAAGATGCCCGCCCGCAGCGCCCACAGCAGCCCCGACATCGACGCGTGCGGGCCCGTCCGGACGAGGAAGGTGCCTACGATCGACGCGACGATGCCCACGCCGGAGATCGCCAGCGGCAGTACGAGCAGGCGCTCGTCGGCGGCTGTGCCGAGGTTGAGTGACGCCGCCCCCACGGCGGCCAGCGCTAGCGCGGCGATCATTCCGCCGACGTAAGACTCGAACAGGTCGGCGCCCATGCCGGCCACGTCGCCGACGTTGTCGCCAACGTTGTCGGCGATCGTCGCCGGGTTGCGCGGGTCGTCCTCGGGAATGCCCGATTCGACCTTGCCGACGAGGTCGGCGCCGACATCGGCGGCCTTCGTGTAGATCCCGCCACCGACGCGGGCGAAGAGCGCGATCGTGCTCGCGCCGAAGCCGAAGCCGGCGACGACGGCGGCATCGCCGAGCAGGAGCCACAGTGCGGTGATGCCGAGCAGGCCGAGGCCGACGACGGTCAGGCCCATGACACTGCCGCTGGCGAACGCGACGCGCAGCGCTGCGTTAAGCCCGTCGATTGCCGCTGTCGCGGTCCGCATGTTGCCGCGCACGGCAATGCTCATGCCGACGAAACCGGCCAGGCCGGAGGCGAACGCGCCGGCAACATAGGCGAGCGACGTCCACGGGCCCTGCCCCAGCCGGCGGGCGGCCGTGTTGAGCTCGGTGATGCGCGCGTTGCCGAGTGCGTTGAAGTCGATCAGCACGGCCAGGAGCGCGGCGACGATCACCACGAAGACGGCCAGGATCGTGTACTCGCGACGCAGGAACGCCATCGCCCCTTGCTGGATCAGCCGGCCGGTCGAGCGCACCAGCTCGCCACCTTCGCTGTGAGCAAGCACGACGCGCGCGAAGGCGCCGGCGGCGACGAGTGCAACGACGGCAGCCGCAAGGGCGAGAACGAACAACGTGCCAGTGTCCATGGCGCCTCGAAGTGATCAGGCAGCGGGGCGGCGCAGCTGGGCGGGGTGTTGGCGGCTAGGGTACTAGACGGCCGAGCGCGAGTATGCTGAGGGCTCACCCTAGCGGGAGTGCAGTTGTCGACCGCCACGCCATTGACGTCGCTGCACCGACTTGCCCTCGTCGGTCTCCTCGCGCTCGCCTGCAATGGTGCAAGCGAGCCGACTGAGACGGCGCCCAGCCTGCCTGACGTGACAGCGCCGCCGACGGCAGTTGCCTCACCGGCCACCCCGACGCCGGCCGAGACGGCGACGAGCACACCCTGGCCGGACGGCTGGCAGACCGCCTTCTGTGCCGCGTTCGAGGAGACCGTGGTGGCGCAGGAGCTGGCGCGCGACATCGGCCGCGCGTTCGACGAGGACGCGCGCGACGACGCGGCGGGGCTGGCCCACGAGCTGGAAGCGACCATCGAGAACGTGCGCGAGCTGCTCGAGGATCTGCCCGAATGGGCCGAGGCGGCCGGCTTCGAGGAGCAGATGATCGAGCTGCTCGAGCAGGACGAACGGCTGGCGAGGTTCTGGCTGCGCCATCTCGAGCAGGGCCGGCGGCCGGCGCTGCGCAACGCGCGCAACGTCGAGGCGACGCTGCGGGAGGAAGCGGTGCCGGCCGTGCAGGCCGAGCTGCGCGCACTCGCCCGGCTCGGCGTTCGTTGCCCTGGACAGGAGCTGCAGCTCGAGATTCCATGAGCGGTCCTGGTCGCGGGACGCTGACCTTCCTGTTCTCCGACATCGAGGGCTCGACGCGGCTCGTCGAGGCGCTGCCCGATGACTACCCGGCGTTGCTCGCCGCCGCCCGCGAGCTGGTCGGGCAGGCCGTCGAGGCGGCCGGCGGACGGGTCTTCGGGTCCGAGGGGGACGCGCTGTTCGCCGCCTTCCCCATCCGCCTCGGCGGCAATCGCGGCGGCGGCCCAGGCGCAGCGGGCGCTTGCCGATCACGACTGGCCGGCCGGCGCCGAGATCCGGATGCGGATGGGCATTCACACCGGCGAGGCGGTCGCGGTCGGCGACGACTACGCCGGCCTGAGCCTCCACCAGGTGGCGCGGATCATGAGCGCTGGCCACGGCGGTCAGGTCCTGGTCTCGCACACCACTCAACAGCTCGCCGCGGCGGCACTGCCCGACGCAGCGCTCGAGCTGTACCGTCAGCTGGACGAGCCGTTTGGCATCGGCTGGGCCGGGCACATGCTCGGTTCGATGCTCACCTATGAAGGCCAGCTCGAGGAAGCTGCCGCGCTGCTGCGCGAGGCGCTCGAGGTGTTCGCCCGCTCGGGCGATCGCGGCGGAATCCTCCTGCTGCTGCTCGACCTGTCCGTCCTCGCCGGCAAGGCGGGCGAGGACCAGCGCTACTGGCGCCTGTCGGGAGCGGTCGACCGGATACGCAAGACGACCGGCATCGGCGTGGCCGACATCGGCTTCGAGTTCCTGGGCTGGTAGCTGCCACAACGACCGAACGACGGAGAGGCCCTCCGCGAGTGGGAGGCTGGCGAGCAGCTGTCGATCGAGGACGCCGTCGCGTTCGCACTCGGCACGGCCGTGCAGCCGCCCCGCGGGTGAAATCAGCCGGTGATCGGTTGCGTCCCGCGCGCGAGGTGGAGGGCGTGCCAGCAGTACAGCGCAACGAGGCTGCGGTAGGGGCGAAACCGTTCGCCTGCGCCGGCCAGGTCGCGTGCCCGGATGACGTCTGGCAGACGGTAGATCACGCCGTAGCCGGCACGCACGCCAAGGTCGTCGATGGGCCAGACGTCGGGTCGCTGCAGCTCGAAGAGCAGGAACATCTGCGCCGTCCAGCGGCCGATGCCGCGGACGGCCACCAGCCGCGCCACGATCTCCTCGTCGTCGAGCTCGGCCAGGCGATCGAGGGCAAGGGTGCCGTCGGCCGACTTCGTCGCCAGGTCGACCAGCGACGCCGCCTTCGCCGCCGACAGTCCCGCGCGGCACAGGACGTCGACGGGCGTGGCGAGCACCGCCGCCGGCGTCATCTCGCCCCCGACGGCGGCCAGCACACGGGCGTGGATCGCGGCCGCGGCGCGCCCGGCGAGCTGCTGGAAGACGATCGCACGGACCAGCGCCCGGAAGGGGTCGCCCTGCGGCAGGCGGGGCGTATACGGACCGGCGCGATCGATGAACTCGGCCATCGCCGCGTCCGCCACACGGACGTGTGCGGTCGCCAGCTGAACATCGAGGGCCCGCGGAATCACGGATTCGGGTGTTGAGAACCGATCCACTACCAGGAGGTGGTTGTCGAGACTGCGCAAACGCGTTCGCCGCAAGTGGTCGGGGCGAGAGGATTTGAACCTCCGACCTCAGCGTCCCGAACGCTGCGCGCTAGCCAAACTGCGCCACGCCCCGACCGAGGAACGCCACGGCGCGCTGCCGGCGCCGGGCACCGCGCAAGTATAGCGAAGGGACTCGGCCTACCCCTGCCGCCGAACGTGTTCGCGGCCCACCTTTTCTGGCGTGCTCGCGCCGAGCAGCGCCATGTCGGTCGCGAGCTCGGTGGCCAGCAGGTCGAAGGCGTGGCGGACGCCGGCCTCGCCGCCGACGGCCAGCGCGTAGAGCATCGGGCGGCCGACGAACACAGCGCGCGCGCCGAGCGCAAGCGCGGTCAGGACGTCGACCCCGCGGCGAACGCCGCCGTCGAGGTAGACCTCCGCTCGGCCGGCGACCGCGTCGACGACCTCGGCGAGCACGTCGATCGGTGCCGGCGTGCGATCGAGCTGGCGGCCGCCGTGATTGGAAACGATCACGCCCGCCGCACCGTGCTCGACCGCGAGCGCCGCGTCGGCGCCGGCCAGGACGCCCTTTACGACCAGCGGCATGTCGCTCACGCCGCGCAGCCAGTCGAGGTCGCGCCAGGTCAGCGCGGCATCGTTGAAACCGCCCACGACCGCGGCCAGCGGCGCCTCCGCGCCGCCCGGCACGGCGCCCGGCGGCGGGAAGTTGCCGAACACCTGCGGGTAGGCGAAGGCGTTGCGCACGTCGCGCTCGCGCTTGCCGGCGACGGGCAGGTCGACGGTTACGATCAGCGCACTGTAGCCCGCCGCGGTGGCACGCCGAACCAGCTCGACCGACCGCTGGCGGTCGCGATGCACGTAGAGCTGGAACCAGCGTGGACCGCCGGCCACCGCGTCGGCAGCCGCGGCCACCTCCTCCATCGACCGGCTGGACATCGTCGAGAGGCAGAACAGCGCGCCGGCCCGCGCGGCTCCGCGCACGCTGGCCAGCTCGGCATCGGGATGGGCGAAGTGGTGGAAGGCCATCGGCGCGAGCCCGACCGGCATGCGCGCTCGCGTGCCGAGGAGGGTCAGCGCCGTGTCGACCGCCGAGACGTCGTTCAGCACGCGCGGGATCATCCGCCAGCGCGCGAACGCGGCCCGGTTGTCGCGCAGGCTGATCTCATCGCCCGCCCCACCGGCGATGTAGCCGAAGGCCGGCCGGTCCATCCGCTCGGCGGCAACACGCTCGAAGTCGGCCAGGCTGAGGATCGTCGAGAAGTCGGGTGCTTCCATCGGCGCCGCGAGCTTAGGCCGAACTCCCCTGCCGCTGCTCGGCCACGCGCTCGTCGGCCCGGATCGGGAGCACGACCAGGGCGCCAAGCACGAACGCTGCCGCCATCAACCAGAAGACGACGGGCAGGCCGGCCGGCTCGCCCAGCGCGTCGACGACACCCCCGTACAGCGCGACCCACAGCGAGCCGACGCCGAAGGCAAGCGTGAAGTAGACGGCGAACGAGATGTCGCGCAGCGCCGGCGCCGCGATATCTGAGAGCAGGGCCTGCAGCTGTGGGCTCTCGACGAAGTTGAAGATGCTGAGCAGCACGATCGCCGCCCATAGCATCTGCCGGTCGGAACCGGCCAGCACGAACGCGGCGAGCGATGCTGCGCCGAAGAGGTAGGCCGCGACGATGAGCGGCTTGCGCCCTATGCGATCCGACAGCCAGCCGGCGACGACCGGTCCGGGGACGCTGCCGACCACCAGCACCGTGTACATCAACGCGACGGTCAGGTCGTCGAGCCGCAGTACCAGGCTGAGGTAGAGCGGCACGAACACGTTGAGCACGCCCAGCCCGCGCCCTCCGCCACCGAACATCGCCGACGCGTAGACGAGCAGCAGGTCGCGGTCGCGCAGCACGGCCGCGAAGCCGGCGTGCAGGCTGCCGTAGGCGCGCGCCGCGGCGCGGTCGACCCCCGTTTCGCGCACCAGCGCGAAGATCGCGACGGCGACGACGATTGCCGGCAGGCCGAAGAGCACGACCGTCGTGCGCCAGCCGATCTCGGCGATCAGCCAGGCGCCCAGGAGCGGCACGGCGACCGTGCCCAGGTTGCCGCCGGCGATGTGGGCCGAGATGGCGAAGCCGCGGCGGTGGACCGGAAACTGCTCGGCCAGCAGCCCATTGCCCACCGGGTGCTGCGGCGACCCACCGACGCGCGAGATGACGTTGGCCACCGCGAACAGCGCGAAGCTGGATGCCAGCGCCTGCGCCGCCATGCCGGCGCCGAACACGAGCCCGCCAGCGGCCAGGATCGAGCGGCGCGAGAACCACCGGGTCAGCGCGCCGTACGTGAACTGGACCATGCCAGAGGCGATGTTGGCGACCGCGGCGAGGTAGGCGATCGCGGCCGCGCCGACGCCGAACTCGAGCGCGATGGCCAGGTAGACCAACGGCAGCAGCGCCGCCTGCGCGTGGTTCACGGCGTGCGCGGCGCTCAACAGCCATAGCGTTCGGATAGGACGGATGAGCCGGTCGGGGACGCGAACCACAGCCGACTCCTGCATCGGCCGCGAAGTATCGACCAGTCGGCCGGGAAGCGTGCGGCGGCTAAACTGCCGCCGATGAGCGACGAGACGAACGACCACCACGACGACGGACGCGAGCGCTGGGCGATGATCCTCGGCGCGAGCAGCGGCTTCGGCGCGGCGACCGGCCGCGCGCTGGCCGGCGCCGGCTACCCGATCATCGGCGTCCACCTCGACCTGCGCGGGACGAGGGCGGCTGCCGAAGCGGTCCGCGACGAGATCGCTGCGCGCGGCGTGCCGGCCATCTTCCACAACGTGAATGCCGCCGACGAGGAGAAGCGGCGTGGCGTGATCGAGGACACGCAGCGGCTGTTCGAGCAGCGCCGTGCCGAGGGCCGCGATCCGTTCATCGCCGTCTTCCTCCACTCGCTTGCCTTCGGCACCACCCTCTCCTACATCAGCCCGGAACCGGATGGGCGCGAGGTGACTCAGAAGCAGCTCGAGATGACCGCCGACGTAATGGCCCACTCGATGGTCTACTGGGTACGCGACCTGTTCCACGCCGGGCTGATCGGGGACGGCAGCCGCCTGCTGGCGATGACCAGCGAAGGGTCGACGAAGGTCGTCCCGACCTACGGCCCGGTGAGCGCCGCCAAGGCCGCTCTCGAATCGCACTGCCGCCAGCTGGCGCTCGAGCTAATCCCGCATGGCATCACCGTCAACTGCATTCGAGCGGGCGTCACCGACACGCCCGCCCTCCGCCGTATCCCGGGCCACCAGGGCCTGCTCGACGCCGCGTCGGCGCGAAATCCAGCCGGCCGCATCACCCGCCCGGAGGACGTCGCCGAGGCGATCGTCGCGCTCGCCTCGCCACGCCTCCACTGGATGACGGGCAATGTCATCGGTGTCGATGGTGGCGAGATGATCGGCGAGCGCAAGAGCGGCGCGAGCGCCTGATCTGCCGCCGCAGCCGGCGGCCTGCTGGCAACGAAGGGCACGCCTGACCGCTGCCGGTTTGATATGCCGAGGTGATGCGGCGCGGTCCCGGCTCGCCCTTGGTTGACCGCCAGTTGCCTCACGCTGATCGGATCAACAACCCGCAGCGGGGGAAAGTGTCCATGGATAGGACAACGGATAGGACAGCCGGCACCGCCGGCACCGCCGGCACGGCGCCGGGCGAGGAGCTGCGCAGCAAGTCGGAGAGCACCGTCTCGACAATCGCCGAGCAGGCGCAGCAGACCGCCGAGGCGCACGTATCGACTCAGAAGGACCAGGCCGCGCAGGCGCTCCACTCGGTTGCCTCCGCCGTCCGCGATAGCGGCCAGCGGCTGCGCTCCGAGCAGCCGCAGCTTGCCTCGCTGGCCGAGCAGGCGGCACAGAAGGTCGACGAGGCATCCGACTACATCCGCCAGCACGACGTGCGCGACTTCGTCCGTACGGCCGAGGACTTTGCCCGGCGCGAGCCGCTCCTCTTCCTCGGTGGCGCGTTCGCCATCGGCTTCCTCACCGCGCGCTTCCTGAAGGCGTCGAGCCCATCGACGTCGGGCGGTGGCGGGACGACTGGCGACGCCGGCCGCTGGAGCCCCGGCCGTGGACAGATGCTGCGCGGTACAGGCCCCGATTACGGCTATCAAGCCGGTTACGGTGAGACGTACCGCGAGCGCAGCGTCGGCACGGCCTACGGCGGTAACGAGAGCGACCTTGGTACCACGCGCAGCGGCACGCGGACGACGGGGAGCTGAGGCGGGCGATGACAGTCGAAACACGCGAGAACCGCTCACTGGGCGAGCTCTTCGCTGAACTGTCGGCCGAGGTTTCGACGCTGATCCGCAAGGAGGTCGAGCTGGCCCGCCACGAGATGACGCGGTCCATGACGCGCATCGGGCGCGCGGCCGGGCTCGTCGCCGCCGGCGGGCTGATTGCGTACGCCGGCCTCATCGTCGTGCTGGTCGGGGTTGCCGCACTGCTGGCGACCTTGGGCCTGCCGGATTGGGTCGCTCTCCTGCTCGTCGGCGCGATCGTGATCGCCGTCGGCGGCTTCCTCGTGATGCGCTACCTGCAGGAGCTGCGCCAAGCGTCGGTCGTGCCCGAGCGAACCGTCGAGACCATTCAGGACAACGTCCGCTGGGCAAAGGAACAGACGCGATGACCGACACCAATCGGACCAACGATACGGAACGCGGTCAGGTCGATCCGACGGAGGAACAGATCGTCGTCGAGATCGAGGCGACGCGGACCCAGATGAGCGGCACGATCGACGAGATCGGCCACCGACTCAACCCGCAGACGATCGCCGACCAGGCGCGGGAGCAGCTAAGGGAGGCAACGGTAGGACGAGTGGAAAGACTGGTCGAAGACGCGGGCCAAACCGCGCAGCAGACGAGCAATAGCATCATGCAGACGATCCGGCAGAACCCGGTGCCCGCGGCAATGGCCGCGATCGGGATCGGCTGGCTCGTCGTCAAGGCACGCGAGTCGGGCGGCAACGGCGGCCGGCACGCCAGCTACCGCTACCGCACGACCGACTACGGCTACCCGTACTCGGGTGGAGCCCAGGCACGGAGCGCCGGCGGGCGCGACATCGGCGCGACGGTGGCGAGCGCCGGCGACGACATGCGCCAGCGGACGCGCGACATCGGTCAGCAGGCGCAGCGTGCGGCGACTGATGCGGCCGAGCGATCGCAGGAAGCCATCGAACAGGCGCAGTGGCAGCTCCAGAATACGGTCGGGCAGGCTCAGTCGCAGGTCCAGAACACCGTCGGGCAGGCGCAGCGCGAGTTCGACCGCATGCTCGACGAGAACCCGCTGGCGCTCGGCGCCATCGCCGTCGGCGTCGGCGCGGCGGTGGCGCTGGCCCTGCCCGAGACGCAGCGCGAGCGCGAGCTGATGGGCGAGCAGCGCGATCAGCTGGTGGCGCAGGTCGAGGAGAAGGCGACGCAGGCTCTCGACGAAGCCGAGAAGAAGGCACGCGAGACCGGTTCGCAACTGCGCGAGCAAGCCACCGAGGGCTGAGCGCCAACCACCCGCCCATGAGACGAGGCGCCCGG
>JALYGJ010000114.1 GCA_030777155.1 Chloroflexota bacterium | reverse complement strand
TCGGTCGGCTGCTCGGGGCGCACCGGGATCGGCGTCGCCTGGCGCTGCTCGGCGAGCTCGCGCACGAAGTCGCGGCTGTCGCGGCCGGCGCGCACGTCGGCCACCGTCGGGACGTGCCCGCGCAGCTCACGCTTCTTCGACGAGTCAAAGCCGGTGGCGATGACGGTGATCGCGATCTCGTCGCCCATCCGTTCGTCGATGACCGTACCGAAGATGATGTTCGCCTCCGGGTCGGCCGTTTCCTTGATGATCTCGGCCGCCTCGTCGACCTCGAACAGCGACAGATTCGAGCCGCCGGTGATGTTGAACAGGACGCCCTGCGCGCCGGCGATGTTGACCTCCAGCAGCGGGCTGGCGATCGCCTCGCGCGCGGCGGTGGTGGCACGCCCATCGCCACTGCCCCGGCCGATGCCCATCAGCGCCGAGCCGGCGTCCTTCATCACCGCCCGCACGTCGGCGAAGTCGAGGTTGATCAGGCCGGGCACCGTGATGAGGTCACTGATGCCCTGCACGCCCTGGCGCAGCACGTCGTCGACGACCCGGAAGGCATCGACGATGGAGGTTTCCTTCTGCACGACGTCCTTGAGGCGGTCGTTCGGAATGGTGATCAGCGTGTCGACCTTCTCGCGCAGGCCCTCCGTGGCGCGCTCCGCGTTGAGGCGCCGGCGGGCGCCCTCGAACGAGAACGGCTTGGTCACGACGCCGATAGTCAGCGCGCCCAGGTCGCGCGCGATCTCGGCGATCACGGGGGCTGCGCCCGAGCCGGTGCCGCCACCCATGCCCGCCGTGATGAAGACCATGTCCGAGTCCTTGAGCGCCTCGTAGATCTTCTCAGCGTCCTCCTCGGCGGCGCGCTGGCCGATGCCGGGATCGCCGCCCGCGCCGAGGCCGCGGGTGATCTTGTCGCCGATGCGGATCTTGTGCGGCGCGTCGGACTGGAGCAGCGCCTGCGCGTCCGTATTGACGGCGATGAACTCGACGCCCATCAGCTCGGCACGGATCATCCGGTTGACGGCATTGCTGCCGCCGCCGCCCACGCCGATGACCCGGATGAGCGCGAAGTTCTCCGAGTCCGACCTCAGCGGCATCTCATTCCCTCCCGGCTCAGTTCAATCGTCCCTGCATCTGCGCGTGGCGGCCGCAGGCGCGGGACGGGCGCCTGGGACGGGTGCGCATGGCTGCGGAGTATAGACGCCCATGCCGCACCGCGGCGGGCCGAAGTTTGCCGCTTCGCGCCGGCTTTTCTGCCCCGCGGAAGCCAACTGTGGACAACGTGTGGATGGCCGCCGCGGGGCCGTAGCGGCCTGCTCATGCGCGCGCCGCGGCCGTTCAGCCGGCGAGGAACGTCAGTGTCACCCGGCGGCGCGCGTTATCGGAGTTGGGGTCGAGCAGCGCGATCGACTGCCAGGTTCCGAGAACCAGCGACCCACCCGCTACCGCGACGGTGAGCGACGGCGGGGCAAGCAGTGGCAGCACGTGGTCGGCGCCGTGGCCGACCGCACCGTGCCGGTGGACCCACCGGTCGTCGCGCGGCAGCAGCCGGTCGAGCGCGGCCAGCAGGTCCTCTTCGGTGCCCGAGCCGAGCTCGCAGACGACCAGACCGGCGGTCGCATGTGGCACGAACACGACCAGTAGGCCATCGCCCTCGGCGGCGACGAACTGCGCGCACTGACCGGTGACGTCGAACAGCCCGCGCCGGCTGCCGGTCGCGACCTCGATCGTCGTCCGCTTCATCGGCCGGACACGCCGAGGGCTACGGGAAGAGCCCCCTGACCCACTCGCGCATGCGGCCGACGACCGTCGGCGCCGGCGCCGACTCGTAGCGCAACGGGGCGTAGCCGCGCACCGCGCGCGCACCCCAGAGCAGCAGTCCCAACGACGTCGAGAAGGCCGGTGTCAGCAGGTGATCGGTAAGGCCGCCGACGCCGCCCGGTCCGGCCACCCGAACGGGCATCTGCAGTACCTCCCGGCCGAGCTGCGCGGTGCCCGCCAGCTGCGCTGCACCACCGGTCAGCACGAGGCCCGCGGGGAGGATGCCGGCCGCCCCGGCACGCGCGATCTCCTCGCCGATCTTCTCGAAGACCTCGCGCATCCGCGCCTCGATGATCATCGCCAGCTCCTGCCGCGAGGCGCGCCGGCCGGCCTCCTCGCCGATGCCCTCGACGGCGACCTCCTCGTCGCTGTCAACGCTTGCCGGGTCGGCCGTGCCGTAACCGATCTTGAGCTGCTCGGCGGCGGCGAGGCTGGTCTTGAGGCCGATGGCGACGTCGTTGGTGACGTTGTTGCCACCCAGCGGCAGCACGGCGGCATGGAACGCCGACCCGTCGACGAGCAGCGCCAGGTCGATCGTGCCGGCGCCGAAGTCGGCGACCGCGACGCCAAGCTCGCGCTCGGTCTCGGTAAGCACGGCGTCGGCCGAGGCGAGCGAGCCGGCGACGAGCTCGTCGATGCGGACGTCCGACCGTTCGACGCACTTCGACAGGTTCTGGATGGCCGTGGCACTGCCGTGGACGATCAGCGTTTCGACCTCGAGGCGTACGGCGCTCATGCCCAGCGGGTCCTTGACCCCGGCCTGGCCGTCGACGACGAAGCCGCGCGGCAGGACGTGCAGCACTTCCCGGTTGGACGGGATGGTGACCGCTCGCGCGACCTCGGTCGCGCGCTCGATGTCCTCCGGCATGACCTCGCGCCGCGCGCCGCTCACGGCAACGGCGCCGCGCGAGTTCTGGCTCTCGACGTGGTTGCCGCCGACGGCGATGATGGCCGACTCGATGCGGTAGCCCGACAGCCGCTCGGCCTGCTCACGCGCCGCGCGAATCGAATTGACGGTCTGGTCGATGTTGATCACGACCCCCTTCTTGAGTCCCGACGACGGTGGCGCGCCCTTGCCGATGATCGTCACGGCGCCGTCACGGTTGACCTCGCCGATGAGCACGACGACCTTGCTCGTTCCGACGTCGATCGCGACGAGGACCGCTTCTCGTTCCACGCTCTCCCTTCCCACTCAGGCGCCGCCGGCTGGCGTGGGCGACCGGCCTACATTCTGGAAGATGCGGGCACTCGGCGTTGGCCGCTCGCGGAAGGTGCCGCAGGCGTCGTCCGCGACGGCGAGGTAGACGACCTCGACCCTCTCCTCGCCCTGGCCGAGCAGTGAACGCAGGCACTGCACCTGTCGATCGATGTTCGCTTCGGGCGTGCGCAGGTTCGCCGTATAGGGCCCGAATACGGCCCGCCACGGAGGATCGGGCGAGCGGAGCACGTAGCCGTCGGCGTCGTCGACGCTCAACTCGAGCGTGCTCGCCCGGCTGCCCAGCATGGCCGGCGTGATCGCCGCCAGGCGCAGCACAGCGGCAACGTCGACCGGGTCGACGAAGTCGCCGACGGCCAGCTGCTGGCTCGCCTGGCGCCTGTCGTCGATCAACGGCAGCCCGGTCGGCGCGGCGGCGACGGCCGAGATCAGCGCACCCTCCACGTCGGCCAGGAATGCGCCGCTGGGCGTGCGCCAGACGAGCACCGGCTCGCGCTCGGTGACGCGGATGACGATACGGTCAGGCAGGGCGACGCCAACGTCGGCGGCGGCGACCGTGGGCAGCGTGCTCAGCGCACCGGCCATCGCCGCCGTGCGCAGCCGGAAGACGTTCGGTCGCGCGTCGCCGGCCAGCCCGAGCCGATCGCGCACCTCCTGCTCGGCGGTGTAGGCGAGGCCGTCGATGTGGAGCGCGGCCGGGTCGAGCCGGAAGGCGTCGGCGCCGATCAGCCAGTTGAGCGCGAGGCTCGTCAGCAGCATCACGAGGAGTCCGGCTATTCGCGCCGGGCGCAGCAGGTCTGCGCCGACGGCTGCCCGCCGCCGATGGCCGCGCGCCACTGGCTGGCGGACCGGTAGGCGCACGTCAGGGCAGCGCGGCGCGCGTCAGCACGCGTCGCGGACGCGCTGCCGCTCGCTCGAGGGCCAGCTCGACGATGCGCGCGCTGATGGCGCCGAAGTCGTAGCCGCCCGCGCGGCAGAGCACCGGGAAGAGGCTGATCGGCGTGAAGCCCGGGATGGTGTTGATCTCGTTGAGGTAGAGCGTGTCGCCGGCGAGGAGGAAGTCGACGCGCGCGAAGCCGCTGCCGCCGATTGCCAGGAAGGCGCGCGCGGCGAAGTCATGCAGCTGCGCGCGCAGCGCGGGCGTAACGTCGGGCCGATCAGTCGTCTGGCTGACGCCCGGCTCGTACTTGGCGACGTAGTCGTAGAACTCGTGGCCGGGGAAGACCTCGCCCGGGCCGTACGTCGCAAGGTCGTCGGCGCTGTTGCCGACTACGGCCATCTCGAGCTCGCGCGGGTGGTCCAGGTAGGCCTCGACCAGCGCCAGGTCGTCGTGCGCGAAGGCCTCGGCGAGCGCCGAGCCGAGGTACTCGGGATCGTGCGGGCGGTGGACGATGGAGATGCCGACGCTCGAGCCGAGCCGCGCCGGCTTGACCATCAGCCGCGCATCGGGCAGCCGCTCGGCGAACTCGACGAGGCGCCGTTGGACGTCCGGCGGTCGGGCTGCCCAGTCGCCGGCGCCGACGTCGAGCCAGGGCACGACCGGTATCCCCTCCGCTGCCACCAGCCGCTTGAAGAGCACCTTGTCCATCCCGAGTGCGGAGGCGGCGACTCCGGAGCCGGTGTAGACCAGCTCGGCCGCCTCGCACAGTGCCTGCACCGTGCCGTCCTCGCCGAACGGGCCATGGAGCGCGATGAACACCACCGGCGCCGGCTGCCGGCCGGCCAGGCGCTCGAGCGCGGCGGCAGCACGGTGCGGTCCGTCGGCACCCAGTTCGGCCGGGTCGTCGTAGGCGCTCGCTGGTAGCGCACCGTCGAGCGCGGCCTGCGGCAACGACCACCACCGACCGGGCAGGTCGATGAGCCAGCCTTCGACCGCGTGGCCGCGGCCGGCCAGCGCAGCGGCGACGGCACGGCCGGAGACGAGTGAGACGTCGTGTTCGGCCGATGGGCCGCCGAGCAGCACCGCCACTGGCACGCCGGGCGCGCTCATTCCGCCCGCTCCCAGCCGCTCCAGTCGCCGGCGAAGACGACCTCCGGCTGCAGCTCGATGCCCGTCTCGCCCAGCACCGTCGCCTGCACCAGCTCGGCCAGTCGGCGCACGTCGGCGGCGCTGCCGGCCGAGTCGTTGACGATGAAGTTGGCGTGCTTGGCACTGACCACCGCCCCACCGACGCGCGTCCCCTTCAGGGCCAGCCGATCGATCAGCTCACCTGCCGACGGACCAGTCGGCGGGTTACGAAAGACGCTGCCCGCCGACGCGAGCCCGAGCGGCTGGTGCGCCTGGCGCCAGCGGCGGATCTCGTCGAGCCGCGCGCCGATCAGCGTCGAGTCGGCCGGCGTCAGCTCGAAGGCAGCCCACGTCACGACCTCCGCCGCCTCCGCCGGAGCGTGCTTGAGCGCGCTCTCTCGATAGGCCAGCTGCAGGCCATCGCGGTCGAGGGTGACCTCGGTGCCGTCGCGGCGCATGACGCTCGCCGACGCCAGCACGCCGCGGACATCGGCGTCGTGGGCCCCGGCGTTCGCCCACACCGCACCGCCGACCGTGCCCGGGATGGCCAGCCCGAACTCGAGGCCGGATAGGCCGGCCGAGCGGCCGAGTGTCGCCGCGCGGGCCATCGGCAGGCCCGAATCCGCGATCATGCGCGTTGCCTCGAAGCGGTGCTGCGCGGCGCGGTTGTGGATGACCAGCCCGCGTATGCCGGCATCGCTGATCACCAGATCCGAGCCGCGGCCGAGGATGAAGTAGGGCAGCTGGCGGCCGCGCGCGAAGCGGACGAGCCCGCGCAGCTCGAAGAGGTTGTGGACGGTCGCGAACAGGTCGGCCGGCCCGCCGACGCGCATCGTGGTCAACCGCGCGAGCGGCTCATGGCGCGACGTCTTGACGCCGATGCGGCGCTGGATCTCGCTGCCCAGGCGGGCCAGCTCGGCGTCGTCGAGCCGACGCTGCGTATCCGTTCCGGTGCTCACGCTGCTGCTCGCGCGAGCCGTTCGATCTCGGCCTCGCCAGGCAACGGTCGCCGCTCGGCCAGCGCCAGCAGCAGTTCGGCGACCGCCTCGGCTGCCGCTGGGCGGGCGAACGAGCGTGCCGCCGCGCGCATGCCGGC
>JALYGJ010000113.1 GCA_030777155.1 Chloroflexota bacterium | reverse complement strand
GCCTGATCCTGTTGCGCACGACGGCGCCGCCGAGCCGCCGGCCGGTCGAGATGCCATAACGCGTGCGGTCGAGACCGTTTCTCCGATAGCGCAGCACGAGCAGTGGGTTGGTCCTGCTCCGGCTGTCCGACTGTAGCGCGGCGAAGTCGAGCCGCGAACGCAGCATATCGAGCGCGGCCATCGCGTGCGGCAGCGCCCTCAGACGGTCAGCTTCTTGCGCCCCTTGGCGCGGCGTGCGGCGATCACGCGACGGCCGTTCTTCGTCTTCATCCGACTGCGGAAGCCGTGCTCCTTGGCACGGTGGCGCTTCTTGGGCTGGTACGTTTGCTTGGTCATGACGGACGGACTACCTCTGGGCAAAGTCGTCGCAGACGAGAAACGCGCCGCCGGCACCCGAGCGCGGGCCCGGCCCACGCAAGCGCCGTGGCGCGTCCAAGTCGCGGCGATTATATCGGAAGCGGTTGAGGCGGTCGGGTGAGCGACCCGAGCGTCGGCGCGTGAACGACGGCGCGCCGAACGATGGCGCGATGAACGACGGCGCACCGGCGGGGCCAACGATCGACGACTTCGCGCGGCTCGACATCCGAGTTGGCCGGATCGTGGAGGCCGCAGCGCTGCCCCGGGCGCGCCAGCCCTCGTACCGCCTGCGTATCGACTTCGGACCGCTCGGCCTCCGCCAATCGGCGGCACAGCTGCCCGAAACGTACCCCGATCCGGCCTCGCTGGCCGGGCGGCTGGTCGTTGCCGTGGTCAACTTCCCGCCGCGCCGGGTAGCCGGCGTGCGCAGTGACGTTCTCGTCCTCGGCGCTCTTACGGCCACCGGCCGGATCCCGCTGCTGTCGGTCGACGAGGGTGCCGAACCGGGAGATCGGATCGGCTAGCCGAGTCCGCTGAGATACCCGGGAGGAGTATCCGCGAATCGGGTTGCGGCGGTCCGGAAACGGGTGCTAAGGTAGCCGCCCGGGCGGACTACCACGCCGCGGGAATGCCTCTTCGACGGAGCCAAGCGACCTGGCCAGGGAACCAGGATGTGCGGCTCCGAGCCGTTTGATAGGGCCCGTCGACGCGCCGGGGAGCGTCGGCTGTCGCCCTAATTTGAGTCGTCCAATCGGGGCTGTTTATTGATGGACGCGAAGCAGGTCTGGCGTGCCGCGCTGGGCGAGCTCCAGGTCTCCCTGTCGCCGGCGAACTTCGAGACCTGGCTGAAGGAAACGGCCCTCGTCGCCGTCGATGACAATCGCTTCCGGGTCGCCGTGCCCAACGGCTTCGCCAAGGATTGGCTCGAGACCCGTTATCGCTCGCTGATCAGCCAGACGCTGGCGCGCGTCGTCGGCTACAGCGTGACCGTCGACTTTGAAGTACAGGAAGGCCTCGCCGCCCAGGCCCAGTCGGACAGTGCCAGCGCACCGGCGCAGGTACGCCTCGAGCCCGGGCGGGTGGGCGGCGCGGAGGGGTCGAGCGCCAGCCTGAACCCGCGCTACACCTTCCGCACCTTCATCGTCGGCTCGGCCAACCGTCTCGCCCATGCCGCCAGCCTGTCCGTCGCCGAGCGACCCGGGCACGCCTACAACCCGCTCTTCCTCTACGGGGGCGTCGGGCTGGGCAAGACGCACCTGATGCACGCCATCGGCAACCAGGTGCTGAGCCGCTTCCCGCGCAAGCGCGTCGTCTATGCGACCAGCGAGAAGTTCACCAACGAGTTCATCGCCAGCATCCAGCAGGGCCGCATCGAGGACTTCCGCAGCCGCTACCGACGCATCGACCTGCTGCTCATCGACGACATCCAGTTCATCGCGGACAAGGAGCGCACGCAGGAGGAGTTCTTCCATACGTTCAACGCGATCCACGAGGACGGCAAGCAGATCGTGCTCTCGTCCGATCGGCCACCCAAGCTGATCACCACGCTCGAGGAGCGCCTGCGCAGCCGCTTCGAGTGGGGCCTCATCGCCGATCTCACGGCACCCGACCTCGAGACGCGGATCGCGATCCTGCGCGCCAAGGCCGAGGAACAGTCGGTGCCGATCGCGTCGGATGTGCTCGAGTTCATCGCGCGCAAGATCGCCAGCAACATCCGCGAGCTCGAGGGCGCGCTCAACCGCATCGTTGCCTACGCCAACATGGGCGGCATGCCGATCACGATCGAGCTGGCCCAGGCCGTCCTGTCGAACGTGCTCTACAACCCCAAGCGACGCATGGTCACGCCCGAGCGCATCGCCAACGCCGTCGCCGAGTACTACGGCGTCGACCTCGAGGCGCTCAAGGGCCAGAAGCGCGACCGGGCAATCGTGACGCCGCGCCAGATAGCGATGTACCTCATGCGCGCGGAGACGGATGTCTCGCTGCTCCGTATCGGGCAGGAGCTGGGCGGGCGCGACCACTCCACGGTGCTGCATGCCTGCGACAAGATCGACCGCGAGACGCAGGAGAACGAGGAGCTGCGGCGCGAGCTGGCGGCGGTCAGGGAGCTGATCTACGCCGATTGACGCGGGGCGCGCCCGCTACCTGTCAAGACGTGCACGGTCGCGGTCGACCGCCGGCGCGTTGCAGCTCCATTGCACGAGCGGCCCAGTCCGCCGCGGCGGTGGATAAGGACGCCTGGCCAGTGGATTACGTCCGCACTCTGTGGACGAGTTACGGACGAGCGGCGGAACTTGTCCGCCCAGGCAGTGCGGCCGGGAGCGGCTTCTCCACCGGCGCGGGCCCACGACCGGGCAGGTGATCCACCGTCGCGCGGGGAGACAGGCGCCGTTTTCGTGCTCACCGGCTGCCCGATCCCCGGAATCCACAGCATGATGATGATGACGGAATGAGAAGATACAGAAGACCATCCAACCTAGCGTCCCGCGTCCGCCGGTGGACAAATCGCGCCGTCGGCAGGTCAGCCGCGGCTCAAGGAGTGGCAGCGACGTGAAGCTCTCGCTGATGCAGGAGAACCTGGCGCGCGGACTGCAGGTTGTCAGCCGCGCGGTGAGCAGCCGCACGACGCTGCCCGTGCTGTCGAATGTTCTCCTGCGCACAGAGGACGCCGGCCTCAAGCTGACCGCCACCAACTTGGAGATCGGCATCAGCGCGTGGGTACCGGGGCGGATCGATGCCGAGGGCACGCTCACCGTACCGGCCCGGCTCTTCGCTGACCTCGTTGCCGGGCTGCCTCCCGGCGAACGCGTCGACCTGGAGGGCGACGGGCCGACGAGCCTGCGCGTCAAGTCAGGCCGCTACCAGACGACGCTGCGCGGGATCGACGCCGAGGAGTTCCCGGTCATTCCCTCGCCCGGTGAGCGACCGACCACGCGCATCAGCCAGCGCGTGCTGCGCAAGGCGCTCGGCGAGGTCGTCTTCGCCGCCGCAACTGACGAGGCACGGCCGATCCTGACCGGCGTGCTCACCCGCTTTGCCGGCGACAGCCTGACCCTCGCCGCGGCCGATAACTACCGCATCGCGGTGATGAGCGTGCCCATCCTTGATCCGGTCGAGGAGACCAGCCTGGTCGTCCCGGCGCGCTCGTACATCGAGCTGATGCGCGTGCTCGCCGACACTGACGATCCCCTCGAGATGATGCTCGCCAGCTCGAAGAGCCAGGTGCTCTTCCATCTCGAGGGGATCGACCTGGTCAGCCGGCTGATCGACGGCCAGTTCCCCAACTACCAGCAGGTATTGCCCAGCACGCACAACACGCGCGCCGTCGTCGAGCGCGATGAGCTGCTCAAGGCGGTGCGGCTGTCGGCGCTGATCGCCAGCGCAGCGGCCAACGTGGTCAAGCTGCGCGTCGGCGACAACGGCGCCGGGGTGATCCGCATCGCCGCTGCCGCCGACGTGGGCGACGCGCAGACGGAGGTCGAGGCGGCCGTTGAGGGCGACCCCGTACAGATCGCCTTCAACGCCCGTTATCTGCAGGATGCGCTGCAGAACGTCGACGCCGAGCAGCTCGCACTCGAGTTCCTGGGCCCGCTGTCGCCGGGGGTGGTGCGCCGGCTGGACGACGAGCAGTACGTCCACGTGATCATGCCCGTACGGACGCCTTCCTGAGCGAGGGTCGCCTGCCGGCTCTCGCCGGCGTGGCTGACGAACGATGCACGTAGACCGCCTGACGCTGGGCAACTTCCGCAGCTACGGCACGCTCGACGTTCGCTTCGACGGTGGACCGCAGGTCATCGTCGGCGCCAACGCGGCGGGCAAGACGAATCTCCTCGAGGCGCTGCTCGTGCTCGGCACGGGCGGCTCGCATCGCGCCTCGAGCGACGCGGAGCTGATCAGCTGGGGAGCCGATTTCGCTCGCCTGGAGGCGGCCGTCGATGGCGGCGCCGGCACGCCCGCCGCCATCGAGATCGTGCTCGCGCGCAGCGGCCCGGCCGGCGCACGCAAACGCGTGCGCATCAACGGTGTCGGACGGCGCGCTGCTCAGCTCGCGGCGGCGCTGCCGGTGGTGCTCTTCGCGCCCGAGGACATGAGCCTGATCAGCGGCTCGCCGGGGCTGCGCCGCCATGCGGTCGACGGGCTCATCATGCGCACCACGCCGACGGCAGCAGCAACGATCGCGACCTACACCCGCGCGCTCAGCCAGCGCAACAACCTGCTGCGCGCGATCCGCGACGGGATGGCCGATCCCGCCGAGCTGCGCTTCTGGAACGAGGTCATCTGCCGCGACGGCGGTCAGATCGTCACCTGGCGCCGCGCCGTCCTGGCCGGGCTGGCCGCTCCGCTGGCCGAGGTGCACCACGAGATCGCGCCCGACGACGCGCCGCTCAGCCTGCGCTACGTCTCGAACGCCGAGGCGGGGCCCGACGAGGACGCCGAGGCGGCGCTGCGCCGCCGTCTCGCCGAGACGGCCGAGAAGGAGCTGTGGAACGGCAGCACGCTCGTCGGTCCGCATCGCGACGACGTCGAATTCTCGCTCGGCGGCCGCGACCTGGCCGTCTTCGGCTCGCGCGGTCAGCAGCGCAGCGCGATCCTCTCCTTCAAGCTGGCCGAGCTGGGACTGGTCGCGGCGGCCCACGGACAGCCGCCGTTGCTGCTGCTCGATGACGTCTTCTCCGAACTGGACCCGCAGCGGCGCGCCCACCTCGTGCGGCGCATCGGCGCGCTGCCCCAGGCCTTTGTCACCACCACTGCGCTCGACGACCTCGACCCGGCGCTCGTCGCCGCGTCGACGCCGTGGCGGGTCAGCGGTGGCCGGCTGGTTCAGTTGGCCGGCCGCGTGGCGCACGCCGGATGACACGACGGCCGATGCGCCGGCTGGGTGACGTACTGCCCGACGTCGCCGCCGGGCTGGGCATCGCCGAGGAGCTGCGCCGCGCCCGGCAGATCGCGGCCTGGAGCCGACTGGTGGCCGAGCTGGTGCCGGCGGCGGCCGGCGAATCGGAGCTGCTTGCCGTCCAGCCGCCGGCGCTCATCGTCAGCGCCGCACGGC
>JALYGJ010000112.1 GCA_030777155.1 Chloroflexota bacterium | reverse complement strand
CCGGCGTCGAAGGCGTCGCCGGCGCCGGTGGTATCGGTCGTGTCGATCCGGCGGGTCGCCACCGTCAGCTGCAGCAGCTCGGAAGCCGGATCGGCAGCGTCGGCGCGCCACATCACGCGGCAGCCTTCCGCGCCCTCCTTGATCACGACGCACGGCGCCAGCGCGACGAGGCGCTCGGCAGCGCCGCGCGCGACCAGCGCGGCTGCCTCGTCCGCGTTAGCGAGCAGCAGATCCGGTGCCACGTCCGCGATCAGGCGTCGCGCCGCGCGCCGGCCCATGCCCAACAGCGGGCGGGCGGAGGCAAGATCGACGGACACGATTCCGCCGCCGGCGTGCGCCCATTCCGCCGCCTGCCGTGCCGCCGCCGCCAAAGGCTCGGCGAGCAGTGAGTAGGCCGGCAGGTGAAGGACACCCGCCCGGCGCACCCACGCTCGGCGAAGGTCGACCGGTCGGAGGTAGTCGGCCGCCCCGCGCTGCGTGACAAACGACCGCTCGCCGCCTGGGCCGAGCAGGACGACCAGCCGTGCCGTCGGCTGGCGTACGCGTGCGGCGTGGACCGTCACGCCGGCCGAGCGCAACGTCGCGACCAGCCGCCGGCCGAGCGCGTCGGCACCGACCCCGCCAACGAACGTCGCCTGGCCGCCCAGTGCTGCGAAGCTGCGCGCCACGTTCGCCGCCGAGCCGCCGGTTCTGAATCTGATAGACCCGCCAACGTCGGTGCCTGATGCGATCGCCACCTCCGGTGCCACGACGATGTCGAGGACCAGGTCGCCGAGCGCAACGAGGCGCGGCCGAGCGCGTCGGTTGGACAGGGAAGGATGCACGCGGGGCTATGATAGGCGGCCTACCAGGAGGTCCGATTGACGGTATCGGCCAAGATCGACCAGCGCGTCGACGAGAAGCTCGAGAAGCTCGCCATCGACACCATCCGGACCCTCTCGATCGACGCCGTCCAGGCCGCCAACAGCGGCCACCCGGGCGCGCCGATGGGCGGGGCGCCGATGGCCTACGTGCTGTGGACGCACTTCCTGCGCCACTCACCCACGAACCCCGGCTGGTTCGGCCGCGACCGCTTCGTGCTGTCGAACGGCCACGCCAGCATGCTCCTGTACTCGCTTCTCCACCTGACCGGCTACGACCTGCCGCTCGACGAGATCAAGCGCTTCCGGCAGTTCGGCTCGCGGACGCCCGGACATCCCGAGTACGGGCTGACGCCGGGCGTCGACGCGACGACCGGCCCGCTGGGGCAGGGCTTCGCCAACGCCGTCGGGATGGCCATCGCCCAGCGCCGGCTGGCGCGCGAGTTCAACCGCCCCGGCCATGACGTCGTCGACCACTGGATCTACGGCATCTGCTCCGATGGCGACCTGCAGGAGGGCATCGCCGCCGAGGCGGCCAGCCTGGCCGGTCACCTGCGCCTGGGCCGCCTCGTCTTCATGTGGGACGACAACCATGTCCAGCTCGACGGGCCAACGTCGTGGGCGTGGAGCGAAGACGTGCTGGGCCGCTTCGACGCCTACCGCTGGCACACGCAGCGCGTTGCCGACGGCAACGACACGGCGGCCATCGCCCGCGCGCTCGACGCTGCGCGTAATGATCCGCGGCCGTCGCTGATCGCCGTCCGCACCGTCATCGGCTACGGGTCGCCCAATCGGGCCGGCACCCAGAAGGCGCACGGCCAGGCGCTGGGCGAGGACGAGGTCCGGCGGGCAAAGGAGTTCTACGGCTGGGACCCCGACCGAACCTTCTACATCCCTGACGAGGCGTCGGCCCACTTCCGAGAAGCCGTGCCGCGCGGCGAGGAGCTGGTCGCCGAATGGCATCAGCGCCTCGAGCGCTACGCCGACGACTACCCGGCAGAGGCGGCCGAGCTGCGCCGGCGGATCGAGGGCCGGCTGCCCGACGGCTGGGCGGCCGACCTGCCGCGCTGGGGGGAGGGTGACGATCCGCTCGCCACGCGCAACGCCTCGAACGAGACCGTGCAGGTGCTCGCCGCTCGGTTGCCCGAACTGTTCGGTGGCGCCGCCGACCTGTCGGAGAGCAACCTGACGGACGTCAAGGGCGCCGAGCACTTCAGCGCCGACCACGCCGGCCGCAACCTCCGCTTCGGCGTTCGTGAGCACGCGATGGGCGGCGCGGCCAACGGCATGGCGTATCACGGCGGCGTGATGCCGTACGTCGGCACCTTCCTCAACTTCTCGGATTACATGCGCGGATCGGTCCGCCTGGCGGCGCTGTCGCGGCTGCACGTCATCTACGTCTGGACGCACGACTCGGTCGGGCTGGGCGAGGACGGGCCGACCCACCAGCCGGTCGAGCACTACGCCTCACTGCGCGCGATGCCCAACCTCTGGTTCGTCCGGCCGGGCGACGCCAACGAGGCGGCCGCTGCCTGGCGCATCGCCGTCGAGCGGCGCGACGGGCCCGTCGCGCTCGCCTTCACGCGTCAGAAGCTGCCCGTCCTGGCCGGCACGGCCGAGCTCGCCGCCGAAGGCGTGGCGCGCGGCGGCTACGTCCTCGCCGACGCGGTCGGCGACGATGGCTCAACGACGACGCCCGACCTGCTGCTCCTCGCCACCGGCTCCGAGCTGCAGCTGGCGATGGCGGCGCGCGACGAGCTGGCGCCGGACGGCGTCCGCGCACGGGTCGTATCCCTCCCCTGCTGGGAGCTGTTCGAGGCGCAGCCGCAGGCCTACCGCGAGGAGGTGCTGCCGCCGCAGGTCCGCCGGCGGGTCAGCGTGGAGGCCGGCGCCGCCCTCGGCTGGGAGCACTGGGTGGGCGACGAGGGGGCGATGGTCGCGATCGAGCGCTTCGGCGCGTCGGCTCCCTACAAGGACATCTTCGAGCACTTCGGCTTCACCGCCGAACACGTCGTCGAAGTCTGTCGCGGCGTGCTCGCCGGCAAGATCCGCGGCATCGTTTCGCCCGACCCCGACCACGTCGCGCCGGGTGACCCGGCGGCGACGGACAGTCTCAGCGGCGACCGCTCGGCATGACCGACGCTACGCTCGCCATCCCGGCGCTACACCTGCCGGCCGGGCTCCACGACGCGGTCGACGGGGCGATCGAGCGGGCCGTCCGTGAGCGATGGGCAAGCCGGCTGTGGGAGCGCGACACCAGCCTGTGGACCGACGATCGAGGCGTTGGCAAGCTGATCTCCGAGCGCCTCGGCTGGCTCGATGCGCCGGCCAGCTTCCGCGATCGGACCGAGGAGCTGCAGGCGTTCGCGCTCGGCGTACGAGCCGAGGGTTTCGAGGGCGCCGTGGTGTGCGGCATGGGCGGCAGCTCGCTCGCCCCGGAAGTGCTCGCCCGCTCTTTCGCGCTGCCCGACGGCGGGCTGCGCGTGCGCGTTCTCGACTCGACCGACCCGGTCGCGGTGCGCGCCGCGCAGGCTGCCTTCGATCCGGCGCGCGCGCTGTACCTGATCGCCAGCAAGTCGGGCACGACGACCGAGACGCTCAGCTTCCTGGCCCACTTCTGGCAGGTCGAGGACGACCTCCACGCCGACATTCCGGCCAGCGCCGCCGGCCAGCACTTCGTCGCGATCACCGACCCCGGCCGGCCGCTCGGCGCGATCCCGCACAGCGACCTGTTCCGCGGCGTCTTCCTCAATCCGCCCGACGTGGGCGGGCGCTACAGCGCGCTGACCTACGTCGGGCTGGTGCCGGCAGCGCTGATGAGCCTCGACCTCGGCACGCTCCTCGATGACGCGGCACTGATGGCCGAGCGCTGCCGTGAACCGGAAGCGCGCAATCCCGGGCTGTGGCTGGGGGCCGCGCTGGCCGGCCTTGCGCGCGCCGGCCGCGACAAGCTGACGCTCGTCATCGAGCCGCGCATCTCGTCACTCGGTGCGTGGCTCGAACAGCTCGTCGCCGAGAGCACCGGCAAGCGTGGCGTCGGGCTGATCCCGATCGACGACGAACCGCTGGGCAACCCCGGCGTGTACGGCCAGGACCGGATCTTCGTCCGCATCGGCAGCGTCGAGGACGGTGCCTGGCACGCCTCGACGGGCGCCGCGCTCGATGAGCTCGCCGCCGCCGGCCACCCGGTGATCGATCTCGCGCTGGCCGACGGCGAGGGGGTCGGCGGCGAGTTCTTCCGCTGGATGTTCGCGACTGCGATCTGCGGCGCCGGCCTGGGCATCAACCCCTTCGACGAGCCGAACGTGACCGAGTCGAAGCAGAACACGGCACGCGTCCTCGAGCACTACCGCAGTGGCGGGCAGCTGCCGGTCGACGAGATCCTCGTCCGCGAGCCACCGCTGACGCTGATCGGCGACGTGCTCCACCGGCTGGCGCGCGAGGCAACCGACGTCCCGACCGAGCTGCGCGCACATATCGCCCGCGCCCGGCCGGCGGGCTACATCGGCCTGCACGCATACATCGCCCCTACGCCCGAGCGCGACCGGGCGCTCGCCGAGATCCGGCGCCTGCTGCGCGATCGAACGGGTCGTGCAACGACGCTCGGCTACGGGCCGCGCTTCCTGCACTCGACCGGTCAGCTGCACAAGGGCGGTCCGCCCGCCGGCTGCTTCATCCAGCTGATCGCGGACCATCCCGACGACCTGCCGATTCCGGGCGCCGCCGAGACCTTCGGCACGCTGATCGACGCCCAGGCGCTGGGCGACTTCCACGCGCTCGAGGCGCACGAGCTGCCCGTCCTGCGCGTCCACCTGTCGGTCGATCCAGACGCCGGCCTGCGCGCGCTGCACGACGCGCTCGAACGGGCACTCGACGAACCGCTCGACCGGCCCGCGCGATAGGAGGCGAATTTGGAGCTGGCGATCGTCGGACTCGGCCGCATGGGCGCCAACATGGCGCGCCGGCTCCACCGCGCGGGCCATCGCGTTGTCGCCTACAACCGATCACGCGAGAAGACCGAGGAGATCGTGGCTGAAGGGCTCAAGGGCGCGTTCACGCCGGCCGACGTGGCGGGAATGCTCGCGCCGCCGCGGATCGTCTGGCTGATGGTGCCGGCCGGCGACGCGACCGAGCAGACGATGGAGGAGTTCGCGGCGGTGCTCGAGCCGGGCGACACGATCGTCGACGGCGGCAACGCCAACTTCCACGACACCAAGCGACGCCACGCGCTGATGAAGGAGCGCGGCCTCAACTTCGTCGACGCCGGCATCAGCGGCGGTATCTGGGGGCTGCAGAACGGCTATGGGACGATGGTCGGTGGGGACCGCGACGCCGTCGCGCCGCTCGAGCCCATCTTCCGTGCCCTGGCGCCCGAGGGGGGGTACATCCACGCCGGGCCGCCGGGCGCCGGGCACTACGTCAAGATGGTCCACAACGGCATCGAGTACGGGCTGATGCAGGCGTACGCCGAGGGCTTCGAGATCCTGCACGCCTCGGAGTACCCGCTCGACCTGGCCGCCGTTGCCAAGGCCTGGATGAACGGCACCGTCATCCGCTCGTGGCTGCTCGAGCTGCTGGGCTTGGCCTTTGAGCAGCACGGCGAGGGGCTGGGCGAGATCCGCGGCTGGGTGGCCGACTCCGGCGAGGGCCGCTGGACGGTGCAGGAGGCGATCGACCTCGACGTGCCGGCGGCAGTGATCACGCTGTCGCTGCTGACGCGCTTCCGCAGCCGGCAGGACGAGAGCTATGCGGCGCGCGTGCTCGCCGCGCTGCGCCAGCAGTTCGGCGGCCACGCCGTGCGGACCGAATGACCACCGACACCCGGCGCGGCACGCGCACGTCGCGCGCTGCGAAGACCGCCATCGGGACGACCCGCGCGCGCCAGGCACACGAGCAGGTACACGTCTACCGCAAGGCCGAGCAGGAGCGAGTCAACCCACTGCGCCAGGGGCTGCGCCTGGAGCGCGTCCCGGCACCGTGCGTGCTGGTCATCTTCGGCGCCACCGGCGACCTCGCCCAGCGGCGCATCCTGCCCGCCATCTACAACCTGCGGCGAGCGGGACTGCTGCCCGCCGAAACGAGCGTCGTCGGTTTCGCCCGCCGCCCGCTGTCCGACGAGGAGTTCCGCGCCGACATGCGGCGTGCCGTCGAGAAGCACTCGCGCATCGCGCTCGAGGAGGGCCTCTGGGCCGACTTCGAGGGTGGCCTCTTCTACCACCAGGGCGACTTTGCCGATCGAGAGGCGTTCCGCGATCTGGCCGAGCGGCTGGAGCAGATCGACGCTGCCCGCGGTACCGGCGGCAACCGCCTGTTCTACCTGTCGGCGCCGCCAAGCACCTACACGCAGATTGTGGAGAACCTCGGTCGGGTCGACCTCGATCGCGAGGGCTCGCGCGACGGCTGGGCGCGGATAGTCGTCGAGAAGCCGTTCGGCCACGACCTGGCGTCGGCCGGCGCGCTCAACGACGAGCTGATCAAGGTCTTCGACGAGTCGCAGATCTACCGCATCGACCATTACCTGGGCAAGGAGACGGTTCGCAACCTGCTCGTCTTCCGCTTCGGCAACGGCATCTTCGAGCCGCTGTGGAACCGCCGCTACGTCGACCACGTGCAGATCACCGTGGCCGAGGAGCTCGGCGTCGAGGGCCGCGGTGCCTTCTACGAGGAGGCCGGCGCGACGCGCGACATCCTGCAGAACCACCTCCTGCAGGTGCTCACGCTGGTCGCCATGGAGCCGCCGATCGCCTTCGATGCCGACGCGCTGCGCGACGAGAAGGTGCGCGTACTGCGCGCGATCGATCCGCGCTGGACCGAGCAACGAGTGCGCGCGCAGGTCGTACGCGGTCAGTACACCGCCGGCTGGGTGGGCGACGAGCACGTCCGCGGCTACCGCGAGGAGGAAGAGGTTGCCGCCGACTCGACCGTCGAAACCTTCGTCGCCCTCAAGCTGGAGGTGCAGAACTGGCGCTGGGCCGACGTGCCTTTCTACCTGCGCACGGGCAAGCGCATGCCGCGGCGGGCGACCGAGATCGCCATCCAGTTCAAGCTGCCACCGTTGATGCTCTTCGGCGAGGCCTCGACGCCGCCCGAGCCGAACCTGCTGGCGCTGCGCATCCAACCCAACGAGGGGATCATGCTGCGCTTCGCCGCCAAGGTCCCCGAGCTCGGCCTCGACGTGCGCAGCGTCAACATGGACTTCACCTACGGCACGTCGTTCACGCGCGAAGCGCCGGAGGCGTACGAGACGCTGCTGCTCGACGCGATGCTCGGTGACGCCTCACTCTTCACGCGTGCCGACGAGGTCGAGGCCGCCTGGGCGATCGTCAGCCCGCTGATCGACGTCTGGTCGGGTTGGGATCGCCATGGTGACAACGACCTGTGCTTCTACGAGGCCGGTACCTGGGGTCCCGAGGCAGCCGACCGGCTGATGGAGCATGACGGCCGCCGCTGGCGCAGGCTGTGAGTTGACCGGTGAGCACGGAGCGGGCGCCGGCATCCGGCGGGCAGGGGATCGCAACGACTGATAGCCGCTGGCACGTCAGGGCCGGCACCGTCCACGAATGCGTCGCCAAGCTGGACCAGATCTGGTCGAGCGCGGCCGAGTCGGCGGGGCCGCAGCTGAGCGAGAACGAGCGCCAGCGTGCGCTGGCCGACCCACGGCTGTCCGGGCACCTCGATCCGCACAGCTCGGTCCGCGTACGAATGCGCACCAGCGTCCTGACGCTCGTCGTCGTAGCCCCGCGGCCCGAAACGGCCGAGCGCGCGATGGCCGTCATCAACGCCCTCCATCAGCGGCATCCGTCGCGCGCCATCGTCGTTTCGCCGGGCGACTTCGACGGCCCGCCGTCGATGGACGCGCACATCTACGCCGACTGCAAGCTGCTCGAGCGGAGTGACGCCGAAGTCTGCACCGAGCAGCTGCTGATCAAGACCGGCGGTGAGCTGTCCCAGCACCTCGCGCGCGTCGTCACCCCGCTGCTCATCCACGACCTGCCAGTCGTACTGTGGTGGCCCGACGATCCGGCCTTCGGGACGCGCCAATTCCGCGAGATCGTGGCCGTCGCCGACCGGCTGCTGGTCGACTCGGGCAGCTTCAGCGAGGAGGGCACCGGCCGGCTGGCCGGGCTGGCCGAAGTCGTCCGTGACGGCGCCGCCGTATCGGACATCGGTTGGTTGCGGCTGTCACTGTGGCGCGAGCTGCTGGCTGGCATCTTCGACCACCCGCTGCTGACACGCGAGCTTGACGCCATCCGCTCGCTGCGCGTCGACATCGCCCGCCCCGGGGCGACCGTGCGCCTGACCAAGGCCGCGTACTTCTGCGGCTGGCTGGCCGCGATGCTCGGCTGGGAGATCGCCCGGCCGCTGCACCACGCGCGCGAGGGTGACCTGCTGGTCGGCACTTTCCGCCGTGACCGGCACGAGGTGCGCGTCGAGGTCCGGCCGGTGCGCGCGACGCTCGGCGGGTCGCTGCGCTCGGCCGGCTCGCTCGTCCGCGTCGAGATCGAGGCGGCGCGCGCACGTAATGTCGTGCGCGCGCGCATAACGCGCCAGCGCGATCACCTGCTGGCGACGGCGGACTGGAACGGTGCGCAGGTCTCGCGGCGCGCCGGCCGGCTGGAGGCGTTCGACGAAACGCCCTTTGTCGCGGAGGCGCTGGAACGCCCCGGCCTCGACCGGATCTTCGAGCGCTCGCTGCTGCGTGCGGTGCGGTTCAGTGGCGGCTAGCGAGCGCAGCATGGCGGCACCCGAGATCGTCACCGTCGCCGATGAAGAGGAAGTGGCGCGTGAAGCAGCGCGGCGAATGGTGGCAGCGTTGGAGCAGGCGGTCAGCGAGCGCGGCGAGGCACACCTCGCGCTGACCGGCGGCTCGAGCGCCGTCGCGCTGTACCGCGAGCTGCTTCGGCCGGAGTGGCACTCGGCGGTCGACTGGCGCCACGTCCACCTGTGGTGGGGTGATGAACGGTTCGTGCCCGTCGACCACCCCGACTCGAACGTCGGCCTGGCTTACAACATGCTGCTCGCCAGCCCGGCGCGAGCGGGCATGTCGGGCGTCGGCGGGCAGGGCGTCGACGTCGCTGCTGGGGACGTGCCGGCGCTGCCCATCCGGGCCGAGAACGTGCACCCATACGAGGTGGACGAGACGCTGAGCGAGAGCGATCCGGCCGGCCTCGTCGCGCAGCGCTACGCCGAGTCGCTGCTCGCGGCGCTGCCCACCGGCCGCGACGGGCTGCCCGCGCTCGACGTCATCCTGCTCGGCGTTGGGCCCGACGGGCACATCCTGTCCGTCTTTCCGGGCAGCCGGGCGTTGCGCGAGGACGCGCAGCTCGTGCTGTCGGTGCCCGCGCCGCAGCACACCGGCCCCCACCACCCGCGCATCACTTTCAACCCGATCCTGCTGCGTGCAGCGCGGCTGGTGCTGGTCATGGTCTCGGGCGCGGCCAAGGCGGAGATCATCGGCAAGGTAGTCGCTGGCGAGCGCGATCCGCAGCGGTTGCCCGCCCAGTTGGGACTGCTGCCCAACGCCGTCTGGCTGGTCGATCGGGCGGCGGCAGCACGGCTCGACCGGCGCTGAGCTGGTTCAGCCGCCACGGGTTGCGACGTACCAGGCGAAGCCGACAGCGGCGCTCAGCGCCAGCGCCAGCAGCAGCGGCCAACGCAGCCGTGCCAAGGCGAACAGGGCGAGCACGGTGACGGCGACGGCGGCCACATCGAGTGAGGCCAGCTCGACGGTGTGCAGCCGCAGCGCGCCCAGGCGCAACTCGCCGGTGATCGCGAACAGCGTCTGCAGCGTGAACCAGGCGGCCAGGTTGGCGATCACTCCCACCACCGCGGCGGTGATCCCGCCCAGGGCCGCGGCGAGTGCGTGCCGCTCGCGCAGGTGCTCGGCGTAGGGAGCACCGACGAAGATCCAGACGAACGACGGCACGAACGTGACCCACGTCACGAGCACGCCGCCGAGGGCGCCGGCGATGAAGGGGTCGAGGCCGCCGGGCTGGCCGAAGGCGCCCATGAAGCCGACGAACTGGACGACCATGATGAGCGGGCCGGGAGTCGACTCGGCCAGCCCCAGCCCGTCGAGCATCTGTGCCGCGGTGAGCCAGCCAAAGCCGCTTACCGCCTGCTGCGCGACGTAGGCCAGCACGGCGTAGGCGCCGCCGAACGTGACGACGGCGACGGTCGCGAAGAAGACGCCCAGCTGGGCGTACACGCTGTCGCCGCCGAGCAGCGCCAACAGCAGCGCCACCGGCGCCAACCACAGCAGCACACCGAAGGCAAGGAAACCGAGTGCTCGCCAGGCGCTGGGCCGGTGGCCGCCGGCAGCGCCGGTCGCGATGGCCGGCGCGGCGGAGCGGCCGATCAGCCAGCCGGCCAGCGCGGCGGCCACGATGATCAGCGGGAACGGGGCATCGAAGAAGAAGATCGCCACGAAGGCGGCCAGCGCGATGGCCAGGTGGCGCCAATCGGCGAGGGCGCGGCGACCGATGGCCAGCACCGCCAACGCGACGATCGCGATGACCGCCGGCTTGATGCCGTAGAAGAGCGCCTGCACCGCGGTCGCGTCATGGAAAGCGGCGTAGAGGACCGCCAGCGCCATGATCGCCGCCACGCCGGGCGCGATGAAGAGCAGCCCGGCTGCGAGACCGCCGCGGATGCCGTGCAGCAGCCAGCCGAGATAGGCGGCCAGCTGCTGTGCTTCGGGACCGGGCAGCAGCATGCAGTAGTTGAGCGCGTGGAGGAAGCTGCGCTGGCTGACCCAGCGCCGGCGTTCGACGATCTCGCGGTGGATGATCGCTATCTGACCGGCCGGCCCACCGAAGCTGTTGAGACCAACGTACGCCCACGCCCGCACCGCTTCGCCGAAAGTAGGCCGGGGCGTCGATCGCTCGTCGGGCGCAGCTCCCTCGGCCACCGGCGCATGGTGGCATGGTTGTCATCCGCGGTTCTCGCCCCGCCCGCGTCGCGCTACCATCGCCCCTGCCACGTCACCAGCGGCAGGCGAGTGAGGAGGGCGATGCAGGTCGACTTCTACGGCTATGCCGGCGACTGCACGATCAGCGGCAGGCTCGACCTGACCGCCGGCCGGCTGTCCGAGATGCTCGAGCGGGCCGATGGCATCGTCGTTCACGGCGCCACCCTGACCGGACTGCACGGCGAGCCCGAACGGCGGCTGGCCCAGCTGACGCTCGGCCGCGAGGATCTCTTCGCCGTTGAAGCCACCGAGCCTCCGCCGGGCGGCGCGCGGCGCATCCACATGGTTCGCCACCTGATCCGCCTCCACTGTGGCCCGTACACCGTGCTGGGCGAGCTGCACGCGTTGCCCGGCGCGCCGCCGCTGCGCGGGATGCTGGCGCGCCGCTCGGTCGTGCCGCTCACCGCCTGCACTGTTACCTTCGCGCGGGCCGGTCGGCTCGAGCTGCGCCGGGCGCCGGTGGTGATCGTCAATGGCTGGCGTATCGACCGCGCCGAGCCGGCCAGCGTCGACGACTTCGACGCCGGGCGCGCCGCCAGCGAGGCGTGACGCGCAGCCGTCGGCGCCGGCGGGCGGCGTAAGATCGGGCCGACGGGAGGTGCCTGAGTGATTGGTCGGTTGCTCGCGCGCATCGTCGAGGCGCAGAGCCGCTGGGCGACGCCCTTCGGCAACTTCATGAACCGCCTCTTGCGTGCCGTGTTCGGCCGGATGAAGCCGGTCAAGGACTTCCTCAACGGCACCTGGCTGGGTCACTCACTGCACGCGGCGTTGACCGACGTGCCGATGGGCGTTCTGACCATCGCCATCCTGTTCGACCTGCTCAACCTCCGCCAGGCGGCGGATATCGCGATCACCTTCGGCATCCTCGCCGTGTTCGCCGCGTCGGCGGCCGGATTCGCCGACTACGCCGACACTGACGACCACCCGCGCATGGTCGCGACGGTCCACGCCACGCTGATGGTCCTGGCCAACGTGCTCTACGGGATCTCGCTGGTGCTCCGCCTCATCGCCGATCCGAACGCCGACCGGACCGTGCCGATCGTCCTCGCACTCGCCGGCTACGCGATCCTGCTTGCCGGTGCATGGGTCGGCGGGGAAGTCGTCTATGCGCTCGGCAACATGGTCAACCGCCACGCCTGGCGCTTCTTCGGCGAGCCGCGCTGGTTTCGCCTGGACGCTGCCGATATCCCGGAAGGGGTGCCAACGAAGACCAAGGCCGGCGCCCAGACGGTGGTCGTCGTCAGGCAGGGCGAGACGATCTACGCGCTGCACGAGACGTGTGCCCATGCCGGTGGACCGCTGAGCGAGGGTCGCATCGTCGACAACTGCATCGAGTGCCCGTGGCACTACTCGCGCTACGAGCTGGCCAGCGGCCGCCGGCGCAGCGGCCCGGCGACCTTTGATCAGCCGCGCTACGAGGTCCGCGCTGCCGAAGGCGGCGGTTGGGAGGTCCGGCGGATCGATCCGGGGACTGGCCAGAACCTCTGACCGCCGGCCGAGCGCGGCGGCGGCATGCGGCAGTCAGGCCGCCGCTCCGCCGACGCCGATCAACGCCACACCGATCACCGCCAGGGCGACGCCCGTCCACTGCACCAGTCGCAGGCGCTCGCCCAGGAAGACAGTTGCCAGCAGCGTCGTCATGACCGGGTAGAGCGACGAGAGCACAACCGCCACGGCCAGTGCGTCGTGCTGGTTGGCGAGCAGGAAGAACGCGTTGCCGCCCAGGTCACCCGCGCCGGCCAGCGCGAACAGCGGCACCACCGAGAGCAGCCCGCGCGACGCAACGG
>JALYGJ010000111.1 GCA_030777155.1 Chloroflexota bacterium | reverse complement strand
CCCGCCGACCCGGGCTCGGCGGACTGGGCGGGCTCGGCGGCGGCTTCGGTCGACGCGGCGGTTCGGGACGAGGTGGCGGTGGCGCGATCCCGATTCCGCTGGGTGGCGGTGGTCTCGTCGTCGTCATCGCCCTCGTCGTCCTGTTCGTCCTGTTCAGCGGCGTGCTCGACCAGGGCAGCCAATCGGGCATCAGCAATTACCCGATCGACGACACGCGCGGCGGATCGACGCTGCAGCAGGAGTGCCGGACGGGCGAAGACGCCAATCGCCGGCAGGATTGCGCGATCGTCGGCTTCGTAAACAGCATCCAGGCGTACTGGGAAGCGGAGTTCGCCGAGCGCGACGGCACCTACCGGCCCGCCCAGACGACGCTCTTCTCGGGATCGGTCCAGACGGGCTGCGGGCAGGCGACCTCGGCCGTCGGCCCGTTCTACTGCCCGGCCGACCAGAACGTCTACCTCGACCTGTCGTTCTTCGACCAGTTGCAGACGCGCTTCGGCGCGCAGGGCGGACCGCTGGCCGTCGCGTACGTCGTGGCGCACGAGTACGGCCACCACGTCCAGAACCTGACCGGCGTCCTGGGCAGCGCGGAGCGCGGCGAGACGGGCGCGACGAGCGATGCCGTTCGCGTCGAGCTGCAGGCCGACTGCTACGCCGGCGTGTGGGCGGCCAACGCCGTCGACACGGAGTACATCGAGCCGCTCACGCAGAGCGAGATCGCGCAGGCGCTCGACGCCGCGGCGGCAGTGGGCGACGATCGCATCCAGGAGCGCAGCCAGGGCCGGGTCACGCCCGAGAACTGGACGCACGGCTCGGCCGAGCAGCGCCAGCACTGGTTTGGTGTGGGCTATCGCGGCGGCGAGCCGGCCGAGTGCGACACGTTCAGCGTGCCAAACCCGTAACTCCTCGGGGAGGCCGGCGGGTGTAGGTTTGGCCCATGCTCGGCCGACTGAGGGGGATCGTCGGCGCCGTCCTGCGCATCGGCGCACGCCCAACCGACACGCGCGATCAGCGGCTGCGCAAGGGCGCGCTCGTGCTGATCTCGGTCTCGATCACGCTGCTGGCTACCATCTGGACGCTGACCTACCTCTGGGTGGGCCTGCCGCTGGCGGCTGCCTCGCCACTGGCCTACCAGCTGATCTCTATGGCCAGCCTGACCTACCTCGCCCGCACCGGCGACTACAACGTCCTGCGCTTCGTCCAGATCACGGCCATCCTGGTCCTGCCGTTCACGCTGCAGTGGAGCCTGGCCGGCTTCGACAACTCGAGCGCGGTGATGGTGTGGGCGTTCGCCGGGCCGCTGTCGGCGCTCGTCTTCTACGGACCGCGCGGCGCGCTTGGCTTCTTCGCCGCGTACATCGTCCTGGCGCTGGTGTCGGGCCTGATCGATCCGGCGCTGGAAGGGGTTGCGCCGCCCATGCCCTACGAGCTGCGGCTGGCCTTCTTCGTGCTCAACATCGGCGGCGTATCGGTCGTCACCTACGCCGTGCTGCAGTCCTTCGTCGCGGCGCGCGAGCGGGCGCAGGCAGAGGCGGAGCGGCTGCTGCACAACGTCCTGCCCCAAACGATCGCCGAGCGGCTGCGCGCCGGCGAGGAGCTCATCGCCGACGACCACAGCGGCGTGACCGTCCTGTTCGCCGACGTGGCCGGCTTCACGCCGCTCGCCCGCCGGGCCGGCGCCGACCGCGTGATCGCGATCCTCAACCGCATCTTCTCCGCTTTCGACGAGCTCGCCGCGCGCCACGGCCTCGAGAAGATCAAGACGATCGGCGACGCCTACATGGCCGTCGCCGGCGCGCCCGTTCCGCGACCCGACCACGCCGCCGCGGCGGCCGACATGGCGCTCGACATGCTGGCCGAGATCGAGCGCTGTGCCGCCGACCTGGGCGAGCCGCTGCAGCTGCGGCTGGGCATGCACAGCGGGGCGGCGGTGGCGGGCGTGATCGGCCGTCGCAAGTTCGCCTACGACCTGTGGGGGGATGCAGTCAACGTGGCCAGTCGGATGGAGTCGCACGGCGTCGCCGGCCGGATCCAGGTGTCGCAGGCGGTCGTCGCCCAGCTCGGCGGGAAGTACCGCGTCGAGGAGCGCGGCACGATCGACGTCAAGGGCGTGGGCGAGATGCGCACGTTCTTCCTGCTCGGGCGCGCCGGCTGACGCGGGCTGACTAGGATGGGGCGGTGATCGACTGCCCGCGCTGCGCGAGCCCGAACCCGCCCGACGCGCGCTTCTGCAACAACTGTGGTACGAGCCTCGTCACGCGCGTGGGCGTGCAGGAGCGGCGGGTCGTCACGGCCCTGTTCGCCGATCTGGCGCGCTCCACGTCGCTCGGCGAACGACTGGACCCGGAGGTTGTCCGTGGCATGGTCGGGCGCTTCTTCGAGTTGGCCACGCGCGAGATCGAGCGCCGCGGCGGAACCGTCGAGAAGTTCAGCGGAGATGCCGTGATGGCCGTCTTCGGCCTGCCGCTGGCCCACGAGGACGATCCGGAACGGGCGGTCCGGGCGGCCATCGCAATCCGTGACGGCGTCGCCGCCATCGCCACCGACACGCAGGAGCGCTACGGCGTCGCGCTGCAGGCACGCATTGGCATCGAGTCGGGCGAGGTCGTGGTCGGCGATCCTTTCGGCGGCGCCACGATGGCCACCGGCGACGCGATGAACATGGCGGCGCGACTCGAGCAGCAGGCCGAGCCGGGTGAGATCGTCATCGGCGCCGCGGTGCGCGAGCAGGTGCGCGACCTGGTCGTGGCCGAGCCGCTCGGCGAGCTGCAGCTGCGCGGCCGAGAAGCGGGCGTAGCCAGTTGGCGGGTCACGTCGATCAGCACAGAGGTTGGCCGTCCGCGCGGCGTGCCCGGCCTTGAGGCGCCGCTGACCGGGCGCGACGAGGAGCTCAACATGCTGCTCGACGCCGCGCGCCGTGCGCGCCAGGAAAGGAAGGCCAGCCTGTTCACCATCCTGGGCGTGCCCGGCGTGGGTAAGAGCCGGCTGGTGCGCGAGGTGACGGCGCGCCTGCTACAGGAGGGCTGGTCGGTCGTCCGCGGTCGCTGCCTGCCCTACGGCGAGGGCATCACCTATTGGCCGGTGGCGGAGATGCTGCGCGAGCTGGCCGGCATCGCCCCCGGCATGTCGGCCGAGACAGCCCATGACCGACTGAGCGCGCTGGTGCCGGACGCCGACGTCGTCGACCGGCTGGCGCTGACCATCGGTGCCATCCCGGCCAGCAGCGGCAGCCAAGCTGCCGTGGCAGGCGATCGCGAGATCGCGTGGGGCTTCCGCCGGCTGATCGAGCACCTGGCGTCGGGTGACGCACCGCTGGTGCTGATCTTCGAGGACATCCACTGGGCCGAGCCACCGCTGCTCGACCTGATCGAGTACCTGGTGACCTGGGCGCGCGAGGCGCCACTGCTGGTCATCTGCCCGTCGCGGCCCGAGCTGCTCGACACGCGGCCGGCGTGGGGCGCGGGCCGGATGGAGGCGAGCCGGATCCAGCTCGAGCCGCTGAGCGAGGAAGAGTCGCGTTCACTGCTCGGCGCGCTGCTGACGGTGGAGGATCTGCCGCCGGCACTCCGCCAGCGCGTCCTCGACAGGGCCGAGGGCAACCCGCTGTTCGTCGAGGAAGTCGTGCGCATGCTGATCGAGGAGGGCGTCGTCGAGCGGCGTGACGGGCACTGGCTGGCGCGCGAAGAGGCGGCCACCGTGCGCGTGCCCGACAGCGTCGAAGCGCTCATCCGGGCCCGCCTGGACACGCTTCCGACGCCTGAGCGGGCGATGCTGCAGGCGGCGTCGGTGGTCGGCCGCATCTTCCAACGCTCGGCCGTGGCGGCCATCACGCCCGCCCTCGCCGCCGGGCCGATCGAACGCCAGCTCGAGGACGCCGTGTTGCGCGACCTGATCACCGAAGAGCGGGCGCCCGACGAGCCGACCTTCCGCTTCCGCCACATCCTCATCCGCGACGTCTGTTACGCCACCCTGCCCAAGGCGCGGCGCTCCGAGCTGCACAGCGCCGTGGCCGACTGGCTGCGGGCCTGGGCCGGCGCGCGGATCGACGAGTTCGTGGAGATCGAGGCCTACCACCTCGAGCAGTCGGTCGTGCTGCGCCGCGAGGTCGAGGGCGAGATTGACCCGCTTGCCCGCGACCGGGCCGTCGCCGCCCTCATGGCGAGCGCCGCCAGGGCGCTGGCACGCGATGACGCGCGGGCAGCGCGATCGTTCGCCGAGCGCGCGCTCCAGCTCGACCCGCCGCCGTCAGAGGCGCGGCTGGAGGCGGAGTGGGTGCTGATGGAGGCGCTGCGCCGGCTCGGTGAGTGGCGGCGTGCTGGCCAGCTGGGCGCGAGACTGGAGACGGAGGCGGCGCGCTTTGGGCGGAAGGACATCGAGGGCCGGTCGATCCTGGCCAAGGCGGGCGACATCTGGATCAGCCTGGAGTCGGCCGACGTCGGAACCGCCATCTCGGAGCTGCAACGCGCCCGGCAGCTACTGACCGAGGCCAACGACGCCTGGTACCTGACGATCGTCCTCGAGTTCCTCGGCTACGAGGGCTGGTGGCACGGGGAGCTCGATCGGGCGCACGCGATGTGGAGCGAGGAAGCGAGGGTGGCGCGAGAGAGCGGGTTCACCAGCCGCGAGGCTGAGGCGCTGGTCCGTATGGCGGGCATCGCCGCCAACCGCGGCGACGTCGAGGGCCGGCGTGCGCTGCTCAGCCAGGCCCGGGAGCTGGCCGAGCGCGGCCCGAGCCGGTTGACGCGGGCACGCCTGCAGCGCGCCTACGGCTTCTTCCACGCAACGACCGACGCGGAGGCGGAGGGCGAAGCGCTGCTCAGCTCCGCGGCCACGGTCCTCGAGGAGTTCGCCGACCGCGACGACATGCAGACCGTGTACATCCAATTGGGCGATATCAAGCTCCGGCAGGGTCGGCCAGCCGACGCACTGCCCCTCTACGAGCACGCCCTCGAGGCCGCGCGCGAGCACGTCGGCTACCGACCGGAGGTCGAACGACGCATCGCCCAGGCGTGGCTCGAGCTCGGCGACGCCGATGCTGCGGCCGAGCACGCGGTAGCGGCGGCGAGCCACACCGGCAAGGACGACTGGGCGACCGTGGCAACCACGAAGATGGCGCTCGGGTTGGCGCGCGAGGCGCAGGGCCGGCTGAACGAGGCCGAGGATCTGTTGCGCGAGGGCCTGGCGACCGTGCAGATGACCGAATTCACGCCGTGGGAGGAGGAGCTGGCACTGGCCGAGTACCTGCTGCGCCGCGGTCGGAGTGCCGAGGGAACGGAGTGGCTGGCCAAGGCGCGATCGAGCGCGGCGCGTTTCGGGCCCGATTCGCCGGTCGTCGCATACGTCGAGCGGCGGGGGCGAGCCGCGATGGCGGCAGGGAACGCCACCGGCTAGCAGGCCAGCGGTCGGCCGGAATGGGTCCGAGTCGTGCTCCACCCGCACGCTCCGCCGCCGGACATGATCGTCCACACGCCCTCCCCAGAGCGTCCACCGACGCTCCACCGGCTACCCACCCCGATCTGGCCGCTAACACAAACCCTAGTGGTCGGTCATCCAGGCTAACCCCCACATGTTGTGGTTTTGCCCTTGACACGCCCTTTCGGCCCGACTAGCATTCGAGGTCTACGGGGCACCGCGGTCGGACCTCCAATAGACCCGGTCGAGGAGAGGGACGGAAGGGAAGCAGCACGATGGCTCGAGCCAGTGGCGGCGGCGCTGACAGCACCACCCGCGAAGACGGAACCAAGGTGATCGCGCGCAATGCCGGCCTCAAGCCAGCCATCGGCCCGATCGACGACGAGGGCCGCTTCACCGGTGTCGGTACCAAGGGCATCACCTTCGAGCGGCGCTGGACGACCCCCGGCATCCACCCCTACGACGAGGTGACGTGGGAGCTGCGCTCGGCCGAGATCAAGAACGAGTCGGGCAAGACCGTCTTCGAGCAGACGGACGTCGAGGTTCCGGCCTTCTGGAGCCAGCTGGCGACGAACGTCGTCGTCTCGAAGTACTTCCGCGGCCACGTCGGCACGCCGCAGCGCGAGCGGTCGGTCAAGCAGTTGATCGATCGGGTCGTCAACACGATCGCCGCCTGGGCGGACACGCAGCACTACTTCGCCACGCCCGACGACCTGGCCACCTTCAAGGCCGAGCTGACGCACCTGCTGCTGCACCAGAAGATGGCCTTCAACTCGCCCGTCTGGTTCAACGTCGGCGTCGAAGAGAAGCCGCAGTGCTCGGCCTGCTTCATCAATTCGGTCCGGGACGACATGGGCTCGATCATGGACCTCGCCAAGACGGAGGCGATGCTCTTCAAGTACGGCTCGGGCGCGGGTGTGAATCTCTCCCCTCTTCGGGGCAGCAAGGAGCGCCTGAGCAAGGGCGGCATCGCCAGCGGCCCGGTCAGCTTCATGAAGGGCTTCGACGCCTTCGCCGGGGTCGTCAAGTCGGGCGGCACGACCCGGCGCGCCGCGAAGATGGTCATCCTCGACGCCGACCATCCGGACATCGAGGAGTTCATCGACTCGAAGGCGAACGAAGAGAAGAAGGCGTGGGCGCTGATCGAGGCCGGCTACGACCCCTCGTTCACCGGCGAGGCCTACGGCTCGGTCTTCTTCCAGAACGCCAACCACTCCGTCCGCGTGACGGACGACTTCATGCGCGCCGTCGAGCGCGACGGCGACTGGACGACGCACGAGGTGACCACCAGCAAGCCGGCGGGCACGTACAAGGCGCGCGAGCTCTTCCGCAAGATGGCCGAGGCGGCCTGGATCTGTGGCGACCCAGGGATCCAGTACGACACCACGATCAACGACTGGCACACGTCAGCCAACACCGACCGGATCTACGCGAGCAACCCGTGCTCGGAATACATGTTCCTAAACGACACCGCCTGCAACCTGGCGTCGCTGAACCTCATGAAGTTCGTCCGCGACGACGGCGAGTTCGACGTCGAGGCGTACAGGTACGCCTGCCGCGTCACGATCACGGCGCAGGAGATCCTGGTCGACAACGCCAGCTACCCGACGCCCCAGATCGAGCGCAACTCGCACCTCTTCCGCCCGCTCGGGCTGGGCTACGCCAACCTCGGCGCCCTGCTGATGAGTCGCGGCCTGGCCTACGACTCGGACGAGGGGCGCGCCTTCGCAGCGACGGTCACTTCGATCATGACCGGCGAGGCCTACGCGCAGTCGGCCGTCGTCGCCCGTGACCACGGCGGCCCGTTCGCCGAGTACAAGAAGAACGAGCAGCCATTCCTACGCGTGATCGGCAAGCATCGCGACGCGGCGTATGCCATCCCCGACCGGGACGCGCCGCGTGAATTGATCGACGCGGCACGGTTGACCTGGGACTCCGCACTCGAGTTGGGCACGCAGCACGGGTATCGGAACGCCCAGGTCACCGTGCTCGCGCCGACGGGTTGCCTCGTCGGCGGAAGCATGATTATCACCGATCGGGGGCTCGTCCGACTGCGCAGTTTGGGCAACCCCGACGGCGACAGGTGGCAGCCGCTCGACGTGAAGGTGGGCACTGACGACGGGCCACGCCAGGCGACCAGGTTCTTCGTCAACGGAGCGGAGCCTCTCGTCACGGTGAAGACCAAGCGAGGCTACCGCGTTCAGGGCACGACGATGCACCGGATCAAGGTCGTCGACGCGCACGGCAACTGGCAGTGGCGCCGCTTCAGCGACCTCCGCGCCGGTGACCGCGTGCCGCTGATGCTGGGCGGGCTGATCGGCGAGCCGCGCGAAGTGCCGCTGCCGCCGCTGGCGGAGGCGTACTGGACTTCGGATCACACGACGTTCGTGCCCCGCTACATGACGCCGGAACTGGCGGAACTGGTCGGCTACTTCATGGGCGACGGCTCTCTGCATGCCAAGGGGTTGCGCTTCTGCGTCGACTCGAAGGACACGGACGTCGTCGACCGACTGACCGACCTTGGGCGCCGACTGTTCGGGCTCGAAGCTGCGGTCACGCCGAAGCAGGGCTACACCGAGGTCGCGCTGCACTCCGTCAGGCTGACCCTGTGGTGGGAGGCCTGCGGGTTCGCCAAGAAGGCGCCGACCACGACGCACCGCGGCAAGGGCTACGAGGCGCACATCCCTGACGCGGTCCTCTACACGAACGATCCGGTGGCCTACCGAGCATTCGTGCGCGGGCTGTTCGAGGCGGACGGCAACGTCAACAACGGGCACGCCTACTGGTCGACGACGTCGGAGCAGTTCAGCTACGACGTCCAGTCACTCGTGCTCGCCCTGGGGTTCGTGACCGCGCGCGACGTCAGCGAATCGGGCGTCGGCCACCTCGGCCCGAATCCGATCCATCGCCTGCGGCTGCTCAACGCCGAGTCGGCCGGTCGCTGGCTGTCAGAGGTCTCATTCATCTCAGAACGGAAGCGCGAGTCACTGGCGCGCATGTACACCGCGCTGCCCCAAGGAGCACGGCACGACCTGGTGCCGGTCAGCCGGCGAAGCATCGACCGACTCGCGCCCAGGAGCGACAGCCTGCGCCGGACGATGCTCCTTTCGTTGTCGCGCACCGGACTTGTCAGCCGCCGATCAGCGACGGCTCTGCTCGAGCGAACTCGGGATCCCGAACTCGCCCAGTCACTTGGCTACATCTACGACGCGATCGAGTCGGCCGAGCTGGGCGAGGAGCAGCTGACGTACGACATCTCGGTGCCCGAGAACGTGACGTACGTGGCCAACGGCTTCGTGAGCCACAACACCATCGCCTTCATGATGGACTGTGACACGACCGGTATCGAGCCCGACATCGCGCTGATCAAGTACAAGAAGCTGGTCGGCGAGGGCTTCCTCAAGATCGTCAACCGGACGGTGCCGGCCGCGCTCAAGAAGCTCGGTTACACGCCCGAACAGGTCGAGGAGATCGTCCGCTACGTCGACGAGCGCGAGACGATCGAGGGTGCGCCCGGTCTCAAGCCAGAGCACCTGCCCGTCTTCGACTGCGCCTTCAAGCCGGTCAACGGCGAGCGCTCGATCCACTACATGGGCCACGTCCGGATGATGGGTGCGACCCAGCCGTTCCTGAGTGGCGCGATCAGCAAGACAGTCAACATGCCCGAGGCGGCGACGCCCGATGGCATCGCCGACGTCTACCTCGAGGGCTGGAAGCTGGGGCTCAAGGCGATCGCGATCTATCGCGATGGGTCGAAGCGCAGCCAGCCGCTCTCGACCGGCAAGAAGAAGGACAAGGGAGCCGAAGAAACCTCGCACGTGTCGCCGGCGGCGGCGCCGGTCAAGGCTGAGCTCGCTGGGGAGCCCAAGCCGTATCGGCGCCGCTTGCCGGATGAACGACGGGCGATCACGCACAAGTTCCAGGTCGCCGGCCACGAGGGCTACATCACCGTCGGGCTCTATCCCGACGGCCAGCCCGGCGAGATCTTCCTCAAGATGGCCAAGGAGGGCTCGACGGTCAGCGGCCTGATGGACTCGCTGGCCACGATGACCTCGATCAGCCTGCAGTACGGCGTCCCGCTGCGCGACCTGGTCAACAAGTTCGCCCACAGCCGGTTCGAGCCGGCCGGCTTCACCGGCAACCAGGAGATCCCGATCGCGAAGTCGATCGTCGACTACGTGTTCCGCTGGCTGGGCTCGCGGTTCCTCTCGAAGGACGAGCGGGACGCGCTGGGGATCATCACTCGCGAGGACACCGGCGGGTCCCTCTCGGAGCCATCCGGGCCCTCGGCCAGCGGTCTCTCCGCGCCCGAAGGCACTCGGGCCTCGGAGGCTCCTGCGGGCCCCACTACCTCGACGACAACACAGAGCGCGCGCGGCACCGTCCCGCCGGAGGAAACGCGGCCGGCGCCCATTGGGGAGGTTCAGCCTGATAAGGCGGGATTGCCGGCTCTGGCGAACGGGAACGCGAATGGGCACTCAGACACGGCGAAGCCGATCAAGCCGCTCGAGCTGGGTGGCGGCACGAAGGTCGCCTTCAGCGTCTCGGCCGACTCACCGTCCTGCGCCGACTGCGGCTCGATCATGGTCCGCAACGGCAGCTGCTACAAGTGCCTCAACTGCGGCTCCACGAGCGGGTGTAGCTGACGACTCTGAACGCGTAACGAGGGCCGAGTCCGGCTTAGTCCCGAAAGCGTCGGACAGTCGAGACGCGTGGACGATGGTGCGCAGCGAGCAAGTGGGTCGCGATGGGCAGCCAAACGGCTCGAACCCCTCGTCCGCGGGCCGCTGGTGGGCGGCGGCTAAGTCGAGAGGCGCTATTGCACGGCTAAGAAGGCTGTCGGGCTGCGACGTTCCCGCCGGATTCTAGGTGCTCCGACGGACGTCTGAGCCGAGCCACGTAGTCGCCTCTGGATCTCCGAGGCCCACAGCTTTCACCGATTATGGGTTGGGGAATCCTAGCGGAGAGCCAGTGACGGGGTGATTAGGCCGGACCGTTAGGCAATCCGAACGATGTGTCGATCGGTCGCGCGGACGGTGCCGTCCTTAACAACGTACGCCTCGATCCAGTGCGTGCCGGTATAGAGAGTCGTCTCGCGATGCCAGCCGCGCGGGTCGGACGCCTTCATCAGCTCGCCCCGTAGGCCGTTCGCCCGAGCGGCCTCCTCTCCGAAGTTGCGCACTTTCCAGTAGACGTCGTACGGCCATGCGACGTCGGTCTCAACGCGGAAGCGCAGCTCGCGGTTCTTGTGGAGCCGCCCGAGGTCGCGGATGAGCCCTGATCGGAAGCCAGGCTTCGGGAGGACCCGACCCGTGACGCGCGCCGAGCGGGTTGGGACGACAGGGAACCGCGACCGGATGTCCTCCTCGCCCGGCGTCTGCGCGACCACGGCGGCAGCGGGTTTGGACATGCTCTCGACGACCAATGCGCTCGCGGGCGGGACCTTGAAGGTGGGTCCGAAGACTTTCTGCCAGGCCTCGATGCTCTTATCCCGATCCGGCTCGTCGTAGGCCGTGGTGATCCAGTCCGAATAGCGGTGGATCTGGGTCCGGAAGTTTGCGTACTGCGCGTCGTCCCAGCGGTGATCGAAGTTCGTGCCGGGGCAGCTCGGGTCGTCGATCGTGGGCCTCGTCGTGTTGAGCTGAAGCCAAGCGTCGAGATCACTGACGAGGTTCTTGAGCGCCGTCGGTACGTCCGGATAGCGCGCCTTCGCGTCCCATGCCTGGACGCGCTCACCGAGAAGCGTCGTAAGAATGACGGACGGGCACGTGAACGTGCCCTTCGCGTCGCGTATGTACTTAGCGAGCCGGATGACGCGCCGCAGGTGGCCGTTGACGAGGTCGTCCTTCTCCTTCATCCACGCGGTGAAGCCCTCGGGGTTCGTCTCCTCGAACGAGTTGGTCTCCCGATTGATGATCAGTCTCGAGCCGTCCGCCCGAACGATGTAGGGGACGACATCGACATGGCACGCGCCGGCATAGCCGATGCGAACGCATCGGGTCTTTTGCCGAACCATCTCTTTGTAGGTCGTCGAGCGGCGGAACGCCGCCTCGGTTTCCTCGACGTAGCACTTCGGGTCGTCGCTCCAGTTCTCGTCCTCCTCGAGCTCGAGTAGGAAGTCCGCGTCGTATTCGTCGCGCCCGACGGGTTTGATGATCGTCCGATGAGCCCACGATCCCTGCGGGATGTACCCGACGAGGATCGGTCCGATGACCTCGTCGAGTCCGGCCGTGACGACGATGGACTGCACGCGCGCGTCGAGCAGTTCGAGCCGGGTCTGATTGAGGTTGACCGTCTCCTTGAGGAATGAGTCGAAGTAGTGGACGAGCTTCACGCGATCTCCAGGATCGGTACGTACTGACCGTCCGCGCGGTCGTACAGCACGAGGCTCGGGTTGACGCCGGAGTGGTGGATGCGGCCGAGGGTTACGGAGGCCGATAAGGGCAGGGCGGCGAGGACATGGAGGCGACGGACGGTCTTGACCGGCACCTCGAGCGATGAGAAGAACCGTCGCACTTCGGCGGCGAAGGCGGCGAGCGTCTCGCGCGACGCGATGAGGTCCTTGTCGGGATTGGCGTCGATGGGCGACAGCACGTAGCGCGGCAGATCGACGAGACCCACGGGGATCTCGGCAACGTCGATCGCCCCGGACACGTTCATCTGCAGGAGCGCGTCCTCGGCAGGATCGCCTGACGCCTCGACGGCGAACGTGACCGGCTGCCCGTCCGACCAGTCCCACGACTCGCGGGTCCGATGGCGCTGATAGATCGCCACCTCGAACGTGTCGTCGAGCTTCGAGCCGAGGTAGACCAGCAGCGGAAGGCGAGCGAAGGCGAAAACGCTCAGATGCCGGACGTCCTCGCGGCCGACTGCGGGCGTGAGCTTGTGGTCGATGACCTCGTCGATCGCCTCGCGCGCGGCCTGCCAGTACGTCGCGGTGCCGGTAGCCTCGCCGGCGAGGTTCCGGAGGTCGATCTCGATTCCACGATTCCCGTAGCTCAGTGGGAAGTTCGGATACTCGGATACGAAGGCGCTGGTGGCGTTCTCGGGAACCGTGTCCGATGACCGCGTCGACTACACGGAAACGCAGATGAACGCGTTCCCCGAGAGTCAGACCGCGAACCGGTTCGCCGCGCCCGAGTACGGCATCCTGATCGTCGCCGAGAAGTTCCAGACCGGCTACGACCAGCCACTGCTCCACACGATGTTCGTCGACAAGACGCTGGTTGGCCTCGCCGCTGTACAAACGCTCTCCCGGCTCAATCGCATCCATCCCGAGAAGACCGATACGTTCGTCCTGGACTTCCGCAACGAGGCCAAGGCGATCACCGAGGCTTTCCGGCCGTGGTACGAGGCGACAGTCGCCGTGCCGACCGACCCGAACTTTCTCTACGACCTCGCGAACCGACTGCTCGGGCTGCAGGTCCTCGACGACGCCGAGGCCCGCGCGGTGGCAGCCGTCATCGCGGACCGCGCTCGAGAGGTCTCCGACCATGGTCGGGTCTACGCCCTCCTCGCGCCAGCCGTCGAGCGGTACCGCGCAAAGACCAATGAGGAGCAGTCGGAGGCGCGCGATCTCCTCGACCAGTACGTCCGCGCGTACTCGTTCATGTCGCAGGTGGTCGACTTCGGCGATGTCGGGCTCGAGGCGTTGTACCTGGCGTCGCGTGCCCTGCTCGCTCTCCTCCCCTCCGACGGGGGCGGGCGCCTCGATCTGGGAGCCGAGGTAGAGCTCACCCATCTGCGGATCGAGCGGACCAGCGAGGGTGCAGTCACGCCGGAGCATGGCGTCGGCGAGTTGACGGCGATCTACTCCGGGCGCGGCCCGGCTGAGGATCAGAGGGAGCACCTGTCCAAGATCGTCGAGGTGCTCAATGAGCGCTTCGGTATGTCTCTGGGAACCGCGGACCAGCTGTTCTTCGACCAGATGGAGGCCAGCTGGCTCGCCGACGAGCATCTCGTCGACCAGGCCCGTGCGAACCCGCTCGAGAACTTCCGTCTCGTGTTCAACGACAAGTTCATCTCGACGATGGTGGCGCGAATGGATGACAACGAGGATCTCTTCAAGCGCGTACTTGATGACCGCGACTTCCAGGCTGCGGTCATGGAGCACTACCTACGTCGCGTCTTTACGGCGGCCCGCACCTCGGCCGAGGGAGCAACGTGAGGGGGTCGGTTCGGGCGCGTGACTCTCCCACGACGAGCTGGCCAGTATCCTTCCGGATCACGGAAACCCTTGGATGACAACGCAGCAACTCGCTGAGGAGGTCAACCGCGCGCCCGTTACCGCAAGCAAGAGTCCGCCGGCAGGCGAAGGACGGCGTCTCTCACGGGACTCACGTTCCGCGACGGTTCACGGGCTATGTTAAGAACGCCTATCGCGTCGCGCTCAGCCGCGGCCTCCGCGGCCGCTACGTCTGCTTCTTCGATCCGGCGGCCGCTGCCGACTTCGCGCTGATCTCAGGTAGAGCGCGTCGGTCAGGCCTACCGCGCGAAGCGAACACGGCGGGAACCAACTGTCGCGGCCGTGCATCACCCTTGACAGACCGTCACAGGGGCGTCCAAGGACGACGAAGGTTCGTCTCTCGCGTCGACGCAAACGTGCGACCGTGCTGTTTACCAGGTGACTTGTCCCTGTGCTCGATGGTCGCGCTGGCCCACCGAACCCCATACAGCGCGATGAGCGCCGCCGCTACGAGAGCCATGGCCCCGGCAGCACCAATCAGGCCGAACGAAGCGCCGCCGACCAAGGCGTCACCAAACAAGACTAGGACCGTCAGCAGCTGGCCAACGATTGCGGCCACGAACACGACCACAACTCCGATGAAAAGCCTGACGGTACCCGTCTCCTGGAGATCATGACCGTTCTGTTCTAGGTTCCCCAGCGCTCGATAGGCTAAGGGTCCCAAGACATAAATGACGGCGAAGAGTGCTGCCAGCCCCACGAGAGTGTCGCGTGGTACGAGAGTGGTCTCTTCCGGAAGTAGGCCGACTACTGCTCCGGCGATGCCACCGCCAATCGCCAGCAGACTTCCGGGACTTGGATCGAAGAATTTTACCGGGCCTACCTTCCCGCCTAGCTCCTTGTAGTGGCGAGCCGCAAGTGCGACCGCGACGATTAGCCCGGACACAAGCGCGGTCACGACGATGTAGAACGGGATGCTTGATGGCCCAGCGGCCGGCGGGCTGATCACGATGGCGACGAGCGACGGACGCCCTGACCCGCCTGACAGTGCGAGGTAGCCCTTGGCGGGACCTGTTGCCGCCTGTTTGCTTACCGTCAGGTTGACCCACCGTGCTGACGAGGGCGGAATTGTCTGAGCCGGATCCTTAGGCGCGACCGTTATAGCGTCGGGCGCCACCTTATCGAGAACGAGCACGAAGACCGGCGTGACGGCTTCGCTCGTGTCGTTACGGATTGCCACACTGAACTCGCCGGCCGTGGTCCCAGATGTCGGGTCTGCGAGTTCAATGTCCAATGGATGGTCGCTCACGAATGCTACGGGCGAGTCGCTCGAAGCGTTGCCGGGCTCTGCCGCAGAGACCGGCGATGCGACCAGTATTGGCCATAGCACTACCAAGAGGAGGACCGCCGCGAAACGCCTTGGCGTTGCCCATGCACCTCGGGTGCCGAGACAGCCGACGACGATAGCGTCAAACATCCGCCGGCTCCCGGTCGTAGCGGATTTCCTCACCATTTCCTGTTGCTCCCTGACACACCGGGAGGGAGGTTAGCAGACAAGGCAAGCCCGTGTTGACCACCGCGCCAGTTTCTGCGCTCGCTCGCCATTTCGGCGAAGCGAGACGCGACTGACGTCGGCTTCTGGCGCGCCGCGCTGGGCTACGCGTCGATGGCGGGCGACAGCGCGGTTGACCGCTCGGACACGCAACGACGCTCTGGATGCAGGAGCTCGACGAGGTCAAGCCGCTGCGGCACGCGCTGCATGTCGACGCATGTGTCGCGCACGAGCACGTCGAGGCGCGCCTAACGGCGGCCCTCGCCGCCGCCGGCGGGATCGTGGACGACTCCGAGGCGCCGGCGGAACTGGATGCGTGTGCCCTAATGCGGGATCTTCGACATCCTAGTCGGGAACACCCTCGTTGCCAACGTCACGAGCAACTTCCTGTGGTTCGGGCTCACCCTCTGCGTCTCCCTCGAGACGCTGTCGGTTGTGGCCGCTGGGCCCGATAACCAGATAGGTCGTCAGCCGGCCGATGCCCTTGACTTCGAGCGGATCCCGGCGCTCGAACGAGTACGTGCCTTGCGCCTGCTCGCGAGTCGATTCCGCGACGTGGATCCGGCCAGGGACGCCCGATGACTCCATTCGCGACGCGATGTTCACCGTGTCGCCCCAGAGGTCGAACAGAATCCGCTGCCGCCCGATGACGCCGGCCACCACGGGTCCGCTGGCGAGACCGACACGCAGCTCGAGCGGCACGCCCGAGTCGCGGCCGACGTCATGCACTTTCGCGAGCATGGCGCGGGCAAATGAGATCGCGGCCACGGCATGGTCGGGCCGCGCGGTCGGCGCGCCAGCGACGGCCATGTACGAGTCGCCGATGGTCTTGATCTTCTCGACGCCGTGCGCGGCGGCCGACTCGTCGAACAGGCTGAAGAGTGAGTCGAGGAAGTCGACGACGTTCGCCGGATCGGTCTGGGCCGCCCACGGCGTGAAACCCACTAGGTCGGCGAACAGGACGGTCGTCTCGGCGTATCGCTCCGCGATCCGCTTCTCGCCCCGCTTCAGGCGCGCGGCGATCGTGGCGGGGATCGCGTTCGTCAGCAGTTCGTCGGAGCGCTCTTCGGCGCGGCGCCGGCGGACGTCCGTGTAGCGCAGCATCGCGAACGCCAGCGCCGGCGGAACGATCAGGTTGGCGGCGTACCAGACGAGGCGAAGCGGGTATGGCTGCGGCTCGATCCTGCTGCTGACGATAGGGTCGGCGGCGGTGACCCCGAGAACGACGACCACGTAGGCGACGAACCACGCCGTTCCGCGGCGCGGTCCGAGGGCCAGCAGTGCCAGCACCGGGCCGAGGAAGGCGAAGACGATCGCTGCGCTCGATCCGTTGAGTCCGCCGAGCGAAACTTCTACCAGCGCTGCGAAGACCAGGACCATCAGCACGAGGACCGCGACGTAACGCTGGAACCGTCGCGTCCGTGCGAGCAGGAAGAGGTTCGCGGCGCTGATCAGCGGCATGGACAGGGCCACTAGCCAGCCTGTCGCAACGCCCGGCCCGAGGAACGGCAGCTGCAGCGGCAGGATCACCAGGATGTAGCCGGCCAGCACGCCGACCCGCTTGCGGAGTCGCAGGTCGTCGTTATCGGTCGGCTCGTCGGCCAGGCCGAGCAGACGCTCGAAGACCCGCTTCATAGCGGTTCGAGCCGGCGGTAGAGCACGACCCGCCACGGCCGCGTGCCGCCTTCGTGGACGTTGCGATACCCGGCACCCGCCATCAGTCGATTCACGTCGGCGTGGCGGTGCGCAAAGTAGCGGCCCGGCGGACGGCGCAGCGACTTGACGGCGTTGTACCCGGCCATGTCGCAGCAGAACCTTCGCGGCGTCGGAGCCATGGTCAGATCGTGGTGGCTGCGTCAACGGCCGAGCCGTTCAATGGCGAACCAATCAACTTCCCGAGGGTGACCGCACCTTCATTAGAGCATCCCTTGACAGCCCCTCGTACGATTACGCGCCTGTCGAGCCGAGCGAGTGCGACATGGACAGACACTGGAGGTCTCTCGTGACGCTCAGGCAAGCGAGCCAGCCACATAGCCGTCCGGTCGTCCCACTGACGAACCGGCGGTTGGGCGTGTCCGGCTCGACGTCGAGCGATCCGGGTATCGGTTGGAGGGCGGAGAAAGCGTAGCGCTGCGCTGGGAGTCCGCCGCCTCTGACCGGTCCCTCGTCGAGGGGCCGGTTCTCTTTTCCCTGGTGGCCGTAGCTCAACGGCAGAGCACCGGTGTGTGAAGCCGGTGATGAGGGTTCGACTCCCTTCGGCCACCCCAACTCCCGCGCCGTCCGATGATGGGGGAACGCTGGCCGGAGGTCCAGCAGCGATGTCAACGGAGATCATCAGCTACACGGTGACTAAGTCGGGTCGCGTCCCGATCAAGAGTTGGGTGCCTGACCTCGAAGAGGCGGCGCTGGCGCAGGCGATCAACCTGTCCAACCTGCCCTTCGCCATCCGCCACGTCGCGCTGATGCCCGACGCGCACGCCGGCTACGGCATGCCCATTGGTGGCGTGCTGTTCGCCGACCGCGCGGTCGTGCCCTACGCCATCGGCGTCGACATCGGCTGCGGCGTGGCCCTCGCGGAGACCGACCTGACGGTCGAGTCGCTCTCGCGCGACGAGCTGGACGCCACGCTGGCCGAGATCTACCGGCGCGTGCCGGTCGGGATGGCGAGCCAGCCTCGCCCGGTCGACCGCGAGGCGGCCCTCGCCGAGATCGGCATGGAGGTGCCGGCATCGATCGAACCGGCCTGGTTCGCGCGCGCCGTCAATCAGCTCGGCACGCTGGGTTCGGGCAACCACTTCCTCGAGGTCCAGCGTGACGAGGACGGCCGCGTCTACGTGATGCTCCACTCCGGCTCGCGCAGCCTGGGTAAGACGGTCTGCGACGCGTTCCACAAGCGTGCTCTGCGCGAGAACATGCTGTGGCACTCGCAGCTGCCGCACCCCGAACTGGCCTTCCTGCCCACGGGCACAGAGGGCTACGACGGCTACTGGCCAGCGATGCTCTTCGTTCTCCGCTTCGCCGAGGTGAACCGCTCGCGCATGCTCGACGCCGTCGAGGTGGCGTTCGGAATGCACACGCGGATCGGTAGCTTCACCCGGCTGGTCGACGTGCACCACAACTACGCCGCGTGGGAGAACCACTTCGGCCAAAACGGCATCGTCCACCGCAAGGGCGCCGTGCGCGCCCGCGCCGGCGAGACGGTGCTGATCCCGGGCTCGATGGGCACGGCGTCGTACGTCGCCGAAGGGCTCGGCAACCGCGAGTCGTTCGAGACGTGCCAGCACGGTGCCGGCCGGGCCATGAGCCGGGCAGCGGCTCGCCGCGCGATGTCGAGCGCGGCGCTGTTCGAGGAGATGGCCCGCCTGGGCGTGCTGCTCCACTCGGGCGATCCGAAGACGGCCGCCGAGGAGGCGCCGTTCGCCTACAAGGACATCGAGACGGTGATGGCGGCCTCGACCGACCTGATCCGCCCGCTCAAGCGCCTGACGCCGCTCGGGGTCGTCAAGGGCTGACAGGAGACCGCCGATCCAGCCGCGGTCGGCCCCCTTCTGCTCGGTGGCGTTGGCGCCACTGCGTTCGCTCCCGAGCGTACGATCCGCGCTGATGACTCATCCGCTGGTCGACCAGCTGCGGTTCACGCGCGCGGAGTGGCTTCGCGCGCTGCGCGGCGTGCCGGAGGAGGACGGCTACCGGCGGCTGGAGCCGATGAACAGCATCGGCTGGATCGTTGGCCACCTGGCCTGGCAGGAACAGGCGTACTACCTGACCCGCGGCATGGCGACGACGCCCGTGCCGAGCCTCAACAAGACGGTCGCCTCAGGTGGTCCGGCGACGACCCCGAGCCTGAAGGACATGCTCGCCGCCTGGAAGCAGGTCACGGCGATGGCGGACCCGTGGCTCGATGCGCTGACCACCGCCTCGATGCTCCAGGAGCTGCCCCGGCCACCCGGCTTCAAGCGCTCGATCGGCGACGCGATCCGGCGCAACACGTACCACTACTGGTTCCACATCGGCGAGATCCTCGCCATCCGCCAGCTGCTCGGGCACACGCGGCTGCCCGAGTACGTCGGCAACATCGAGGGCAAGGCAACGTACCGACCCGAGTAGGGGCCGAGGCGCAGTAGCTCGCGTAGTGCAGTAGTTGACTAAAGTCCGTCGGACTAACTCATGCTCGAGGCATGGCCGTGAACGTGCACGAAGCCAAGACGCACCTTTCGCGCCTGCTGGCGCGGGTCGCGGCTGGCGAGCGGATCGTCATCGCGCGGGCGGGTAAGCCGATCGCCGTGCTCGCGCCTATCGAGGAACCGCCAGCCCGCCGACCGGGCAACGATCGGATTGTGATCGGAAGTGACTTCGACGCGCCGGTGCCCGAGTTCGAGCCCGACTATGCGCATCGCGATGACCCGCTCGGCAGTAATCCGTGAGGGTCCTGCTTGACACGCACGTCGTGCTCTGGTGGTCATCCGCGCGGTGCCACACGACTGAGTCCGTCGATGCGAGAGCTGATTGCGGACGGCTCGACGGTGGCCCTCGTCAGCGCCACGTCCCTGTACGAAATCGCGATCAAGGCGGCAATCGGCCGCCTCGGGCTGCCAGCGCCAGCTGAGCTGTATCTGCCGCGTCTGCTGCGCCGGCGCGACTTCAGCGTGCTACCCGTCGAGCGTGACCACGCTCTTCGCGCGGGATCGCTGCCACTGATCCACCGCGATCCATGGGATAGGCTGCTCATTGCCCAGGCGCAGCTGGAGAGCGTCGCCATCGTCATCGCCGACCCGGCGGTCGCCCAGTACGAGGTCGACGTCATCGCGGCCTGAACGACGCGTCACGGGATCAGCGCGACTTCAGGTGCACTAGATCCGCTCCATCTCCCTCATCCGCATTGCCGGACGCGTCAGGCGCCGTCTTCGGCGACCTCGTCCTCTTCGGTGTCGGCCGTAACGTCGTCGGCGGCGCGCTCCGCGGCCGCGGCTGGGACGGCAGGCGCCATCCCGGTACCGCCTAGACCGGTGGCACCGCTGCCTGGGAACTGGCCCATGCCGCCAACGACCGGAGCGGCCTCGGCCGGCTCGCCCTGCTGGTCCGCCTGCTCCTGCTCTATCTCGTCGGTTTTTCGGAACAGCGTGTCATCGGCCATGATTTGCCTCCTTTGCCGCCACGTGTCCAGCTTGGCACGAGCGGGCCAGAAGTGCGCCGCCATCGTCACGTGCCGGGTTGCGGCCGTGTGTCGACCGTGACTCGAGGCCGGTCACCGGACCGCTGGGCGGCACGCGTAGACCAGGCGTCATCGAACGGGTGGCAATCCAGCCCGGCGGACGGCCACAGGCTGGGGCAGACTTTGCTGGCGCGCTGCTGACCAAACTGTCCTGTGTGGGGTAGCAATGAAGATCGAGAAAGTTGCTGACTTGGAGCTGACCTACACGACGCTCGAGTCGCTCGACTTCTCCGCCGGCGGGCAGCTGTACGGGACGATGAACGGGAGGCTCGACGGCCCCCGTCTCAGCGGCACGCTCGAGCTGACCAACCTCGCCGAGCGCCGGGCCGACAATGTCAACCTGCCGACGCTGCGCGGCATCCTGCGCACCGACGACGGCGCGCTCGTGTGGGTCTGGCTCGATGGCGTCGCGACTCTGCGCCAGCCCGACAACGCTCGCGTCTTCCGGACAACGTTCCGTTGCCGAACCGGCGACGAGCGCTACGGCTGGCTCAACACGTTCTTCGGCGTCCTCGACGGTGTGCTTGACCGGGTCGCCGTCGGCGGCAGCGCTGTCGGAGAGCTCTTCGACTGCCACTCGACCGTCCAGCATCACTCGTCGGCATAGCGAAGCGCCGAGGACCTGCGCCCCCGTGGCCTGGCACGAGCGCCGATGAGCGACGAGCAGGCGATGGCTGACCGGTCGGGCGAGGCCGAGCCGGAGAAGGTCCTCGCCGCGCTGGGTGAAGTCGTGGGCGCAATCTCTGCGTCGGGCTTCGAGCTCCAGGACGTCCTGCAGACGATCATCCGCCATGCCGTCGAGCTGAGCCGGGCCGAGTTCGGCAACGTCGTTCAACCCGAGGCAGGGGCCGACTTCTTCCGGACCGTCGCCTTCCACGGCCAGGTTCCAGCCGAGTATTGGCGGTTGGCCCGCGCGACGCCCTACCGGCCCAGCCGCGGAACCCTGATCGGCCGAGTGCTGGCCGAGCGCCGGCCGATCCACATCCACGACGTGCTCGAGGATCCTGACTACGGCGCCTGGGAACTGCAGCGCGCGGGCGGCTACCGCACGATCCTCGGCGTGCCGATGCTGCGCGACGAGCAGGTCGTGGGCTTGTTCGTCGTCTGGCGCAACGAGGTACGGCCGTTCACCGATGCGCAAATCTCGATCCTGACGACATTCGCCGCGCAGGCGGTCCTCGCCATCGAGACGCTTCGCCTGTTCCAGACCGTCGAACGGCAGCGTCGCGAGCTGGCGCGCTTCGCACCGCAGGTCGCCGCCCTGCTGTCGACGGCGGGCGGCGACGAGATGCTGGCCGGCCACCGGCGCGAGATCACGGCCATGTTCGCCGACCTGCGCGGCTTCACCGGCTTCGCCGAGTCGGCTGAGCCGGAGGAGGTGCTGGGCGTGCTGCGCGAGTACCACGCCGCTGTCGGCGAGCTCGTGCTCGGCAACCACGGCACGGTCGAACACTTCGCTGGGGATGGGCTGATGGCCTTCTTCAACGACCCGGAGCCGATCGCCGATCACCCGTTGGTCGCCGTAAGCACAGCCGTGCGGGTCGGCGAACGGTTCGCAGCCCTCGCCGCCGGCTGGCGCAGGCGTGGCTACGACCTCGGCCTGGGCATCGGGCTGGCCGTCGGTTTCGCCAGCCTGGGCCGAATCGGCTTCGAGGGCAGGTTCGACTACGGGGCGGTAGGCAACGTGGTCATCCTCGCCGCGCGGCTGAGCGACGCCGCCGCCCCCGGCGAGATCCTGGTCAGCCAGCGCCTCAATGCCTTCGTCGAGGACCGGATCGCCACCGAGTTCGCATCGGCCCTGGAGCTGAAGGGGTTCAGCCGGCCGGTACCCGTCTTTCGCGTCCTGCGTGAGCAGAGGGTGACGCCGGCGGGGTAGGAAGGCGTCGGCCTAGGCTTCCGTTTTTATCGCCGCGATCGCCCGTCGGGTGACGCTGGACGCGCGCGACGACCTCCTCTGAGTCAGCCGCGGAGGGCAGCCTCCTGCCACTGCGGGTCGGGCATGTTCGGCAGGTGGAGCATGTTGCGGACGCCCTGCACGCCATCGATCTCGGCCACGCGACGCTCAATCTCGTTGATCTCGTCCGGCGTGCGGGCGGTGCCCTTCAGGACGACGACGCCGTCCTCGGCGTGGATGTTGATGTCGCCCTTGGGCAGGTCGGGATCGCGGAAGAGGATGCTCTCGACCTTGCTCTTCAGCACGGCGTCGTTCTCGGGCTCGCCCGCGTCGCGGCCGAGGTGGCGCACCTTCTGCGTCACGCCGTACGCCTGCGCTGCCACGAACCGGCCGGCCTGACCCGCCTTACGCGCCGCCTGACGGGCGGTGCCGGCGGTTCGATCGACGGTCTGCGCCCGCCGTCCGCGGCCAAGGCGCGGGTCGAGGAAGTACATGGCGACCATTCCGACCAGGAAGGCCGCCGCGACCCCCAGAGCGGTCGGCCACACCGGCAGGGTTCGCGGCGGTGGCTCTTGACCAAGTCGCTTTCTGAGATCGGCGAACCATCGTTCAAGCATGCTTCTTCTCCATCTATACGTTCTATACGTTCCAGTCGCTGCGCAGCTTGCCGCGATCCGGTTCACCGCGGCACCACCTGCCTGCGGCAGCAGGCTTGCGCGCACGTGTCGGGTGGCGCTAGCCGAGCACTGGCTGGTCGGGAGCGGCCGTGGCGGGACGTTGCCCGGCGGCGTAAGGTCACTGACGGTGAGTCGGGAGACGATCGACCGGAGCCTGAGCGAAGAGCAGTGGCGCGACATGCTGCTCAATCCCCGGCCGGTGATGCGAATGCGCCGCGTGCTCGGCCGGCTGCCCAGTGCACCGCGCTGCAAGTGGTGCACCCGTCCCTTCGGTGGGCTGGGCGGCATCGTGATGTCGGCGCTCCGGCTCGGCCCGTGGACCAAGAATGGCAAGTACTGCACTGGTTGCTTCCGCGCGCTGCGCAGGAGTCACGGCGGCGCGGAGGTGGAGTGCTCGCTGCTTTTCGCCGACGTACGCGGATCGACACCGTTGGCCGAGCAGATGCGGCCGCGCGACTTCAACCGGCTGATGGGCCGCTTCTACGACACGGCCACCGACGTGCTGGTTCGCCATGATGCGATCGTCGACAAGTTCGTCGGCGACGAAATCATCGGCATCTTCGTGCCGGCCATGGCCGGACAGCAGCACGCAGCGCGAGCCATTGCGGCAGCCATCGAGCTCCTCCAGCGGACAGGGCACGCGGATAGACGACCGTGGGTACCGGTCGGTGCGGGCGTCAACAGCGGCGTTGCCTACGTTGGCGCCATCGGTGAAGGGCCCGACACGGAGCTGACGGCGATGGGTGACACGGTCAACACGACCGCGCGGCTGGCTTCCGTCGCCGGGGCGGGCGAGATCTTCGTAACCGATGCTGCGGCCGACAACGCCCAACTCGCGTCGGCCGCCACCGAGCGCCGGGTGCTGACCTTGAAGGGCAAAAGCGACCTAACCTCGGTCCGCGTACTGACCGTCGTCACGAAGTAGATCCGCCCGAGCGAGGGTCTATTTGTCACCGGCTTCGATACGGCTCAGCGCCCCCGGTCGGCGGTGTAACGGAAGCGTCTGCGGTACTCGTCCGGCACGGCCAGCCCGAACCGCTCGCACAGCGCCGACACGTCGTGCCAGTCGTTCTCGTCCAGCTCGTAGCCGGTGTGCGAGGCGACGAGATACGCCGGCGTGGCGCAGGCGACCCGCCGCCCGGCGATCTTCCCCTCCCCGTTCAACGAGCCGGCGGGATAGAAGTCGCCGTTCTCGGGTGGCCCGTAGATCCCACGGCCTGCGTCGTCGAACTCGACAACGTGGAAGTCGACCTCGTGTCCGGCATCGTCGCCGAGCACGAAGTTCCATGGCCGGGTGTCGTCGCGCGGCACGTCCGTGTAGTCGGCTGCGCGCAGCGCTGAGACGGCTGCCGCGAGGCCATGCTGCTCGATCACGATGTCGAGGTCGGTGTGCCGGCGCGTCTGCTGGCCGAGGCACGCGTCGACCGCCCAGCCACCGTCGACCCACACGCGTACGCCGGCGCTGTCCAGCAGGTCGAGGACCGACCAGACGTCGTCGGCCGTCATTTCGCGCCGGTCAGCGGCGGGCCTCACTGCGCGTCGCGCAACCGCTCGAGCCCGTCGAGAATGAGGTCGAGGCCGAACTCGAACGCACTGATCTCGTCGCGCGGTGGCGCCATGTGGTACTTGATGTGGGCGGCGAGGTGCGGGAACTCATCCACCGGCAGTTGCTCGTAGAACTGCCGAGCGAGGTCGGGCAGATGGTGCGACATCTCCATGATCGGCAACTGCCAGAGCGTGAAGCCGATCACGTAGCTGTCCAGGGCGTGATAGGCGTGATCGGTGAGCGTGTCGGTGAAGCCGGCTTCGCGCAGCCGTCGGAGGACGGTGTCCATGTGCCGCAGGCGGGGGCCGATCACACGAGGAGATGACGTCGTCAGGCTGGCTGCCCAGGGGTGTCGCAGCAGCGTGTCATGCGTCGAAACGGCCATCGTCCGCACGGCCGACCGCCAATCGCCGTCCAGCGGCACTTCGATCTCGCTGAAGACGAGGTCGAGCATCTCGCCGAGTAGCTCGTCCTTGCTGGACACGTAGTGGTACAGCGACATCGCCTCGACGCCGAGCTCGGCGGCGAGTCGGCGCATGCTCAGCGCCTTCATGCCGCGTCTGTCCGCCAGGCGGATCGCGGCGCGGACCACCCGCTCCCTGCTCAGGCCCGCCCGCGTATCGCGCGTGTCGGCCGTCTTCGTCGGCAAATCGACTCTCCCGCTTGACAACCTTACGGTGTACGGCTACCTTCCCATCGCCGAGACACCTTACACCGTACGAAAAACAGCAGCAAGGATGGGACGGATGAAAGCAATCGTTCAGCGCGGCTATGGCCAACCGGAGGGTGTGCTCGAGCTGCGCGACGACGTCGAGCGGCCGGCCGTAAGCGATGGCGGCGTGCTGGTCCGCGTCCGTGCCACCTCGGTGAACTCGGGCGACTGGCGCCGCGTCCGAGCGCAACCGTTCCTCGTTCGGTTCTTCGAGGGCCTGCGCAGGCCGAAGCGGCCGCTGTTCGGCGGCGACGTAGCTGGTGTCGTCGAGGAGGCCGGCAGGGACGCGCCCGACCTCTCCGTCGGCGACGAGGCCTACGGCCTCCGCTCGGGCGCCTTCGCCGAATACGTGAGCGGTCAGAACTTCGTCGCCAAGCCGCGCAATCTCAC
>JALYGJ010000110.1 GCA_030777155.1 Chloroflexota bacterium | reverse complement strand
GCCTGGTCGCGATCCCAAACGTTGAGCGCGAACTCGGCCGTCCCGCGCACCGCCTCGATCGCCTGGCGCGCACCCAACGCGAGGACGAGTGCATCCCCCTCGATCGACCTGCCGTCCACGTCGACCGCTCGCTCGTCGGCGTCGATCCGGCCGATCTCGCCGGTCACGACTGACACGCCGGCGATGTCATGCAGGCTGCGCCGGCCGGCATCGAGCGGCTCGACGCCGAGCGCCGCCCACGTCTTGCGGAAGCCCATGACGAAATCTGCCCGGCGATCGACCAGCACGATCTCCAGGTCGCGCTGGGCGGCGTGCCGGCGCAGCTCGACCGCCGCCGCGATACCGCCGAACCCGGCGCCGCAGATGACGACTCGCTTCACTCGACTGCCCTCCTGCTCGGTGGCCGATGATCGTCCGACGGCGTTCCACGCGCAACCGCTTCGCAACCAAAGAGCGACTCACGCGGCGCTGACACCGGCGGGTCGGCCGCCTACGCTGCGGGCATGGGCGATTCGTCGGTTACTCGATTCCTGCCGCCCGTGGGCGCGGACAGCGCGATCAGCTGTGCCGTCTGCGGCTGCCGCCTGATGCCGGCGACCGGCGGCGAGGACGGTGCATGGCGCCACTTCCCCTCGCTCCATAGCGGCCGCGATGCACGCGGCTGTCGGCCGCATTGCGTCGACGCGCTCCACGACCGGAGCGGGCGCATCCTGGCACTCTCGCCCGAACCAGGCGCAGCCGCCGCCTGACTCCCGGCCCGGACATGCTCGAGATAGGGCTGCTGTTCCTGCTGCTCGTTGGCGCCGTCGTCGTCATCCAGTGGTGGCGCGGACCGCAGATCCCTCGCTAGCCGGCGGCAGCGTCTGCGGTGCCGCGCGCAGCTCGAGCACGAACTGGCTGCCGCGCGGCTGGCGATCCTCGGCGCGGAGGTCGCCACCCATCGAGCGGGCGATGTGGCGGGCGGCGAAGAGACCGATGCCCGCGCCGCGCGTCGATTCATCGAGCCGAACGAACGGTTCGAAGATCCGCTCGCGCCAGGCGACCGGAATGCCCGGCCCGTCGTCGGTGATGGCAAGGCAGACGCGGTCTTCCTGCCGCCAGCCGTAGATGTCGATCGTGCCGTCCTGCGGCGCGTACTTGGCGGCGTTCTCGAGCAGGTAACCGAGCAGCCGGCGCAGCGGTTCGGACGAGGCGACGGCGATAAGCGGTCGCTCCAGGAAGCTCGTCGCCAGGCGCTGCCGGCGGAAGATCGGCGCCAGCTCGCGCGCCGTCTCCTCGACGATGCGGGTCATGTCCAGGGGAGTTGCGGTAGCTGTGTCGGGCTGCAGCACGCGCAGGCTGGCAAGAATCGAATCAACCGCCTGGTCGAGCCGCTCGACCTGCTCGATTGCGCTCCGCTCCCACGCTGCGGCATCCGGCTCGCCCGAGCGACGCGCTGCACCGCCGAGCAGCTCGACATACGCACGCACCACGGCCAGCGGCGTGCGCAATGCATGCGTCACGACCGTCACGAGCTGGGCGCGTGCCTCATCGATCGCGCGCAGGCTCTCGACCTGCGCTTCGGCCTCGCGCTGCAGGCGGTTGCGCTCGACGATGCCGGCAAGCAGCCCGGCCAGCGTCTCGAGGAAGCGCACGTCGCGGCCAGTGAAGCGGCGGCGGCGAATGGTCTGCACGTTGAGCACGCCGACGACCTCGTCGTTCCAGATCAGCGGCACCGAGCACATCGAGGTAAAGCGCAACTGGTCGACGCCTCGGATCCAGTGGAAGCGCCGGTCGCGGAGCACGTTCATGCTGGTGATGGGCTGGCGCGTCTGAGCGACGCGGCCGGTGATTCCGAGTCCCAGCGGCAGGCGGGCGTGTCCGACCTGCTCGGGATCGAGGCCGTTGGTGGCGGCGAGCGTCACGCCCGAGCCATCGCGATCCATCAGGTAGAGCGAGCAGACCTCGGCGTCAGCCGCCGCCGTGGCGCGGTCGACGATCGTCCGCATCAACTCATCCCACGCCCGCGCCGACCCCACCAGGCGCGCGACCTCGGCCAGGAAGGCGAGCTCCTCCGGCCGGTGGCGCCGGGCTCGGCTCACCGCTCTCAGCCGCAGCCCTGGTGAGGCGGTCCTGGCCCGGTCGGTCCGTGCGGGCATGGCCATCGGCCTACGATAGCCCGTCGCGGCGAGAGCGCCGGCGCAGGCTCAGCGCGGGACGGCCGCGATCGGGCCAACGATGCCGGCCGGCCGCGTCGCCAGCGGCGGACGGGAGTACGCGGCGCGGTAGCGCAGCAGCCGCAGCAGCACCGCCTGCTGGACGTACAGACGATTCTCGGCCTGGTCGAAGACGACGCTGCGCGGGCCGTCGATGACGTCGGCCTCGATCTCCTCGCCGCGGTGGGCGGGCAGGCAGTGCATCACCAGCGCCTGCGGCGCTGCGCGCAGGAGTTCCCGGCTGATGCGGAAGCCGGCCAGGTCGCGGCGGCGCGTGGTGAGGTGGTCCTCGTCGCCGATCGACGCCCAGACGTCCGTGTAGAGTGCGTCGGCCGCGACGACGGCCTCGGCCGGGTCATTGCCGATCTCGATGCGTGCGCCCGTCTGGCGCGCGATCGCCCTCGCCCCAGCAACGATGTCAGCATCGGGCTCGTAGCCGGCCGGTGCCGCCACGCGCACGTTGAGGCCGACCGCGGCCCCGGCGAGCAACAGCGAGTGGCAGACGTTGTTGCCGTCGCCGACGAAGACGAGCTGGCGGCCGCGAAGCGGCCCGAGATGCTCGCGCAGCGTCAGCAGGTCGGCCAGCGCCTGGCAGGGGTGCTCGTGCTCGGTCAGGGCGTTGACCACCGGCACGTTGGCCGCTGCGGCGAGCTCGGCAAGCGCGGCGTGGCTGACCATGCGCACGACGATCGCGTCGACGTAGCGCGAGAGCGTGGCCGCGATGTCGGTCAGCGGTTCACGGCTGCCCAAGCCGATGTCCTTGCCGGCGAGCGTGGTCGTCAGCCCGCCCAGGCGCTGCACGCCGACTTCGAACGACACGCGCGTGCGCAGGCTGGGCCGGTCGAACACGAGCGCGACCGCACGCCCGGCGAGGGGCGCCGCCGCGGATGTGAGCGGCGGGCGCGATTTGATCTCGAGCGCATGCTCGACGACGTCCTCGATTCCGTCGACGCCAAGATCGACGACCGAGAGCAGGTGCTGTGGCGGGCGCAGCAGCGGCAAAGCGGTCACAGCGGGGATACTAGACACGGGCGCATAGATATGCAATAGTTGGCCAGCCGGCGCATGTTAATGCAGGACAGCGATCCGCCACATGCGTTCCGCGCACTCACCCCCAGCGACCCCGGAGGCATCCGCGCTTGAACCGAGTCGTGCTTGCCTACTCGGGTGGGCTCGATACGTCCGTCGCCGTCGCCTGGCTGCGCGAACGCCACGGCGTAGAGGTCGTCACCCTGACCGTCGACGTGGGCGGTGGCTCGCTGCGTCCCGGCGTTGCCGAGCGCGCGATCTCGGCCGGAGCGGCGCGTGCCTACGTCGTCGACGCGCGACGGCAGTTCACCGAGCGGTTCGTCTGGCCCAGCCTGCAAGCCGATACCCTGTACCAGGGTGCGTACCCGCTGGCGACGGCGCTGGCGCGGCCGCTGATCGCGCAGCTGCTCGTCGAGATTGCCCAGCTCGAGCGCGCCGACGCGGTCGCCCACGGTTGCACCGGCAAGGGCAACGACCAGGTGCGCTTCGACGTCGCGGTCAAGGCGCTCGATCCGCGGCTCGAGGTGATCGCGCCGATGCGCGTCGGCATGGGCCTGGCGCGGGACGAGGAGATCGAGTACGCGGCCGCGCGGGGCATCGACGTGCCGGTCAGCCACGCCTCGCCGTATTCAGTCGACGTCAACCTGTGGGGCCGATCGATCGAGGCCGGTGTGCTGGAGGACCCATGGCAGGCACCGCCGGCCAACGTGTACGAATGGACGGTTGCGCCGGCGGACGCGCCGCCGGCCACCGAGTTGACGATCGCCTTCGAAGGCGGCGTCCCGGTCGCGCTCGACGGGCACTCGCTCGAAGCGTCCGCCCTCATCGAGGAACTGAACCGGGTCGGCGGCGCGCACGGCGTGGGCCGGATCGACCACCTCGAGGACCGCCTGGTGGGCATCAAGAGCCGCGAGATCTACGAGGCGCCGGCGGCGGTGATCCTGCATACGGCGCACCGCGCGCTGGAGGGATTGACACTCGCCAAGGAACAGCTGCGCTTCAACCGGCTGGTGAGCGACGAGCTCGCGCAGGGAACGTACAACGGCCTCTGGTTCAGCGCCCTGCAGCGCGACCTGCGCGAGTACGTCGCGGCCGCGCAGCGCGTCGTCGAAGGCGAGGTCCGGGTCAGGCTCGACCATGGCTCGGCGATCGTCGTCGGCCGGCGCAGTCCGTACTCACTCTACGATGAGGCGCTCGCGACGTACGACACGGGCGACGCGTTCGACCACGCCAGCGCCGTCGGGTTCATTGCCATCTGGGGGCTTCCGCTGCGCACGGAAGCGGCGCGCCACGGGTCGCCGTGGAGCTGGGCACGACCGCTGCTCGGCGAGCTGCCGCTGGCCGTCAGTGGCGCGGATGCGGCGGCCGAGCCCGTCTCGAGGCGCTGACGCGAGCGCGAGGGCCGCTGCTACTGTCGCGTCGATGAGAACCTGGGGTGGCCGCTTCGGCGCGGCGCCCGATCCGCGGGCGGCCGACTTTGGACAGTCGATCGACGTCGACGCGGAGCTCGCCCTTGACGACCTGACCGGCTCAATGGCCCACGTTCGCGCTCTCGGTCGCGCGGGCCTGCTGACGCCGGCCGAAGTCGACGCGTTACTCGCCGGCCTGGAGAGCGTGTGCGGACGCCTCGAGCGTGACGAGCTCGCCTGGGACCCCGCCCTCGAAGACGTGCACATGAACCTCGAGGCGGCCCTCGAGGCGGAAATCGGACCGCTCGCGCGCAAGCTCCACACCGGCCGGTCGCGCAACGATCAGGTCTCGACGGACCTGCGCCTGTGGCTGCGGCGGGCGCTCGCCGAAGTCGACGCCGGGGCGACAGCCCTCGAGCGCGCGCTCGTCCGACTCGCGCTGCGCCACTCAACGGCGCTGATGCCTGGCCATACCCATGCCCAGCCCGCGCAACCGGTCCTCTTCGCCCACCACCTGCTGGCGTATGTCGAGATGCTCGAGCGCGACCGACAGCGATTGGCCGATGCCGGCCGCCGCGCCGACGTGTCGCCGCTCGGCAGTGGCGCGCTCGCCGGTGCCGGCTTCCCGCTCGATCGCGCGACGACGGCGGCCGAGCTCGGGTTTGCCGGCGTTACGCGCAACTCGATCGATGCCTCGGGCGATCGCGACTTCGTCGTCGAGACGCTGTCGACGCTGGCGCTGCTGATGGTTCACCTGTCGCGCCTGGCCGAGGAGCTGGCGTGGTGGTCGAATCCGCGCTTCGGCTTCGTCCGTCCGGCCGACGAGTTCTCGACCGGCTCATCGATGTTGCCCAACAAGCGCAACCCCGACCCAGCCGAGCTGGCGCGCGGGCGTACCGCCCGCGTGATCGGCGCCCTCACCGCCTGCCTGGCTCTGCTCAAGGGGCTGCCGCTCGGTTACCAGCGCGACCTGCAGGAGGACAAGCCGCTGCTCTTCGATGCCGTGCGGACGACCGTTGCCTCGCTGGCCGTGCTGGCCGGCATGGTCGAGACGCTGCACGTCGACGAGGCGCGTATGCGCGCCGCCGCCGAGGAGGGGTTCACCACCGCCAGCGCCCTGGCCGACGCGCTGGTCGACGAGGGCGTTGCCTTCCGCAGCGCACACCGCATCGTGGGCGATCTCGTCCGCCGCGCGGAGGCAGCCTCGACCACGCTGGGCGAGCTGGACGATGGCGCGTTCGCCGGCGCGCTTGCCGCTACCGACGACGCGCGCGCCGCGGCACTCGCCGGCGAAGTGGCCGCTCTTCGACGGCTGCGCGCGGCGGCGACGGTCGATGGTGCAGTGGCGCGCTGCGACGTCATCGGCGGGACGGCGCCGGCGCGCGTCCATGCCGAGCTCCATACGGTGGCGAAACGCCTCGGCGTGGCGGTCGAGGACTGACGGCCGGGCGCCGTGTGACTTGCCAACCTTCAGTTGCTGTCGGGCAGGGCGTGCCGCGCGACACGTGCATCTTCATACTGCATAACCGTATGATCAGCCTGTGGCGCGTTCGACCGTCCGGCGCCGCGGCAGCCGCGGCGGGAGTAAACAGGAGCGGCAGCGCCACATGCGCGAGCTCGTGGCGCGCCACCGGATCGGCAGCCAGCAGGAGTTCGTCGAGCTGCTGGCAGGACGTGGCTTCGACGTCACCCAGGCGACGGTCAGCCGCGACATCGCCGAGCTCGGGCTGATCAAGGCCGTACGCGCCAACCGCCACATATACGTGTCACCGCACGACGTCGCCGCCTCGCCCATCGACAACGAGGCGCTCCGCCGCGTCCTTCACGACCTGCCCGTCACGATCCGCCGATCGGGGCTGATCCTGCTGCTCATCGCCGGGCCGGGCAGCGCGCCGGCGATCGCCGAGGCGATCGACCGCTCCAGCCTGACCGAACAGGAGGGCACGCTCGCCGGCGACAACACGGTGCTCGTTCTGTTTGCCGACGAAGAGCGGCTGGAGCGCTGGCAGGCCAGGCTGCGCGAACTGCAGGAGTCCGACCGACCGTAACCGCTCCGGCACCGTCGCGCTACCCGGACGACGGCTGACGGCGGCCGCTGAGCCGGGTACCGTGACCCGGCAGCCGTCTCGAGTGGGGAACCTGGTGGCCGGATCCGATCGCGCCTACCCGTTGTACGACGCGCGCTTCGAACACGACGCGTGTGGCGTGGGCTTCGTCGCCGCGACGCAACGGCGCGACCGGCGGCGCGTCCTCGAGCTCGCCCTTGGCGGGCTGGCCAACCTCGGCCATCGTGGAGCGTTCGCCGCCGATGGCGAGTCAAGCGACGGCGCCGGCGTTGCAGTGCCCCTCGACGAATCGCTGCTCCGGCGGATTGCGCCAGGCGTCGAGGGCTGGCCGGGCGTGGTGATGCTCTTCCTGCCCGCCGACCGCGACCGCCAGCGCGCCGCGCGGGAGATCGTGGGCGCCGCCCTCGCCGGCGAGGAGCTGAGCGTCATCGGCTGGCGCGAGGTCGCGGTCGACGGCAGCCAGCTTGGACCCGCGGCGCGGCAGACGATGCCAGCCGTCGCGCAGGCAGTCGTCGGCGCGCAGCGACGGGCCGCCACCGGGCGGTCGGCGGCAGCCCGCGACAGGTTCGAGCGGCGGCTGCTACTCGCCCGGCGGCGAATGGAGCTCGACGCGCGCTCGGCGGCAATCCTCGACTTCGGCGTCGCGTCGGCCTCGACCCGGACGATCGTCTACAAGGGCCTCGTCGCCGGCTCCCGACTGCCCGCGTTCTACCCTGATCTCGCCGGCGACGAGCTGGAACTGCCGTACGCCGTCTTCCACCAGCGCTATGCGACGAACACCAGTCCGCGCTGGGCGCTCGCCCAGCCGTTCCGGCTGATCGCGCACAACGGGGAGATCAACACCGTCCGCGGCAACCGCGCCGAGCTGCGCGGGCGGATGGCTCAGCTCGGCGGTCGACTCGGCCGGCGGCTGCGCCAGCTGGGCGAGCTGCTGACACCCGACGGCTCCGATTCGCTGTCGCTCGACGAGGCGCTCGACCTGCTCGTGAGTGCCGGCTGGCGCATCGACGCTGCGCTGCTGCTGGCACTGCCCGAGGCAACCGGCCTGCGGCGGTCGACGCCGCCCGATCTGGCCGACTTCGGGCGCCGGACGGCCGGCCTGCTCGCACCGTGGGACGGGCCGGCCGCGATCGCCTTTTCCGACGGACGGCGGGTCGGGGCGATGCTCGATCGCAACGGCCTGCGCCCAGCGGCCGTCGCCGTCACCG
>JALYGJ010000109.1 GCA_030777155.1 Chloroflexota bacterium | reverse complement strand
CGTCTACGGCGGTCGACCCGTCGGTGATCATCCACGCGCGCGTCTCGTCGGGACCGACAGTGAAGAAGCTGATGAGGCCCAACAGGCGGTAGGAGATGCGGATCACTCGCTCGAGCCCGGCCTCGGTGAGGCCGAGGTCGGCGCGAAAGGCCGCCGCTTCGTCGGCCTCGAGCTGGCCGATCTCCATCTCGATCCGCGCCGAGAGCGCCTCGATCTCGGTGGCAGCGTGGCGGTAGCGGGTGGCAAACTCGCCGACCAGCGCGCCGGCACGCTCGATCGCCGCCTCGTCGATGTTGAGCAGCAGCAGCACCGGCTTCTCGGTCAGGAAGCGAAAGCCGCGCAGCCGCTTGAGCTCGTCGTCGGTCAGCCCCACGTCGCGCAGCGGAACGTCCTCGCGCAGCGGCGGCGCAAGCCGCTCGAGAAGCTCCAGCTCCTGCTCGTTGGCTTCGCGCTCGGCGGATGTCCCATGGCGGCCGGTCGTGCGCAGCTTCTCGATGCGTCGCTCGACGACGCCGAGATCGGCCAGCACGAACTCGAGATCGAGCTGTTCGACGTCGCGCCACGGGTCGACCGCACCGAGCGGGTGGGCAACCGACGGGTCGTCGAAGCCACGCACGACGTGCAGCAGGGCATCCGCGGTGCGCAGGCGGGCGAGCTGGTCAGCCGGGATCTCCGCCGGCTCGCGTCCGTCGGGCGACAGCGGCGGGGCGGGCAGCTCGACATAGGTGACATCGGCCGGCACCTCGCGCCGCGGCCGGTAGAGCTCGGTCAACCTCGTCAGCCGGTCGTCGGGGACCTTGACGACGCCGATGTTGACCGTCGTCCCACCGAAGCCTCCCGTCTCGGCCGCGCCGCCGGTCAGCGTGTTGAAGATGGTCGTCTTCCCCGAGCGGGCAAGACCGACGATCGCGATCTCCACCTGCCCGATCGTAGACGTGATGCGCTGCCGTCGCTGCCGGTCGGCAGGTGGTCAGTGCTTTCGCCAGCCAGGCGGTCGACTCGCCCCCGTCGATCGCACGCGCGATCAGGGCCTGCTCCCGCGCGGTGGCGACGCGGAGCCGGATGCAGGCGAGGCTGGAGGGTAATCGAGCTAGTAGCCGAGCTGCGGATCGACGAGGTTGAGCAGCCGCTCGCCGGCGGCAAACCGGCGCAGGTTGTCGCAGAAGAGGGCGATGCTCCGATCGAGCGCGCGGCCGCTCGACCACGCCGTGTGAGGCGTCACGATCGCGTTCGGCAGCCCGTAGAGCGGCGAGTCGCGCGGCAGCGGCTCCTCGACGAACGTGTCCAGGATCGCACCGCCGAGCGGGCCCTCGCGCAGCGCGCGGATCAGCGCCCGCTCGTCGACCAGCCGGCCGCGGGCGACGTTGATCAACCACGACCCGCGCTTGGCACGGCCCAGCATCGGCCCGTCGAACAGCTCCTCGGTCTCCCTCGTCAGCGGCAGCGCCAGCACGATGAAGTCGCTCCGCCCGAGCAGCTCGGGCAGCTGAGCCGGGCGGAGCAGCTCGCCCGGCGGCGTCCCCGGCGCGCCCTCCGCTTCGCGCTCGAGTTCGCTCCCGCCACGACGAACCGCCACGACGCGTGCACCGAAGGCGGCCGCCAGCTCGGCGACACGCCGGCCGATCGAGCCGAGGCCAACGACACCGACGGTGACGTCGCCGAGCTCGGTCGCCTCCAGCGGTTGCCAGGTGCGCTCTCGCTGGAGCTCGAGCAGTTGAGGCAGCCGGCGGCTGACCGCGAGGATCATCATCACGACGTATTCGGCAATCGGCTCGGAGAAGACGCCGCGCGCATTGGTGATGGCGAGCCCGCGTTCGCGCGCCGCCGGCGTCAGCACGCGCTCGACCCCGGCAGTCGCCGAGTGCACCCACTTCAGCGCCGGGCAACGTGCAATCAGCCGGTCGAAGACGCCGGCGGGCAGCGGGCCGCGCAAGAGCACCTCGACGTCGGACAGTTCAGCGTCGGCGAGCCCCTCGAGCGACACGCTGACCAGCCGGCTGCCGGGTGCGGCTGAGGCGATCGCCTCGAGGTCGCGGCGACGGTAGCGCGCCGACAGGATGGGCGACAGCGCGATCGCGCGCGGCACCCCGCGAGGGCCGCCACCCGGCCCGCTCGTCCGGGGCAGCGACACGGCGGCCGTCACCGCGCAGGGCTGAGCGTGTGTGGCGCCACGCGGCGCAACCATGCCTCCGGATTCGCCATCTCGCGTTCGCTGGGCAGTGCCCACGGACCCTGCCACAGCAGGGCCACGGCGGCGCGACCGCCGCCCGCGGCGACGCCGCTGACGAAGCGCTCGCCGCGCCGATACTGCTCGAGCTTCAGGTCCAGGCCGGTCAGGCGGGCGATGATACGGTCGAGACCACGCTGGCGCTGGCTGCGCCGCTCCTCGAAACGCTCCCGGATCTGCCTGACATTGGGCAGCAGCTCGACACCGACCTCGTCCATCACCCAGTCGGAGAAGCCCTCGAGCAGGCTCATCACCAGCTGCGTTTCACGGAAGAGCCTCCGCTGCTCGGGGGTGAGCAGCGCCGCGAGCGGATGGCCACGCATGGTTCCAAGTCGGCGCAGCAGCGCACCGACGCCGTCGGCCTGCAGGCTGCGCGCCTGCTCGAGGACACCGGCGAGCTGGCGCTCGAGTCGCTCGGCGAGGTAGGGCCGCAGCCAGTCGTTGGCCTCGAACTCGAAGGCATGGGTCGTTTCGTGGAGGCAGATCCAGGTGCGAAAGTCGTCGAGGGGCACATCGAGCGAGTTGGCCACGCCCCGGATGTTCTCCTCGACGAAGAGGAGTCGGCCCGGCTTTGCCTCGGCCGACAGCAACGCAACGTCGTACTGGCCGAGCACGCGCGAGCCCAGATAACCGAGCAGGAAGCCGACCTGCTGGGTGGTCAGGAAGCGATTGGCCAGCCGGGCCACGCCCGCCGCCAGCCCCTCCCCGGCCGGCATGCGCAGGTGTCCTTCGAGCCGGCCGATGAGCTGCTCGAACGTAACCACGTTGGCGCGCGCCCAACCGACGCGATCGACGACGGCGTGCCGTTCGACGACGCCCGGCAGCGGCAGGGCCAGCCGGTCCTCGAGCAGCGGAACGACTGCCGCCATCGCCCGCTCGTAGGCAGGCTCCGCTGCACGCAGCTCGGCTGCCGAGAGGCCGCCCGGCGCCCGGCGCAGGCGCGTGGCCGCAATCTGCTCGGCGCGCGGCCAGTCGACAAGCCCTTCGCCGGCGGCGCGGTGAGAACGGCGGGCCAGGTAGCGTGAGGCGACGGCGAGACCGGCCGCGCCGACCGCCACGCCGAGCCCGATGGCCTGGCGATTTCGCCGCTCGCGGCGAGCGTCGCGCGGGCGCTGGCCGAGCCGAGCCGAGCCGGTCACCGGCTCAGGCCGCTCCGGCGACGGCCACCGGCTCGACGGCGGGGAAGAGATCGCCGAAGAGTCGGCTGGCGATGGCACGGAAGGCGGCGAGGTCGCCCGTCGTGAGCTGGACGTGGACCGGATCGTGGTCGCGCCCGGCGGCCAGACCGGCGATGTCAAGCAGGTGGGCGAGCGCGCTCGCCGTGGCCGATGCTGAATCGATGATCGCGACGTCGGGGCCGATGACGCGCGCGATCACCGGCGCCAGCAGCGGATAGTGGGTGCAACCGAGGAGCAACGTGTCGATTCCGTCGCGGCGGCCACCGCTCAGCAGGGGCGCCAGCGACCGGCGCACGACCTCCTCCACCACCGCACCGTCGAGCTGGCCGCTCTCGACGAGCGGTACCAGCTCGGGCGTCGCCAACTCGGCCACGACGATGAACGGGTTCTCGTCCTTGATCTGCTGGAAATAGGCATGAGAGCGGACCGTCGCGGGCGTGGCGATGACCGCCACTTTGCCGGTGCGCGTGGCGAGCGCAGCCGCGCTGGCTCCCGGTCGGACCACACCCAGGATCGGAACGGGGTAGCGCAGGCGCAGCTCGTTGAGCGCGACCGCGCTCGACGTGTTGCAGGCGACCACGATCGCCTTGACGTCGCGTGCCGCGAGCTGGTCGAGGCACTCGGCGGAGAAGCGACGCACCTCTTCGTCCGAGCGAGGGCCGTACGGCGCGCGCGCGTTGTCGCCGAGATAGATCGTTGACTCGCTCGGCAGCCGGCGGATCACCTCGCGCAGTACGGTCAGTCCACCTACGCCAGAGTCGAAGAACCCGATCGGTCGTCCGTCGGCCATGCTCAGGCGCTGACTGCGGCCTCGACCGGCACGTTCTGGGTCAGCTCACGAGCGACGCGCATGATGTCACGCGAGATGTCGGCCGCCGGCGATTGCGCGACGAATGAGTGGCCGCGATTGTTCGACTCGAGCACCAGCCGGTCGTCGCCGACCACGTGGAAGTCGGGCGCACGGCCGATGCGGTCGTGGACCGCGCGCTCATCGAGGCCGCCCGTCACGTCGGCCCGGTTGAGCAGGTAGCGCACTTTCTCGGGTGGGTAGCCGATCTGCTGGAAGGTGCCGATCATGACCGCCGTCTGGTGGAGCGTCGCTGCCTCCCACGTCAGCACCTGGATGATCTGGTCGGCGGCGTCGAAGAAGGCCAGCGTGTGGTCGTTGACCGTGGTCGGCGTATCGACAATGACCACGTTGTAGAGGCGGCGCAGCAGCGAGAGGACCTTCTCGACGTCGCGCACGGTGATCATCTCGGCCATCTCCATCCGCGGCGGCCCGAAGAGGACGTCGACGCCGGACGGATCGCGCCAGACGACCTCCGACAGCTCCGCCTGCGCGATGCGGTCGGTGGGCAGGTCGAGGATCGACCGTGTCTCGGGGGGAGCCTGCAGCAGCGCGCGCAGGTCACCGAACTGAAGGCTGCCGTCGAGCAACGCAACGCGGTGCACGCGTGGCCTGGCCATCGCCACGGCCAGGTTGTAGGCGATCGTCGAGGTGCCGACGCCACCCTTGGCGCCATAGACAACGTACATCCGCGACAGCGCCTCGGGCGTGAGCGCGCGGTACTCGGCATGGGCGTGGTTGATCAGCGACATGAAGTCGTAGCCCGAGAACGGCATCGACATCACGCGCACGATGCCCATTCCCGAGCCAACCGCGATCGGCTTCTGCGGCACGGTCAGGGCGATGATAGGCAGGTCGAAGCCCTGCTGGCGGACCTCCTCCGCCACCTCGAGCCCGTTCATCTTGCCGGTCAGCAGCGCATCCACGACGAGCACGTCGGGCTGCAGCTCGCGGATCTGGTCAATCACTCTCGAGCCATCGGTGATGACGTCGAGCAGCTTCACCTGCGCCTGTGCGCTGAGGACGCCCCGGATGTAGCGCGAAACCTGCTCGACATCCTCGACGAGCAGCAGCCGAATCTGGGCGGACGGTTTCGCCGAGTGGGCCACGAGCCGACTATAACAAGCGGCAGACGAGGACGACCCGCTCGCTACCTTGGCCAAAAGGGGCCATCGAATAGTCCCCTCCGATGCTCGTCGGCCGCAGCCCGGCGCGCTCGGCGAGGGCCAGCAGCTCGCTCGCGCCGAGCAGGTGCGCCTCGTCCGTCCGTGCGATTCGGCGGACCGGCCCGCCGCCCGTCGGCCAGCTGTCGAAGATCGCCGTCACGCGAGCGCTCAGCGTCGCGGCGTCATAGTCGGCGGCCCACAGCTTGGCCACGGCTCGTCCGCCGTCTGGGTCGACGCGTAACCAGGCGAGCTCGAGACGGCCGTCGTAGGCAGCGAGGTCGTCGGGCGCGGGCAACCACACGTCGACCACTGCCTGGCCGCCGGGCGCGAGGTGGGCCGCCGCGACGCGCAGCGCGGCCAGTTGCGTATCTCGGTCGCCGACGAGCAGCAGGCCGTTGAAGCCGAGGATGACCAGCTCGAAGCGGCGCGCGAGGTCGAGTGAGGTGATGTCGCCCTCGATCAGCTCGAGTGAGCCTGCGCTGTTGCCGTCGCTGACCGCCGACCACGCGGCCTCCGCTCGCGCCAGCATCGCCGGGTCGCGATCGACGCCGACGACGTCGTGGCCCGCCTGCGCCAGCGGGACGCAGATGCGGCCGCTGCCACAGGCGAGCTCGAGGATCGGACGGCCGTGCCGGGCAAGGGCGAGGTAGAGCTCGATGTCGTCGCGCTGGTCGGCGAGGTCGAGGTCATACAGCCGGGCGAGCTCGGCGGCGGCGGACAGCTCGCCGTCGGGCGCCGGCTCCTCAGCGGCCACGAAACTCCTGCCAGGCGGCAGCGACGAGATCCGGGTCGGCGAACAGCTCGTAGGCGGTCTGCGCGACCAACGTAGCCGCGAGCAGTGTCGTGTCGTCGGCGCGCGGCGTGGCCGCCGCGTCGCGGAAGGCGGTTGAATGCGCCGGCGTGCCGGCGTCGCAGATGGCAAGCTCGGGGTGGATCGTCGGCACTGCGTGGCTGACGTTGCCCATGTCGGACGAGCCCAGGCGGGTGTAGTCGACGGGCTCGTCCTCTATGCCGTAGGCAGCCATGTTTGCGACGAACCGCGCGCGCAGCGTGGCGTTGTCCTTCATCGTGCTCGAGCCACCCGAAAAGACCGCCTCGCCGCTGCAGTCGGCAGCCAGGGCGGCTGCGTCGACCAGAGCGCGGAAGCGCTCCTTCATGCGCTCGAAGTCGGCCTGGTCGTCGCTGCGCACCATGAAGCGGGCTACGGTGCGGTCGGGAATGATGTTGGCCGCCGTGCCGCCCTCCACGACGATCCCGTGCACGCGCGCGCTCGGTCGCAGCTGCTGGCGCCACAGCCCGATGGAGCTGAACAGCAGGATCAGCGCATCGAGGGCGTTCTTGCCCATCCACGGATCTGCCGCCGCGTGCGCCTGGCGCCCGGCGAACGTGACCTCGACGTCGACGCTGGCCAGCAACGCGCAGGCCGCCCGGTTGCGGTCACCGGGGTGGAAGAGCAGCGCCGCGTCGATGCCGTCGAACAGGCCGTCGTCGATCATGAACTGCTTGCCCGACCCACGCTCCTCGGCCGGCGTGCCGAGGAAGACGATCTCGCCGGCGATCTCCGGCGCAACGGCGGCGAGCGCGATCGACGCACCGACGCCGCTCGCCGCCATCGTGTTGTGACCGCAGCCGTGACCCAGGCCGGGGAGTGCGTCGTACTCGGCCAGGATCGCGATGCGCGGCCCTCGGGTGCCGCGGCCGCCGGCGAGCGTTCCCCGCACAGCAGTCGCCAGGCTGCCCGCAGGGTGCTCGACGCGGTAACCGTGGCGGCGAACTGCGTCGGCCACCCAGGCGGACGCGCGGTGCTCCTCGAAGGCCGACTCAGGGTGAGCGTGGATACGGTGAGACAGGTCGATGATCTCGGCCCGGGCGGCCTCGACCGCGGCCGCCAGACGCGCCTTCGCCTCGACGCACGGCTCGGCCGGCTTGACCTCCGTCAGGCGGCTCACGCTGCCTCCTTCTCGACGCTCGCCGGTGGGAGTTGGGCGCGTGACCGAGGGCGGCCTAGCCACCGCCGCCCGTGCCCCGCACGTGCGCGCCCGTGGCGGGCACCTCCACCAGCCGCGACGGGACGTAGCGGACGGAGGTGCCGGCACGTTTCTTGACGGCGAGCGCGCTGATCGCCTCGAGGGCACAGCGGTGGGCGGCCGCGGCGGTGACCTCGGCGACGTCGTAGGCCGGCGCCACCTCGACGACGTCCATCGCCGCCAGGTTCACCTGCCCGACGATCCGTCGGACCGCACGCAGCAGCTCTCGCGTCAGCAGCCCGCCCGGCTCGGGCGTGCCCGTCCCCGGTGCGCTCCCTGGGTCGAGGACGTCGATGTCGATGGAGAGGTAGATCGCGTCGGGGCCGTCGAGCGCCTCGGCGATCGCATCGTCGATTACCGCCTCGGCTCCGCGCTCCTCGATCTCCTGCATCATGTGCCAGCGCAAACCGTGCTCGCGCATCCAGGCAAAGACGTGCGGCGGCGGCCAGTAGCCGCGCAGTCCCACCTGCACGAAGTTGCGCCCGCTGACCGCCCCTGACTCGATCAAACGTCGCATCGGCGTGCCGTGCCCGGCGAGCACGCCCCAGTCCTCGTGGGCCGTGTCGGCGTGCGCGTCGAAGTGGACGATGCCGATGCTGCTCGGCGCGCGGACTTGGGCGATCGCGCTTGCCGACGGCCAGGTTATCGAGTGGTCGCCGCCGAGGATGATCGGCACGGCGCCGCTGCCGGCAACTTCGAGCACCTTGCGGAAGATCATCGCGTGGCCACGCTCGAGCCAGGCCGGCACCACGTTGGCGTCGCCGGCGTCGACGACGTCAAGGACCTCGAACGGCTGGACGTCGAGCTGCAGGGAGTAGCCGCCCTGGTTGTAGGTCGCCTGGCGGATGGCGCGTGGGCCGAAGCGCGCGCCCGGTCGGTAGCTCACGCCGTCGTCGAACGGCGCGCCGACAACGGCGACATCGGGCGCCCGCGCCAGCAGGATGTCGCGGTCCTCGATCACCGGCCGCTTGCAGAAGGAGACCGCGCCGCTGTAGTTGGGGATCTCTGGTGGGACGAAGACGCGGTATTCGCGGTCCCAGCCGTGCAGTCGGGCGTAGTCGGGCGGAGCGTGCTCGTCGGCCATCGACGCACCTCGCGCGCGGGCCGTCGCCGGTTCCGTGTCGCGGTCCAGCAGGGCGACCGAGGGCAATCGTACCGCGGCCGCGCGGGTCGCGCCGTCGCCAATCGGCCAGTGGAAGTTCAGCGGCGCAGGCGCAGCGTGAGCTCGACGAGCACGGCCAAGGCCACGATGAAGAGCGCCATCGGCACGCTCAGCACGCCCTGTGCGCGCAGCAGCACGAACAGCGCGACGACCAGGCCGGCCAGCAACCCGCGGCGTGTTGCGCGCCACCAGTCGCCGCGGTAGGCGATGCGCCGGCTGCGTGCGAACCCGGCCAGCCACAGCAGCGGCGTCAGCGTCAGTGCCACCGCCGCCCCCAGCAGGAGCGCGCCAGTGAGCAGCACGGCGGCGTTTCCGCGCGGGTCGAGCGTCACGAAGACGAGCGCAACCGACACCCACGCTGCGCCGCTCGCGGCGAGCAAGCCGGCATTGGCCAGCCGATCAGCGCGGTTCACCGTTCGCGGCTCTGGCCCTTCAGCCGCGCGGCAGCAGCGGGCGGACGCGAGTGAGCAGGTCCGCGCGCGGCCGGCCGGTATCGCACGCCGCCCAACCGATGAGGTCCGGCCGCCGGCCGAAGAGCACGATCACTGCTTCGCGTCGCCGCCGGCCGCGGCGGAGCCCATGGTCGGTGCGGAACCCCGAAGGCGTCCGCGCATCGACCGCCGCCGACGGCGCTATGAAGCCGTCGGCGCCCCGGGCACGCAGCCGCTGAGCCTCCGTCCGGCAGGCAGGATAGGTCTCCACCCCGCCGCTCACGACTGCCCGCGTCAGCCGCGGTCGGGCGGTTGGCAGAGCCGCCAGGTCGACTGCCCACAGCGCCCGTTCGACGCCGGCGAGATCCGCCGGATCGGTGATCTCCTCGTGGCGAAGGAATTCCGCCCAGGCGGCGTCGGGCGTCGACGAGAAGTAGTGGAAGGGGCCCTCCCCTTCGGCGTGCCAGCGCGCCGGCGGTTGGTCCGCCGTCTCCCACAGGAACGGGAAGCGCGGGTCGACGTGGCGGTAGACGATCACGTCGCACCGCCCGCCCCGGCGAGCGCGGCGGCCAGGTCGCGTACGGCCTGCACCGACGGGTCATCAGGATCCCAGTTGCGGCCGAGCACCTCGCGCGGCGAGCGCGCCCCGAGGTGGCTGCGCGGGCGGTCGAACCAGCGCCGGATGCCGAGCGAGTTATAGGCGCCGGCAAGGTCGGCGACCAGCATCGCCAGCCAGTGGGCGCGCGCGGCAACGGCATCCGGTACGGCGCGCGTTCCGGCGATATAGCGACGCAGGCTGACCGGCGAGGTGCCGACC